>NZ_CAXYKD010000001.1:0-377542 GCF_964277905.1 uncultured Sphingobacterium sp.
TTACGCAAAAAGCCCATTAATCCCATAGTCTGCTTATTGTGTTTATATTGTGTAAATACTTGTATTTCGTTAATTTATGCATAGCATAGCAAAATGCGGTGCAAGATACAATTTTTATAAAAAAAAACGGAATATTTTCCTGAATGTAGCAAAACAAATTTGAAAACTATTTGTATAAAGTGGAGTTTTTTGTTCTCTTTTAGTTCAAATGATTCGTTTTGAATAACTTAATCGTATAAATAAACAGTCTGGAACCATTGTATCAGATCCATAGCCGCTTTTAAACCAAACCGGAATCTGGTTTATGGCCCACGATGAGCTATTTACCTAGTGAAGGGAAGAGGTTGTTGTTGGTAATGACCGTATACCCAGTTGCATTGGCTATATTGACATGTTTAAAATCTTTGTCCGAAGTAAATGATGAACCTTGTAAGTTGCCGCGATTATCTCGAAAGAATGCCGTAATAGGAACATGATTATAAAAGGTCATGTTGCTGTTGCTATCGGTTTTACTTTCGTCATAGATGATCTCTTCTGTTTTGATGATAGAACCGTCAGCCATCGTTACCACCACATTTTTTGTAAAGGTGGTCGTCTTTTCTTTTTCCCGCCGAATAGCATGGTCGGAAGTGATTCGCTGAGTTTCCTTTAAATTGTCGTCATAAAAGATGATTTTTATGCTTTTTGGAAATTCGTATACTTCGGTGCTATCGTGTTTGATACGCATTTCGGGCGCTGTGAGATTCGCTTTTACCCGTGTGGAATCGCTATAGATAATATCGACATGACGTGAAATGTCGACCGCCTCTTCCTTTTTCATGTTGGCAAGGCGATCCACCTCTTTGAGATCTGGTTCGCAAGAGGTCAATGAGAGCGCCCCTAGTAAAGATAATATTACTAGGGGCGATATATTTTTGAATATGGATGAAGCAAATGCCTTGCGTACCATCGTATTAATTAATCTAAAGGAGGTTTTCTAAACCAGCGGTCATTTAGGGTAAAGCCGATATTAAAGTTAATATAACGTTCACGTAGGAGGCTATTGCTAATTTTACCCATTTGGCCAAATTCTGCAGAGAAATTTATTTTAGAGAAGGCCCCTGAAAATTGATTTCTTGCCAATGGCAAACCTACGCCTACAGTAACCGCCATATCGTTGATATTTTGGTCGCTTAAGAAATATTGTGTTTTATTATACCTAAAACCAACTCTGTAGTCCACTTGGTTTAAATATTTGAGCGAAGTAACATCTGGTGTTATCTGACCGCCAATGGCTACGCCATAATTCTTCCGTAGTTCGTTTTCACCCGCTCTTGTCTGAAATCTTGACCAATCGGCATATTTAAAATCGGCCCCTACCAACCACCGGTTGTTACGTGCAAGGGTAATACCTACATTGTGTTTCAACGGAAGCGTCAAATGCCTGCTGCTACGGCCAGAAACATAGGTACTATCCAAAGGAATGTTTTGATTGTCTGGATCCGTTGAAGGTGTAATTCTTGTATTAAAAATTGTTGTTCTTTCTTTGATGTCATTATTTAACGATCCTGAATAACCAACGATCAACGAATATTCTCTATTTAAAGGTTGTTCGTACTGTAATCCATAATCAAAGATAATTCCTTGGATTTCGCGCTTATTTTGTTGTTGTGTATTTAATGCTCCGGATGTAGGCAAAAACTCCACGCGGCTATAATCATTTAAGGTTCCAAATAGATAAGACATATTGGCACCAATACTCAGACCTTTTACAATGCGTACACCCCAACCTGCATAGGCTTTAGTTAAACCACCTTCGCCCGTGAATACTTTCGTATAGGGATCAGAATTGACTGTTCCAGATGAAGATGTCCGATAGCCTATATCCGAGTAGGGAAGGATACCCAAGCTGATACCACCAAATCGTTTCATTGGGAAAGTCATCGTGATGTGGCTAAAGGCAAAGTCAGCAGTATTATCGGATCTGGTCGTCGAATTTAACTGCGTGTAATTCCCGTATAAACCAGCATCAAAGGTTGTAAACTGTGTTGCGGAATAAGATGCAGGGTTGCTTGGGTTGGTATTGTATACGCCATTGATTCTCCGGATAGCGGTATTGACACCTCCCATCCCTCTATATTGTGGCAATAAATCTTCACGCATCTGACCAAGTCCAAATTGAGAATAAGGTGATGCGGATGTCGTTTTTTGTGCAAATGCGGTAGTAGAACTAGCTAAAATTCCACCTGCTAACAACAGTTGGAGTGATTTATTTCTTAGAGAGCTTGTAAAGCGTTTCTGCATGGTCAATCTATAAAATTGAGAAACTAATGTTTATTTAGTTTTAGTGAAATTTTCGAGTTATCTGACTCTTATATTAAATGTTCTTTGCTTTTAATCGCATACAAAACTATTCAATTTTTGCGAGCTTGTTAAGCCGATTTTGTTAAAAAAGGTTAAACGCTTATTGTACAGTAGTTTAGAAAAACTGAAAGTAGATTATGGTAAGTGTTATGATGGCGTATACGACTTCAAAAAACCATTTCTTTTTGGCATAGGTGAAATAATAAGCCATATAAATAGCGATAGAAGGGGCACAAAGTAAAAAATGAGCCTCCGTTAGTTTTTTATTCCAATAAAAAGAGACGATCGCTAGGCATAACATAAAAAACAACAGTTGAAATGACTTGCGAATATGCACGACACTTTTGAAAAAATTGTCTTTCAATACCAAAAGGAAGAGTATTAACGTAAAGATTACCGGGACGAGTACCAAATAATCGACTAATTGAATGCGGATAGCAGTAGGAAATTTGTAGGTAAACGGCAACCAAATGGTATAAAACTGCTGCATTTTACCCATCCATAGATAGATAACCGCTAAGATGAAATAGACTGTTGCCAGGCCAAGTAAAGGGGTGATCCACTCACGCCAATTGAAGGGTCTAAAAATGAGTAGGCCTATCCACAATAGGAAGAACATACTCAGAAACGGGAAGTAGATCAGACTTCCTATACCTACAATCATACCGAGATCAAACATTTCGGCTTTAACATCTGTCTGCCGATAGAGGGAGAGCAACTTGCTTAACATCCATATCGAAATAAAATTACAGATCAGGGTCGGGGACAATACCAAAAATGGTAAAAACAGGCTGGCCAATGTCATGTACATTAAAGCAACCAAGAAACTGGGTTTTCCCAGCAGGTTAAAATGGCTTGTGATGCGATTGAGTATCGTTGCCTGAGAAATCGTCAAGATCAGTGTGATAAAAACATTGGTCGAAGGAGAGAGGTTGATTAAGTTATTTTCTCCCAAAAGATTCCCCAAGGCAGGTTCAAAGATTACAGAATCAAGTTTGTCCGGAAGGTGAAGAAATATGCCTAAACATAAAACAAAACCCACGAAGGATAGAAATAAAATATTGATGGGTGAATAATTTCTAAACTGACTTATAATCATTGTATGCGATCAATAAAATGCTATTTATTCTTTTTTTCCAATTTGCTGATACGGCGATCGAGCAAGAAAAGGAAGAAAGCCAAACCTAAAAAAATGACCAACATGACCAATACAACAACGTAGATTTTACCTTCGCTACGCAATCCAGTCGCCATCTCGACATCATCTTGTGCAAATGTGCTCAAAGTCGATAAGAGTAGTAAGGCGATTGACAATGTTATTTTTTTCATTTGTTTAAAATATTATTCGTGTCGTTTTCATTGTTATACATGATTCGATACACGCTATTTGATTTATGTAATATCCTGTTTTTTTATTGATTGGGCTTTATCCGATTTCTCTATGATAGAAATAAAGGATTGTATTAGCCGTTCAATTCTATGCGTTCAAATCTTTCTTTTCGAGCAAACGTACTCTATAGCGGAGTGAACAGATCCAAGCTGCAATCATTGGCCAGCCAATCATCGCTGCATAAAATGTAGGACGTAGCTCGCTACTCATTTTTAAATCGCCAAAGGCAGCGTTTCCACCACTTCCGGGGTGAAGAGAGTCTGTCATCTTCGGTAGAATATAAAGTAGCACGATGATAATTGGGAATGCAAAGATATTGTACACAGCGGATATTTTTGCTCTTTTTTGCTCTTCTTCCAGCGCATTACGGAGTACCAAATAGGCCAGATACATAAGTGTTGCTATTGCAGAGCCATTAAGCTTCGGATCGTTTGGCCAGGGTTCTCCCCAGGTGATGTTTGCCCAAAGCATGCCTGTCGCAAGCCCCAGAAAACAAAATGTTATTCCGGTATTGACAGCTTCAATGGCCATTAAGTCATACTCCTGTTTGCCCGTATTGAGGTATTTAATACTGTAAATAACGGAAACCAAGTACATAACGAACATGGCAGACCACATTGGGACATGAAAATAAACATTTCGTATGCTTTCGTGAAGGATGAATAGGCGGGGAACAGGTCCTAAAAGACCATTGATAATGACCGCACAGATAATCATTACCGCTAATATTTTCCACCATTTTTTTCTCATGGATAAATTGAATTTAGTTTGTTCTCAATTCTGACACTTAATCTCGCCAAAGGTACGGAAATAACAACAAAGAAATAGTGACGGTGATTACATTAATTGCAAGTAATACGATTATTTCTTTGCTGCTGGAAGCCCTTTCCAGGCCTTCTATTGCATTGCGAGACAGCTTGATTAATACGATTAACAGCGGGATAATGGCGGGGAAACTCAAGATGGCCATTAGGGTGCTATTGTTGCCTGCTTTGGAGCTGATCCCCGAGATCATGGTAAAAACAGTCGCAAAACTTATGCTGCCTAAGATGACCGAAATGAAGTAAAGGGTTGGATCACCGACAGGGTTTCTGAATATCGTCGAATAGACAAAATAGGCAATGACCGCCAGCAGAGTCATCATCATCATATTGTAAATGACTTTCGCTAAAATGATTGCTCTGGGATCGACCAGTGAATAATAGTAAAGTTGCCGGTTTGGGTTTTCTTGGACGAAGCTTTTGTTGATTGCATTGATCGAAGCGAAGAGCATAATGATCCAGAATAATGCATTCCAAGTAGCCGTATCAACTGATTTGAACGCTTGATAGCAGACGAAAACAGTTGATACGACATATAGTAGAATTCCGTTAATAGCATATTTTGAACGCCATTCCAGAATGATGTCTTTAAGAATTAAAGTTTTTACCTGTTGCAGCAAAGTCATATGCAGCAAAGATACAAATGTATTTTGACCTATTTTTCTACTTATGCGTTAGAAATTTTGGACTTTGCAGCATCAGTTGTATTGTCGATTTTGCTTGCCAAATTTTGAGCGGCATTATTGGCGTGGTCCAAAGCTTCTCTGCCGGCTTCTTTTGCTTTGTTTTTCAGTGCATCTGCATCATCTGAAGCTCTGCTGAACGCTGCTTGTGCCTTTGATTTCAAATGGTCTAGTTCGGCCGAAGCTCTGTTAGCTAGTTTTTGTGCCTTTTTAGCTTCTTTTTTTGAAAGATCTTTCAATGACTTAGTTAAGCTTTTAATGCCATCATTTGCACGATCTAATTGTTTTTTTCCATCATCAGTTCCTAAAAGATACCATGCAGCAGCTCCCGCAGCTAATCCTACCAAAGCAAATGCCACTAATCCATTTTTGCTATTTTTCATAATTCTTCTATTTTGTTATATATTCAAATGATAATCAAGTATGATACCAAATGAACAATCACAGGGTGAATTTGTTTAAAAAGAATCAATAATTAACAAAATTTTACATATCAATTTTCTGCTGCTTTGACTGCAGATTATACAGATGCTGATAGAGACCGCTTTCTTTTTGGAGCAGTTCAAAGTGAGTACCGCTTTCAGATACGATTCCATTTTCGACAACGATAATTTTATCGGCATCAACAATGGTCGATAGTCGGTGTGCAATAATGATCGAGGTGCGTCCACGCATTAATTCCTCCAATGCCTCCTGTACCTGTCTTTCTGACTCTGAGTCTAAGGAAGAGGTGGCTTCGTCCAGAATAAGAATTGCCGGGTCTTTTAAAAGTGCACGGGCAATGGCGATGCGCTGGCGCTGACCACCGGAGAGTTTAACGCCACGTTCACCAACAATGGTGTCATAGCCTTCAGGGAAATTTAAAATAAATTGATGCGCGTTGGCACGTCTCGCAGCTGCTATAATTTCATCCTCTTTAGCCTCGAGCTTACCATAAGCTATATTTTCACGGATTGTCCCGCCAAATAACAAAACATCCTGTGGTACGATAGCGACCTGGTTGCGGATATCACAAAGCTCAAAATCGGATGCCGGTCTGTCGTCGTAACAAACTTCCCCTTTTTTTGCTGTGTAGAATTGTAGAATCAATGAAGCTATTGTTGATTTTCCAGTTCCACTTGGGCCAACTATAGCGATTTTATCACCCGCATTGGCTGTAAAGTTGATGTCTTTCAGGATTTCAATATCGGGACGGCTTGGGTAGGCAAAGGAAACATGATTGAAGCTTAGTTTACCGGTCATGGTTTTGTGGACTTCCTTGCAAGTTGGCTTCACATTAAGGTTTTCTTGTGGCTCATCCAAAATTTCCAAAATCCGTTCACTCGCTCCCAAAGAGCGTTGGATATTGGCATATAGCTCAGGAAAACTGCCCATAGAGCCTGCCACAAACATCGAATATAGAATATAGGTCGTTAGGTCGCCTACTGTCATTTCATGGATAGAAACTAATGCCGCTCCATACCAGATGACAGCGATCACAGCTCCGAAAATACAGAAGATAATAAAAGAGGCAAAAGCACCTCGGAAGGTAGCTCCTTTGACCGCTAATTTCACGACCGAATCCATCTGATTACTGTAACGGTTGAATTCGAAATATTCATTCACAAAGGCTTTTACATTGCTTATCCCCAACAATGTTTCCTGGACAATACTATTTGACTCGGCCATTTTATCCTGTGCTTGTCTGGACAATTCGCGGATGAATTTTCCGAAAATAATAGCAGCCACAACAATGATCGGTAATATACAAAGGTTCATGAGCGCAAGTTTGGGGGATACCCAAACCAAAAGGAATACACCGAAACAGAGACTAATCAACTGTCTTAAGATTTCAGCCAATGTTGTTGTTAACGTATCCTGAATCTGTGAAAGGTCTGCAGACAAGCGGCTGTTTAATTCCCCGACACGACGATTGGCGAAAAATTCGATTGGTAATGAAATGAGTTTGAGGTAGGTGTCCTTGCGTAATGCGGATAGCGTACGTTCTGCAATTTCAACAAAAATGCGTATACGAAAAAAAGAGACGACTGATAGAAAAGACAGAATAATAAAGGCAATTCCACCAATATAATAAACATGTGGTGCAAGCCATGGATAAGTTTGCTTGCCTTGCGCAGCATCAATCATGGCACCAAGCAAAGCCGGAAAGGCGAGCATGGCCAAACTGGATAATACCAAGAAAAACATGCCGACCCCAAATTTAAACCGATAAGGTTTTAAATAGGTCATCAATTTAGATGCTCTCAATAGGAGCTCCTTATTCAATTTTGGTTTTGGTAGATCTTCTTCTTGTTTATTACCGCTGTTGAATCCTCTTGCCATATCCGCTACTTCAAATTTTGTTGCGAGGACAAATGTAAAGAGATTAAAAATATTTTGCTATCATACTTTAGTCAATTTTTAAGTAGAATCGTACTTTTTCTGATTTAAA
Source organism: uncultured Sphingobacterium sp. (assembly GCF_964277905.1). NCBI lineage: Bacteria > Pseudomonadati > Bacteroidota > Sphingobacteriia > Sphingobacteriales > Sphingobacteriaceae > Sphingobacterium > uncultured Sphingobacterium sp. The sequence goes on from NZ_CAXYKD010000001.1 coordinate 7,669, forward strand.
CAGCAGTTTTAAGTGGTTTGTCGTTGTGCAGATGTCTATTGCTGTGGCGTTTTATCCTGAATTTTGTTGTTTTGAAGCTGTTTGTTGCGCTTTAAATTTATAGAGTAAATATCCTAATACGGCGATAACAAGTAAAGCGATATAGAGGAGGATGTTGCTTAGCGGTAGATTTCCGGACGTATTCTCTCCCTGTGCCCGCAGCTTTTCGTTTTCTTTTTGAAGTTTACTTATGGTACCTATATAGGCTGAGACCTGCTTGTCGTAATCTGTTGCCAATTGTTGGTATTTATCTTTTTCAAAATCTTTGATTTTCAATAGTTTTTGGGTTTCCAGGAAAATGTTGTTATCTGTGATGACGATATCTTTAAGGATATCGATGCTCTTTTGCATGTCACCTTTTGATTTGAAAAGACCAAAAAGTCCTGTTTTTTGTTTAAGGCTCGTGTCATAAGCCCCGAATTTCTGTTGACGGGCATCGAGTAGGTCATTTACACGGCTTCGTTGTACCTCAAAAGAGCTGGAGTCTGGGTTGTTTTGCGATTTGGCCTGTTCAAAGAAGCAAAAAAGAACGGTGATTGGAAGTAGGAATCTTAAGAATTTCATCATGTACTTGGACGATCTATTTATCAAATGTTTAGTTTAAACTAACGTTCATGGTAAAATTTTATTTTGCCATAAAGCTACATCTACAATTTTAGCCCTATGATCAGTTTGACCAAGGTAAAAAAATGGAGCGAAAGCATTACAGATGAATTTATGAAATTAATCTTTAAATTCTATACGAATTACATTGGAATCGTCATCGTGAAGTCCGAGTAGCTGGCTTGCATTACCTTTATTGATGGCGATTTCAAGGTAGTTGGAAATACCAAATAAACAAAGTTTCTCGCCTTCTCCTACTTCGTTGTAATGCCAGGAAAGGTTGGTAATGGTTTCATTGCGTTTGAAATAAAGGACAAAATGACGTCCTTTTTGAACTTTATTGAATAGATCTTTCGAGATATTGGTAATGGCATTGCCGAAAGCATCCACATAAATGACGTTGCCTCGGATCATGTCTTTATCAAAGATAGGCTGCAAAGTTACTTTTTCGATGAGCTGTTGCATTGAAGTTCCGATTTCTTTCAGTTTGCCTCCCTTGGCAATATGACAGGCGGATTTAGAAAGGATATCTGCGAGCGGAAAGTGAAGATACCGAAGGTCTTGCATCAAGTTGAGCTCATAGAGTTCCTGTGGTTCATTGCCATTCAGCAATAGACTGAAAATACCATTGTCGGCACCGACGAAATAATGATCGTTGTATTTCATGCCGATATATTTCGACTCTTCATGAAACAGGGTGTTAATTCCGATAATGTGTACGGTTCCTTTAGGAAAATAATGATAAGCGTTACCTAATACAAAGGCCGCCCGAGGGATATTGAATGCTGGAATTTCGTGGGTAATATCAACAATATTGGCATCGGACAACTGCGATAAAAGACTACCTTTTAACGCGGCTTGATAAAAATCTTTGTGTCCTAAGTCTGTTGTTAATGTAATTACTGCCATTATAATCTAAATCCTAGATCGAATTGCTGTCGAATTCCCTTAAATATACCCTTAAATTTATCTAAATAGTGGACAAAATTACTATTTATCAGATGATTTATAAAGCTAATTGGATAACTTATTTTGAATCTGTCTTTTTTCGATTGATATACACAAACATAGCGAAGATTTTATGTATAATGAAATCTTTGTGCCCCTTTGTGGGCTGTCTCCATAAGCTTCTAAATCATCATCGTTTGTACGCTGTATCTTCTTGGTTGTTTCGTTAGAATACGTTAATTTTGAATAGTATTATACAGGAACGATATTGTGTAATGGCTACAATCTAATTAATTCTAAATAGGATAAAATTTGAACGAATTACTAATTGCATTAGATGGTCTGAATTTGCCCATATTATGGGGAGCAGACAATGAGCACTTCGATTATTTGAAGAAGCAATTCCCAAAACTGCGGATTGTAGCTCGCGGAAGTGAAATGAAGGTGTTGGGAGACGCGAAGGAATTAGATCTGTTTGAGCAATCGTTTAAGGAAGTCATGGCTCATCTGGAGAAATTTAACAACATTACCTTATTGGATTTTGAAAATCTCCTTGGAGCAAGTGCAGGTTCTGCTGTCCAACAAGAAAAAGAACTTGCGGCCAAACATGCAGCCTTTGGATCTGAACCGATCGTGTATGGACCTAATGGTCTTATTGTACGTGCACGTACGGCCAACCAGCGGAAGATGGTGGATAGTATTTCGAAAAATGACATCTTATTTGCTATCGGACCGGCGGGTACAGGAAAGACCTATACGGCGGTTGCATTAGCTGTTCGGGCACTTCGAAATAAAGAAATCAAAAGGATCATTCTAACGAGACCAGCCGTAGAGGCCGGAGAAAATCTCGGTTTTTTACCTGGCGACTTAAAGGAGAAGGTAGATCCCTATTTGAGACCGCTCTACGATGCATTGGACGATATGATTCCAGCAGAGAAGCTAAAAGGTTATCTGGAAAATCGGACCATTGAGGTCGCTCCTTTAGCATTTATGCGTGGGCGAACACTTGACAACTGCTTTGTGATTCTGGACGAAGCTCAGAATGCAACGGATATGCAGCTGAAGATGTTTTTGACACGTATGGGGCCGACGGCAAAATTTATCGTTACAGGTGATATGACACAGGTAGATTTACCGAAAAAAAATCAATCTGGATTGTCTACTTCGATTCGTTTATTGGAGAATATCGAAGGAATAGACATTATCCACCTCAGCGGTGGAGATGTGGTTCGCCATAAATTGGTTCGCCGCATCCTCGAAGCGTATGGTGATATTTAATATTAAAAGACAAATCGAGCCGAGCGAGCTCTTAAATAAATGCGCTGCATTTATGAATGCTATTAAACGCAGTCATAAATGAACAATTACTTACATTTGAATTTTACTTTGAACATGAATGCTATAAAAGAAACAAATTTCAATTTTGAAAATCAGACTGCTTTTTACCGAGGAAAAGTACGTGACGTGTATACGATTGCCGATACTTATTTGGCGATGGTTGCCTCAGATCGTATTTCGGCATTTGATGTGGTACTTCCACGTCCTATACCCTATAAAGGGCAGGTGTTGAATCAAATTGCAGCCAAATTTTTAAAGGCTACGGCTGATATTATTCCAAATTGGGTCGTATCTGTTCCGGATCCAAGTGTAACTATCGGTCAAATGTGTGAGCCGTTTAAAGTAGAAATGGTTATTCGGGGTTACTTGTCGGGACACGCTTGGCGTGAATATGCTGCAGGCAAACGTGAAGTATGTGGTGAGGCATTGCCAGAAGGACTGAAAGAAAATGACAAATTGCCTGAGCCAATTATTACACCGACAACAAAGGCTGCTGTTGGACATGATGAAGATATCTCACGTGCCGATATCTTGAAAAAAGGTATCGTAAGCGAGGAAGATTATATTCAATTGGAGCAATATACCAAAGCATTGTTCCAAAGAGGTACTGAAATTGCTGCGCAAAGAGGGCTAATTTTGGTGGATACAAAATATGAGTTTGGAAAAAAAGATGGAAAAATTGTGTTGATCGATGAGATTCATACACCAGATTCTTCCCGTTATTTTTATGCAGAAGGCTATCAGGAACGCCAGGAAAAAGGTGAGTCACAAAAGCAATTGTCGAAGGAGTTTGTTCGCAAATGGTTAATTGAAAACGGCTTCCAAGGGAAAGACGGTCAGGTCGTTCCGGAGATGACCGATGAGATAGTAGCTTCCATTTCTGAACGTTATATTGAGCTATACGAACATATCGTCGGAGAGAAGTTTGTGTACCCGGATCAGGAAAACGTACTGGAACGTGTGGAAAGAAATGTGGCAAACGCCTTGAAAACGCTAAATTATTAGTACATTGTATCCTCAAACAAAGGAGATAGACTAATGAAGTATACCATTGATAAGCACGATCGCTATATTGTCATAGAACCTCATGTCGATGTGATTGACGCGGATAACGCCGCTAAACTCAAAGGGGAGTTTTTGTTGCGGAATACGATTGGACAACGGAATATTGTTTTGGATATGATCCACGTTAAGCAAACGGACGAGGTAGGTATTCGATTAGGCGTGCTTGCCCATCGTTTATGTCAGTCTGTTGGTGGCATATTTATTTTGGTTAATCTTTGTCCAACGTTAATGGATATGGTTCGTGTATCGCATTTGGATAAATCGCTGAAAATAGCACCATCTTTAAAGGTTGCGGAGGATTTAATCTTTGCGCACGAATTGGAATCTGAGTATCGGGGGACAATTGAGGATTAATATGAAATTTGAAGTTCTGATATTAGGAAATAGCTCGGCAACGCCGATGTTTGATCGTCATCCGACTAGCCAAGTGTTGAACTTTAATGAGCAATTGTTTTTGATCGACTGTGGAGAAGGCACACAAATGCAACTTAGCCGATATGGCATCAAAAGCAATCGCATAGGACATATATTTATTAGCCATTTGCATGGGGATCATTATTTGGGCTTGGTGGGGCTGCTTTCATCGATGCACCTTGTCGGCCGAAAAAGTGATCTCCATTTGTATGGCCCACCTGCGTTAAAGGAAATTTTAGACGTGCAGTTTTTGCATTCCGAGACTATCTTACGCTATAATCTTATTTTTCATCCGATTTCACCCGAACAGCCTGGTGTTATTTTTGAAAACAGAACATTAAAAGTAAGTGCTTTTCCATTAAAGCACCGTATCGCCTGCACCGGCTTTCGTTTTGATGAGGGACCCCGCGCGCGAACATTGCTTGGCGATGTCGTGCAGGAATTAAATATACCGACTGCCTATTTTCCGATGATCAAAAAAGGATTTGATTACGTCGATGAAAGCGGTACAGTATATCGTGCAGACGACCTGAGCCTTCCTGCTCCCTTATCGCGCAGTTATGTGTATTGTTCGGATACCGTACGGACGCCAGAATATCTGCCTTATGTGCAAAAGGCTAATCTGATGTATCATGAGTCTACCTTCTTGCACGATATGGTCGATCGCGCAAAAGAGACTTTTCACACAACAGCGCTGGAAGCTGGAGAGATCGCCCAGGAAACTCACGCAAAGAAGTTGCTATTAGGTCATTATTCAGCTCGGTACAGAGACTTAAATCCCCTATTGGAAGAAGCGAGAACTGTATTCCCAAATACGGAACTCTCTGTGGAAGGTAGATGGTTTTCCGTTTAGTTTTTTTGATTTTTCTCTTATATCCTAGCGATTAACGGGTAAAGACCAATAAAATAGCGATAAAGGAGAAGTAATCAGGACCCCAAAACGAATAGATACAAGCAAACTAGCAGGTAGAACAAGCTGATAAATGCAACTGAAGATCCAATAGTCGCCTATGAATAATTGCTTATTATATTGCATATGATGAACAATTTATCTAAGTTTACGGCTCTAATTTTTTTATAATGGATAATCCATTCAACTTAAACAACCTACTACGGGAAAATATTAAGAAGCTCGTACCTTATTCATCCGCAAGAGATGAATTTAAAGGGGAGGCATCCATATTGATTGATGCCAATGAAAATCCTTTTGGATCCCCCTTAAACCATGATTACAACCGATATCCAGACCCTCTCCAACATCAAGTTAAAGCAAAACTTTCTAAAATAAAAGGTGTACCATCAGAGAATATCTTTTTGGGAAATGGAAGTGATGAAGCTATTGATATTTTATACCGTGCATTTTGTACCCCTGGTGTTGACAATGTCATATTAGTTCCGCCAACCTACGGCATGTATGAAGTTTCTGCGAACATCAATGATGTTGCTTTCAAAAAAGTAAACCTTACTGCTGATTACCAGCTGGATTTGGATGGTATTGCCAATGCAATAGACGCACATACTAAACTGATTTTTATCTGTTCTCCAAATAATCCAACAGGAAACTCAATCCGTCGTCAGGATATTGAAACAATCTTGAATAATTTTCAGGGGCTTGTTGTTGTCGATGAGGCTTATATTAATTTTTCTGCTGTCAAGTCATTTACGCAAGAACTGGCTGAATACCCCAATCTAGTGGTATTGCAGACTTTGTCTAAAGCTTGGGGGCTTGCGGCCCTACGCCTGGGCATGGCGTTTGCCAGTAAAGAGATTATAGCTGTTTACAATAAAATAAAACCACCATACAACATCAACCAAGCTACACAAGATATTGTATTGGAAGCCTTAGATCAGGTTGATCAAGTCAATGACTGGATCAAGGAGACGGTGGCGGAGCGCGAGAAACTCGTGCGTGAATTGCTTGAACTGGACTATGTGCAGCATATTACACCTTCTGATGCCAACTTTATTTTGGTCAAGATGGAGCAGCCACGTGAAGTTTACGATTATCTAGTTCAATATGGAATTATCGTTAGAGATAGATCCAAAGTCGAATTATGTGAAGGCTGCCTACGGATCACTGTTGGAACGCCTGCCGAAAATCAAATATTGTTAGAAAAACTTAATCAAATCAATAAATAATACTATGCCTGATAACTTAAAACGTGTACTGTTTATAGACCGCGATGGAACATTAATTTTGGAACCTGAAGACGAACAAATCGATTCTTTTGCCAAATTAAAATTCTATCCTGGTGCTTTGCAGTATCTTCCACGTATCGCAAAGGAGCTGGATTTCGAATTGATCTTGGTTTCCAACCAAGATGGTTTAGGAACGTCTTCCCATCCGGAGGAGAATTTCTGGCCAGTCCATCATTTTGTGATTGATACGTTTGCAGGAGAAGGAGTAGTGTTTGCCGAGGAACATATTGATAAAACTTTTCCACACGAGAATGCGGAAACCCGAAAACCGGGAGTTGGTATGCTTGGAGCTTATTTTGATACGTCGAAATACGATTTGAGCCAATCCTTCGTCATCGGCGATCGTGTGAATGATGTTAAATTAGCACAAAACCTCGGTGCAAAGGCAATTTGGCTGCGTGCTAACGATCAATTAGGTGCTTTGGAAAACCTTGCGATAGATTCAACTGTTATAGCTTTAGAGACAACAGATTGGAAGACGGTGTATGAATTCCTTAAATTGGGTACGCGCACTGCCGAACATCATCGTAAAACCAATGAAACGGATATTTTTATTCAGTTGAATTTGGACGGTTCGGGTAAGTCTGATATCGAAACGGGGTTACCGTTTTTCGACCATATGTTGGATCAATTGGCTAGACATGGAGCACTTGATTTGACCATTAAGGCGAAAGGTGATCTTCATATCGACGAACATCATACCATCGAAGATACGGGTATCGCACTGGGTGAGGTCTTTTTGAAGGCTTTAGGGGATAAACGTGGAATTGAGCGCTATTCCTATACGTTGCCAATGGATGATTGTTTGGCTCAGGTTGCATTGGATTTTGGTGGCCGCAACTGGATAGTGTGGAATGCGGAATTTAAACGGGAGAAGATCGGCGATATGCCTACGGAAATGTTTTTCCACTTCTTTAAGTCGTTTTCAGATGCTTCACGATCGAATTTAAACATTAAAGCTGAAGGTGACAATGAGCACCATAAGATCGAAGCGATCTTCAAAGCTTTTGCTAAATCTATCAAGAAAGCAGTAAAACGCGATGCCGACCATATGCAATTGCCAAGTACAAAAGGAGTATTGTAAGATGATAGGAATTATTAATTACGGTGCGGGGAATATTTTCTCTTTGACAGCGGCACTGGATCGTGTTGGGCTTACCTATGGTATGGTCAATACCGCAGATGAGATCGATCAATACGATCGTATCATCATTCCTGGAGTGGGGCATGCTGGCGCAGCAATGGAAAAACTACAGGAATCAGGGTTGGTGCCTTATATCAAAAAGCTAAAAAAGCCTGTATTGGGGATTTGTGTTGGTATGCAATTACTGACGGCTTTTTCAGAAGAAGGAAATGCCGAAATGTTAAAGCTATTTCCTTTGAAGACGTTACATTTTGATGCCGAAAAGTCGGGTAAAGTACCACATATGGGCTGGAATAGTGTTTCCGTGCCAGCAAATAGTCCTCTATTTGCACATATTGAAGATCAGACTTATTTTTATTTTGTCCACTCGTACTTTATCGAATTCGATGCGACATATACCGCGGCAAAATGTGTCTATGGACAGCCTTTTTCGGCTGCAATTTCTAAAGATAATTTCTTTGGCGTACAATTTCATCCAGAGAAATCTGGAAAAGCAGGAGAGCAGCTGTTGCTCAATTTTTCAACTATTCAAATTGACTAAAAATATTCGACTATGTATATCATTCCAGCAATAGACGTTTTGGACAAAAAAGTTGTCCGTTTGAGAGAGGGTAACTACAATGACGTTACAACGTATGCGATTAGTTTAGAAGAGCAAATCGAAACCTATCGCGCAAATGGTACGGAACTCGTCCATATCATTGATTTAAATGGTGCAAAAGGAGACTTCAGCAATCAGGCCTATTTATTTGATATTATCCAAAAGACGGATATGAAGATTCAATATGGCGGTGGTGTTAGAAGCATAGAGAAGGTTAAAGAATTGGTAGATGCGGGTGTTTATCGCGTTATTGTCGGAACACAGGCAATTACAAATCCTTCATTTTTGGAGGAACTGGCTACATTGAATGAAGGTAAAGTAAAATATGCAGACCACATTGTTATAGCGATCGATGTATTGGATGAAGTCATCAAATACTCCGGCTGGTTGGAAAGCTCTCCAATCAAATTGATCGAATATATTGATAAATGCTTGGTTTTAGGGTTCTTTAGATTCTTATGTACCGATATTAGTAAAGATGGTAAATTGGGCGGCGCAGGTGTTGAATTGTACCAAAAGTTGTTGAACCATTCTCCGATTATCAAGTTAATTGCTTCTGGCGGGATCAGTTCAATGGACGATATTCAGAAACTTCAGGAACTGGGCAGTGTAGAATCTGTTGTCGTTGGTAAAGCAATCTATGAAAATAGAATCTCGATCGATGAAATCAAAGATTGGAATTTAAAATCGTTAATCAGATTTTAAAATGCTGGCAAAACGTATAATTCCCTGTTTGGATGTTAAGGATGGGCGGACTGTAAAAGGAGTCAATTTTGTGGATCTGCGCGATGCGGGTGATCCCGTTGAATTGGCCTATGAATATTCTCAACAAGGGGCTGATGAACTCGTTTTCCTGGATATTACAGCGACACATGAGGAGCGTAAAACGACAATTGATTTAGTCAAAGCGGTCGCACGTCAGGTGAATATTCCTTTTACAATCGGCGGTGGTATCAATGAAATCAAAGATGCTGACATCCTGTTGAATGCAGGTGCAGATAAAATTTCCATCAATTCCGCGGCGGTACGTAACCCCGATCTTATCAATCAGATGGCTGCAGCTTTTGGTGCACAATTTGTTGTTGTTGCTGTCGATACCCGGTCCATCGACGGACAGCATTTTGTCCATCTGAGTGGTGGACGCATTAGGACGGAATTGAACACAGCGGATTGGATACTTGAAGCGCAGGAACGTGGAGCGGGAGAGATCCTGTTGACGTCAATGGATCATGACGGAACAAAAAATGGCTTTGACAATGGTTTTTTAAAAACAATAAATGACCAGATTCATATTCCACTGATTGCCTCTGGCGGAGCTGGTAATCAACAGCATTTTGTGGATGTTTTTCAGCAAGCTAACGTAGATGCTGCCTTAGCGGCATCGGTGTTTCATTATGGTGAAATATTGATTCCCGATCTTAAAGCTACTTTGCGTCAAAATGGAATTGTCGTAAGATAGAAAGCAAGATTGATCAAGGAGAAGTAAGTCATAAACTTGCTGTATGAAATCCTGAGAAGTTAAAAGAGAGCTCATGGCTCTTCGAAAATAATTAAAAATTGAAATACTAAAATCATGTTAGATTTTGCAAAAAGTGACGGCCTCGTTCCAGTGATTGTGCAGGACTTCCAAACGTTGGAAGTGTTGATGTTAGGCTATATGAACGAGAAAGCTTGGGAGAAGACACAAGCAGAGAAACGTGTCACGTTTTTCTCCCGAAGCAAAAATCGCCTTTGGACAAAAGGAGAGGAGAGTGGAAACTTTTTGAATGTAAAAAGTATCCATGTTGATTGTGATAAGGATACTGTTTTGATCAAAGCAGAACCAATGGGGCCTACCTGTCATACAGGGAGCAGAAGCTGTTTCAGTACAGACTTTAACCAAAACTTTCTGCTGGAGTTAGAGCGTATTGTCAACCATCGCTATGAACATCCTTCTGACGAATCTTATGTCAATCGTCTGCGTTCTCGCGGTATCAATAAGATTGCGCAAAAGGTTGGCGAGGAAGCCGTAGAAACAGTAATTGCAGCATTGACAGAAACAGATGCTGATTTTATCAATGAAACTTCAGACTTATTGTTTCATTTGATCGTATTGTTGCGTGAGAAAGGATTTTCTTTGGAAACAATTGCGAAAAACCTCGAGAGCAGACATCAATAGGTATTTGAAGGGACATCTTACTTCGTGCTCCTAGCTCACTTAAAATCGGAAGATGGCAACACCGTTGAACAAAATCCGAAACGTGGAGAAGGCTTTAAGCTAAGATGACAAAATAATCTAAGAAGTGCAGTATATTTGTGGATATACTGCACTTCTTGTTTCTACCGGCTAACAATACGTATTGCTGTATTGATTTTTACTGGACTCACAGTTCGATCAGCGGAGAATTTAGTCCTACAGCATAAAAACTGGGCGTAAAATATGCGATCCGGCTGGAGAAGGAGTTTTAGCGAAATTACTATGGATATTACATTAAAATCGACATTACCAGGACATCAAAACCCTATTTTTTGTGTAGAGAAGGGCTATTATAGGCATACATTTTTTACAGCTGGTAACGATAAGGGCGTTGTCGAATGGGATATTGAGCAGAATGCATTTAAGCGTATTCTCTGCGCGGTAAGTTCATCGGTATACGCTTTACGGTTGATAACGGGTACGCCGATTCTGGCCATAGCCTTGCGCGAGGGCAAGCTACTTTTTGTACATGTAGAAGAGCAAAAGCTTGTAGCAAGCATACAACTAAGCACCAAAGCTATTTTTGCATTGGCTTATATGTCCTGGAAAAATGAGCTTTTGGCAGTAGGTGAAGAGGGGACATTGTATGTCATTGACTTGGCAACTTATAAAAGTATTTACGAGAAGCGTATATCCCCAACAACAATTCGAGCAATTGCAATTGATGAAGGACTCGGACGAATAGCATTGGGCGATAAAGATGGACAGGTTTATATGTTGGACAGTACTGACTTTCATGTTATTACTGATTCAAAATTGCATAGTATGCCCGCTACGTCGCTGGCATTTATCCATAATAAATTGCTAAGTGGTGGAAGGGATGCGCAATTGGTGATTTCAGATCCAAATCAATTGACAACTAATTTTTCCTTTGTACCTCATCTTTTTACCGTATACGGAATATATCCCCATCCTGAAGCGCCAATTTTTGCAACTGTCAGTCGCGATAAATCGTTGAAATTTTGGTCCACAGCCGATTTTGCATTATTGAAAAATATGAGCCGCGAGAAGATGCAAGATGGCCATCATTTATCTGTAAATGCAGGTGCATGGTCCGAAAATGGACAATATTTCTTTAGTGTCGGTGACGACAAATTAGTAAAAGTATGGGAATTTCATGTATAAAAGATTGGGCAGAAGGTACGGACTAACTGAGCAGATGAAAAAATAAATTTTCTCTGTAGCGAATTCATACTTATATCGTTAACTATGGTAATTATAAATTTAATTGACCTTATAGTTATATTTTATGAAAAGAATTTGGCTTATCTTATTAGGCTGTATAGCGCTTTCGAGCTGTGATAAAATCGAAAGTAAAGGAATGTATCTGGCTAGCGTGCCCATATTCGAATCAATGGAAGGTATACGAGCTAAAGCTAATCCCGTAAGCAGCCCCACGACAATTGTTCAAACTGGAAAGATCTATATTTATCAAGATTACCTGTTTATTAATGAGCCGGGTAAAGGTATTCATATTTTTAATAATGTCGATCCGTCAAAACCTCTGGCGATATCGTTCCTGAGTATCCCTGGCAATGTGGATCTTGCGGTTCTAGATGGAAAGCTGTATGCTGATAGTTTTACAGATCTGTTGACCTTCGATCTCGAAAACCCTGCATCTCCCAAATTATTGACACGGAATAAGGATGTGTTTAAGATGTTGCTTCAAATGGATTACTTCAATAACACTGCCGATCGCATCATTACAGGATTCCGAGATAGTCTGGTAAGCTATAGCCAAAAAGATAAATATTCGCCCTATGACCGAAAAGAACTTCTCTATAATGAAACCAATTCAGGCTCAGGACAGGGCGGATCCATGGCGCGATTTACCATTGCCAATAAACACCTATATGCTGTAGATCAAACGACATTACACCTTTTTAACGTACAGAATGCAAGTAAACCGGCCTATGTAAAGGATATCAAAATAGGCCCTGGTATCGAAACAATTTTTCCCTTTAAAAATAGCCTGTTTATCGGCTCCAATACAGGCATGGTGATTTATGATATCACGACGGCATCTGCTCCCGTAGAACTGTCACGTTATGCACATATTCGTGCCTGTGATCCTGTCGTTGTCAATGAGAAATATGCCTTTGTAACCTTACGTGCAGGCGTGGTATGTGGTGGACTGCAGAATTTGTTGGAAGTTATCGATATCCAAGATCTGAGAAAACCGATGTTGAAAAATACCTTCACTTTGGAGAACCCCTACGGCCTGGCGCTAGCAGACCAAACCTTATATGTCTGTGATGGAAAATTTGGGTTGAAGTCATTCGATGCCAGTGACGTCAGCCAAATAGGTAATAAGCTTTTAGAAACTCACAAAGATCTGATGAGCCTAGATGTTATCGCTGGACCAAAATCGCTGATCGTTGTTGGAGAAAAAGGTGTACATCAATACGATTATAGCAATAAGGCCAAATTGAAAGAATTGAGCATTATTCCTGTTATTAGATCCAATTAAGAAACTATTTCAAGAGCTTCATTATTCTGATATGAAAAGACTTTCGATTGCCATTTTGGCTCTTCTCGGGTATTTAACTGTTGATGCCCAAACAAAAAAATATACAAATCATAATGAATTTTCGGTTATTACTTATGGCCCTGCTTTTCTCGAATCTGGATTTGGCCTGCATACATTCCATGGGGTGCAGCTCCATGAAAATATCGCTCTGGGTTTAAATACAGGGGTGGATAGGTATCCTGTAAACAATGAAGGATCAAAATGGTTTTTACCACTCTCAGCCAAAGTGAATTATGTGGAATTCCCTGACAGAAAACGTAGTTTTTTTGCAGGATTGGATTTAGGCTATAGTTTTGCTTTCTTGAATAAAAATCTAGTCGAGAGTAATTTAAAATATGAATATCAGGGCGGCTTATTGGTAAATCCACAGCTGGGTTGGCGCTTTAAATTTAAGAATTCAGCGAAATATTGGTCTTTGGCAACAGGATATCGGTATCAGCACTATAGCCGAAAGGATACTTATACGCGACCCTCAGCAAGTTTGCCAGACACTAGCATAGGGTATGGAACAACACAAATGGATAAAAAATATGATCTGCACCGTTTTACTTTACAGGTAGGATTTGGTTTTTAGGTATCGATCGGATGTTTTTTTGGATTAACAGGTGTGGATGGCTTGAATTGTTAAAAAATAGCGTAAGTATACGGTTCGTTTTTCAAATCTAGGCCGATACTTACGCTATTTCAATCTTCAGTTGTGGAGCTTATCTATTCGCTGTCTAAAAGCTGTAATACCTGCGTAAGGTATTTCTCATCGACTTCATCAAAACTATTTAATTCACTGCTGTCAACGTCCAGCACACCGATAATCTGTCCCTGTTTAAAAACGGGTAGCACTATTTCGGACCGCGAGAGCGAACTACAGGCAATGTGTCCCGGAAATTGCTCCACATCAGGAACAATCAATGTTTTTTCCTGTGCCCAAGCACCCCCACATACGCCACGGCCTTTTTTGATACGCGTGCATGCAACGGGTCCCTGAAAAGGGCCTAATACGAGCTCGTCTCCATCAACAAGATAGAAACCAACCCAGAAAAAATTGAATTGTTCTTTCAGTGCAGCAGCGATGTTAGCCAAATTGGCAATTTGATTAGGCTCGCCTTGCAATAGTCCTCCGATCTGAGGAAGTAAATTTTGATATTGTTCTTCTTTGCTACCTTTAGCTATTTGTAAATCCTCTGCCATAAAAATCTATGTAAAAAAAATAATCATGCATTTGCTATCAGGATTACAATTGCCAAGCATGTTTTGCCTGTCCGGAAAGCTTCACGGCATATTGAGTTCCAACCTGCATGAAATGAAAAAGCGCTAATACGCTGTTCAAAGTTAACAGAATATTAGCGCTTTCTTATCAGGCAAATGTTATTATTTCTTGGTGTTGATAATATTCACCCGAATGTAGTTGCTTCTTTTGCCGGAAGGCGTTACAACAACGGCTTTGAAAACACGTTCCTTACTATTAGGAACCGTAATTTTCACTGGGCCTGTATATTCTAAATCCAATTCTGAAGGATCGTAGTTGTCCAATGTGTAATAAATTTTGGCCCCTTCAACAGATGGTTTCAAGCCTCTGATCGTATATTCCGAAGCATATACGGTGGTATCTGTTATGCCATATACTTCCGGTACACGATAGAATGTATTGGTTTGGTCAAGTTTAGCCAGCTGATTTGCTGCACGCTGTTCTGAGAAATTTTTCCAGTTCTTTTTCGCTGGCTGTGTCCAGGCAATTTCAGAAAGCGCTAAAACGCGCGGTAACACTGTAAATTCGACTTTATTGGATGATCCAATATACTCCGTCCAAATATTTGCTTGTACACCTAAAACGTGTTTCTTGTTGTTTTCAGCAATTTTGCTAGGCATTGGGTCTGACGAATATACTTTGCTCAATGTGGAAAGTCCGCCGATACTTAAAGGTTCTCGGTTTTGATCAGGACCTTGTTTGTGATCAAAATATAGACCATAGCTGTTTGCCGTAATGATCACATCGTGACCTTGATTGGCTGCATCAATTGCGCCTTGATCGCCTCTCCAGCTCATGACAGTCGCATTAGGCGCTAAACCGCCCTCTAAGATCTCATCCCATCCAATGATACGTTTACCTTTACTATTGATGTATTTTTCCATACGTTGGATAAAATAGCTCTGTAACTCATGTTCATCTTTGAGGTTGTTGTCTTTGATTCTTTTTTGACAAAATGGACATGTTTTCCATTTTGTTTTTGGACACTCATCACCACCGATGTGGATATATTCGCTGGGGAATAGGGGAATGACTTCATCAATTACATCTTCCAATAATTTGAATGTCTCTTCTTTTCCGGCACAGAAAACATCGTCAAACACTCCCCAAGTCTGAGCAGCTGTGTAAGGTCCTGGCTTATCACCACAGCCCAATTCTGGGTAAGCCGAAAGTGCTGCTAATGCATGTCCTGGCATCTCGATTTCGGGTATAACCGTTACATATTTAGCTTTTGCATAGGCAACCACTTCTTTGATTTGGTCCTGAGTATAGAAACCACCATAAGGTGTGTTGTCATAATCGCCATCTGTCTTGTAGTTACCCAGGAGAGTTTGCTTGCGGTAACCGCCAATCTGAGTCAATTTTGGATGTGATTTGATTTCTATACGCCAGCCTTGGTCGTCTGTCAAATGCCAATGAAATGTATTCAATTTGTAAGATGCCAGAATATCAATGTATTTTTTTACAAATTCTACAGGAAAGAAGTGACGGCCAACATCGAGGTGTAATCCACGATAGGCAAAACGAGGTTCATCCTGGATTGAAGCTTGTTGAATTTCTATGCTGGCCTTTTTATCTACAGGTAGCAGTTGGATCAACGATTGCATACCATAAAATAGACCGGCAGCTTTTCCGCTAATAGTTGCGCGGTCCGAACTTATGTTAAGTTCATACGCTTCAGCATTAGTGGATTTTGCGTTTTTGGAGGAGAAATAGATCGTATTGCTGCTCGCTGATTTCACTACTGATAAATTGAGATTGTAGTTGCTTTTTAGGAAATCCTGAAACAGCGTTGCAACTTTTTTGTCCTCTTCGCTATCAAAGGCGATTTTGGTGTTAGCGTTGATTTTAAACGTACCATTTTTAATTTGAACCTGTTGCGGTAATGGCACAATGTTCAAGGTAGCATCTTTCTTTTCTTGCGCAAATACTGCTGCTCCTACACTTAGAGCCAGCGCAAGTGAAAATAGTTTCTTCATGCGTGAGATTATAACTGAAATAAGAAGTCCTAAAAATAGGTGAATAAATACGTTTTAGCAAAGAGGAAATGTAACAAATAGGGTATGAAAACACTGTTAAAAGTGTTTTTGGGCACTTAGAAGTGTTTTGGGTAATAGCCTGTTTGAAGTAGATCAATCGTTTGTCTAGCCTGTTAAAGGGGATATTTTACTTCAAGGAATACGATCTAAATTCGCGTAAAAAAATGTGCTTTTTAACTGTTTTTTCTTTTTATGGCCAGATGATCTAACCATAAATATCATTTGCTGTGCAGGTGGCTGATTTAGACGATTGAAGCGATAGAGGAGATAACAACCTTGGACAATCTTCTGACAACAGCTATTTTTAATCTGTTATTACGACTTAATTTATAGGTATGTTAAACGGATCTTATAGGGGCTTATCCGAATAAGGTCCGAATGAGGTCCCTATAAAGTCCCTATTAGCTCCTTATAATTTATAGATATATTGTTTTGATGCTTTAAATTTGAAGCACCTTGAATAGGGACTGATTTGTAGTAAAACTGCGGTTCAGGAAATGACAAAGGAACCCGAAGGTTCCTTTTATCTTTTACGCTACAGCATTAGCAGTACGTATCCGTTATCTAATGATTAATATCGGATACATACTGCTAATGTTTATGCATTAAAGTCGTTTCAATGCTAATTTGATCATATCCTCTACGGAAAGATTGCTTTCGGTCTTTAAAATGGTATTTAACACCTTCTCTGCCGCGACTTTGTTGAATCCGAGCATAACCAGCGCTGATAAGGCTTCTTCTGGCACAGATTGGGATTGGATAGGTGATGCCAAAGCTTCGAAGCCCTGTTTTTTTAATTTATCCTGAAGTTCCAGTATAAGACGTTGTGCTGTTTTAGGACCGATTCCTTTAATCTTTTGAATTAGGGCAACCTGGCCATTGACGATGGCAGACTGGATCTCATCGGGTGTGTTTGACGATAGTATCATACGGCCTGTATTGGGGCCAATACCAGAAACGGAGATCAAATTTTCGAATAATTTTTTCTCGCCTTCTGTCGCAAAGCCATAAAGCGTGTGTGAATCTTC
This sequence comes from uncultured Sphingobacterium sp., assembly GCF_964277905.1. Taxonomy (NCBI): domain Bacteria; kingdom Pseudomonadati; phylum Bacteroidota; class Sphingobacteriia; order Sphingobacteriales; family Sphingobacteriaceae; genus Sphingobacterium; species uncultured Sphingobacterium sp. Next base: position 25,096 of record NZ_CAXYKD010000001.1, read on the forward strand.
CCGAACTTGAAGTGATATAAATAGTTTACAATTTTCCTGATCCTTGATTTGGGAGAAGGTATAGAGAGAGATGTGGACATAATAACCAATCCCACTCACATCGATAACAACATGAGTGGGGGCTTTATATGCTAATTTTCCATTGAAATATTCGTACATAGTATACGAATATAGGAAGATTTTAAGCTATTCTATAAATTTTTAAGATGTGCTTGTACATCTACTACGGCAATGGTAACCATATTGACGATTTCGCGCACAGAGCTGTCCAATTGCAATACGTGAATTGGTTTGTTCATACCCAAAAGGATTGGACCTACAGCCTCAGCTTCACCAACTTCTTGCAATAATTTATAAGCGATATTTCCGGACTCCAAATTAGGAAATACGAGTGTATTCGCAGATTTTCCATTTAAGCAGCTGAAAGGGAAGTTTGCTGTCAACATTTCGCTGTTTAAGGCGAAGTTTGCTTGTAAATCACCATCAGCAATAATCTCTGGATGTTGAGCGTGTAAAATCTGCGCTGCCGCTCTTACTTTTGTTGGCGTTTTTCCTTCGCTTGAACCAAAATTAGAGTAAGATAGTAATGCAATACGTGGCTGAATGTTCATGCGTCTCACAGCTTTATCCAATAACAGGGTAATGTCTGCTAGTTCTTGTGCTGTAGGGTCTTCATTTACGGTTGTATCACCCATGAAGATTGGTCCTTTTTTTGTTAACATCATATACATACCTGCGACACGGCTGCCTGGTTTAGCACCGATTACATGTAATGCCGGACGGATTGTATTTGCATAATTTTTGGTCATACCGGAAATTAGGGTATCAGCTTCGCCAAATTCCACTAAAGAGGCACCAAAATAGTTGCGGTCGTACATCAACTTACGGGCATCGTATTTCGATATACCACGGCGTTGTCTTTTGATGTAAAGATGCTCAATAAATTTCTTCGAACGCTCCGTTTCGTTGTCGACTTCAGCAACTGGGTCGATAATTTCAAGACCATCCAATTCAAAAGCATATTCTTTGATTAAGCGTTCGATTTTATCTCTTCTACCTAAAAGAATTGGAATCGCAATGCCTTCTTCTTTAACAATCTGTGCCGCACGCAACGTTTTGTAATTGTCTGCTTCTGCAAAAACAACACGTTTAGGATCTCTTTTAGCGGCCATAGTCAAATTGCGCATAATCGCATCATCTTTACCAAGACGTTTACGTAGGGCATCGCTGTATTGATCCCAATCTTCGATTACGGTCTTTGCTACACCTGATGCGATGGCAGCTTTTGCAACAGCCATGGAAACTTCAGTGATCAAACGCGGATCGGTAGGTTTTGGAATGATATATTCTTCCGAGAATTTTAAATTGCTCGTGTTATAGGCTTGATTTACTTCTTCTGGAACAGGTTGTTTCGCCAAATCTGCAATTGCACGCACTGCGGCAATTTTCATTTCCTCGTTAATTGCTGTTGCACGTACATCCAAAGCACCACGGAAGATATATGGGAAACCCAATACATTGTTTACTTGGTTAGGATAATCTGAACGACCTGTACCCATGATAATATCGTTACGTGTTGCCATCGCCAAATCGTAAGCAATCTCAGGATTTGGATTTGCCATCGCCAATACAATTGGGTTTGGAGCCATCGATAACAACATCTCTGCCGACATGACGTCTGCTGCCGATAGACCGATAAATACATCCGAATCTTTTACAGCATCTGCCAGGGTGCGAATATCGCGATCTGTTGCATATTGTGCTTTCATACTGTCTAGATTTTCTCTATCAGTACGGATTACACCTTTGCTATCCAGCATCACAATATTCTCTTTGCTAGCACCTACTGAAATATACATTGCTGTACACGACATTGCAGCCGCTCCAGCACCATTGACGACGATTTTTACTTTTGAAATATCTTTACCGATAATTTCACAGGCGTTGATCAATGCTGCACCTGAGATGATTGCCGTACCATGTTGGTCATCGTGCATCACTGGGATGTTCATTTCTTCTTTTAGACGGCGTTCGATTTCAAAACATTCCGGTGCTTTGATATCTTCCAGGTTGATCCCTCCAAAAGTAGGCTCCAATGCTTTGACAATGTTGACAAACTCATCGACATTTTTGGTGTCCACTTCGATGTCAAATACATCAATGTCGGCAAAAATTTTGAATAATAAACCCTTACCTTCCATGACTGGTTTACCAGCTTGGGCGCCGATATCGCCTAAGCCCAATACTGCTGTACCATTACTGATAACAGCAACAAGGTTTCCTTTTGCGGTATATTTATAAGCATCTTCTTTGTTCTCAGCAATAGCCAAACATGGCTCCGCTACACCTGGAGAATATGCTAATGATAAGTCTCTTTGCGAATTTGTTGGTTTGGTCGGAACAACAGCTATTTTACCAGGTCTACCCATTGCGTGGTAGTTTAACGCTGCCTGTTTACGATTAGTGTTACTCATTACGATTTTATTAATTTAAGGCTACAAATCTATCATTCTTTTTGATAATTGGAAATATTTGCCAATATCTTATTATAATTAGACAATAATATGTTACTTCAGGGCATCCAACAGTTTAAACATTTGCTGACGCATGCTGGAGGCCGACCCAGAATAGTTGTTAACCAGTAATGTGTAGGTAAATGACTGTCCTGTTTTATTGGTATGTACACCTGTATAACCAAGTACGCCGCCGATTGTTCCACTTTTCATCTTCATATTGTTATAGGTGGGAAGACTTTCATAGAAAGCAGGGTACCAACTTTGTTTTTGTGCATACTGCATAATCTTATTCATCGCTGCTGTGGTCACTCGATTTTGAGGCGATAGTCCCGAACCATCCATACTATTGAGTTCACTGGATTTTATGCCTAATTTGGCGTTCCAATATTTTTGGATATAATAGGCGCCATCGTCGGTACCCGTTTTACCCGCTGTCGTATAAGCTATCGCTTTCAATAGGGCTTCTCCATAGAGATTGATGCTCTTTTGGTTAAACCAGTAGACAATTTTATCTAAGGTTGGGGATAGGTGGATATCCAGGGTTTGTTTTTTTGAAACATCAACTGAATCCATCTTTGTTCCAGTAGCAGGCCGTTCGCTGGCAACAATACCGTTGTTGTTTAGGACTTCGTTTAATTGATAAGCGAGATCATAAGCTGGATCGGGAGAGGAGAGCTCAATTGTTTTCTTGAGATCCTGCCCATACGAACCACGCACAAATATCTTCGTTGAATAGGGGGCAGCATAGGCGTATACGTTGTCGCCGCTTCCTGATTTACCAGTGGTCGTTTCATTGATAATTTCCAGGTAGGGAACTTGGGCTGTATAACTGAGGATCTCCGCTTTGGCGCCAATTTTATTACTTGGGGTAAAATTGATGCCAAAAGCGTTCTCACACCAATTGAGCGAAGAAATCCCCGCGCCGTAGTAGTTACCCATGTCAGTCCAGATCCAGCCACCCGGAAGCTGGTTCCCATTATAAAGCCGATCATCGGCAATGATAGCGCCATTAATACTTTTGATACCGGCATTTTGGATCGCTGTAAGCCACTTGTTCAGTATCGTCGTTGCCTGAGTCTCCGGATAGCGGGCGCTGCCAAGGGTAGGGTCTCCCGTACCTGTCACAATAATACTTCCGTTTAACACACCGTTCTCGTCGATTTCACCTGTATAATACAGGGTTGTTTTGAACTGAAAATTCTTGCCCAGGAAATCCAATGCCGTAGCCGAAGTGATTACCTTCATGGTGGACGCGGTTGCTAGTCCGATATTTTCATTTGCTGCGAATACAGTCTGACCTGTTTTTCCATCGAAAACTATCAGTGAGCTCAAACCATTCCTGAGGCTTTCCTGATTTTGAAACTGCGTAAAAGCATCCTGAATTTTACTGCGAAGATCCTGCGCAAATAATGGAGTGGTAACGGTCGTTAACGCGTAAGTAGAAAAAGCAATGGTACTTAGCAGAAATTGGTTCATATATACTATTTTTTTATCGTCCTATGGTATATCCCAGTTTATCTTCAATGAGTTTGCAAACACGGTTATCTATATTCGTGCTGGCAATCATGGATATTCCATTGGATTTATCATGATGACTTGAACGCAGCCTATTTTAAGGGAAAGCGTTCGCTGTACTTCGTTTGTTTTATTTGGCTTAAAGTTAGGCATTCGACCCTAAAAAATCCTAACTTGCATAAAATTGTATAGACGACATGAAGCATATCGAAAAATTAGCTGCCATTCGTGAGGCGATGAAGGTTCAGGGAATCGATGGATATATCATTCCATCTTCAGATCCTCATATTAGTGAATATCTACCGGAACGTTATAAATGCATTGCCTGGGCCTCGGGTTTTACCGGCTCGGCAGGTACGTTGGCAATCACACAAGATTTTGCCGGCCTTTGGACCGATTCTCGCTATTTTGTCCAAGCAGGGGAGCAATTGGCAGGAACAGGTTTTGAATTGGTGAAATTGAAAGTGCAGGGTGCAGCGGAGTATGCAGATTGGTTGGGCGAGCAGTTGGGTGCTGGTGCTAAGGTTGCTTTTGATGGCAATCTCGCTTCTTTATTGGTGGCTCAATCTGTTCAGAATACTTTGGAGCCTTTGGAGATTAAAGTAGATGGTCATGTTGACCTGTTGTCATCATTATGGGAAGGACGACCAGAGCTTCCTAAGGCACAGGCCTACCTGCTGGACGAAAATATTACGGGACAGTCAACGGTTTCTAAAATTGAAGCTGTCCGCGCGGAGATGAAAAAGAATAGAACGGAGGCTCATCTGATCTCATCTTTGGATGACCTGGCCTGGTTATTAAACATCCGTGGTCAGGATGTACCTTGTAATCCTGTTGTTTTGGGATTTGTATTGATTACAGCAGAAAATGCAACGCTTTATATTGAACCTTCGAAGCTGACAACTCAGGCAACGGAAGAACTAAAGGGCTACGGAGTGGATATTGCAGCTTATGAGGATCTCTTTGAGACAGTTCCGACATTGGAGGTTGCATCTATTCTTATCGATCCCAAACGTACCTGTTTTGCTGTTTTCGACAGCGTACCTAAAGGGGTTAAAATTGTTGAGAAAATAAACCCTTCGACGAGTTTAAAAGCAATTAAGAATAAGGTTGAAGTTGAAAATAACCGCCATACGTTTGTAAAAGACGGTATAGCGTTGACTCGTTTCTTCAAATGGTTGGAAGAGAATGTCTCCTCTGGTGAGCTTTCTGAATTATCTATTGCTGACAAATTACGTGGATTTCGTGAAAGTCAAGATGGCTTTGTTGACGTCTCATTCACGACAATTGCGGGATATTTGGATCACGGTGCCCTGCCGCATTATTCGGCTAATAAAAAATCGAATTATACACTAGAGCCTAAAGGTTTACTATTGGTCGATTCTGGGGGGCAATATACTACAGGGACAACGGATATTACCAGAGTGGTAACGCTTGGAGGTCTTACGCAGGAGGAAAAAGAGGATTATACGCTTGTGCTCAAGGGGACAATAGAAGGCTCTCAGGCTATCTTCCCTACTGGAACGCGTGGCTATCAGATCGATGCAATTACGCGTCGTCCATTGTGGGAAACATTACGCAATTATGGACATGGTACCGGACATGGTGTCGGTTTCTTCTTGAATGTACACGAAGGTCCACAAGTGTTCAATGCAGCAGCAATAGATGTTGCTGTTGAACCAGGTATGATTACTTCAATAGAGCCTGGATTGTATCGCGTCGGCAAACATGGTATTCGCATTGAGAACCTCGTGTTGACCCGTAGAGCAGGATCTTCCGAATTTGGAGACTTCTTGGACTTTGAGACACTAACAATATGTTATATCGCAACCGATTTAATCGAAAAATCCTTATTGGATAAGAAACATATTGCCTGGCTAAATAACTATAATCAGTGGGTATTTGATCAATTATCGACTCATCTTACAGTTGAGGAAAAGAATTGGTTGGCAGACAAGTGCCAGGCGATTTAATCGCTCAAAAAGAATAACGACAGTGGCTGTCCGCTGTCCACAACAATAAGTTGTCAAAATAAAAGGCCCCCCAATAATTAAGTAATAAAGTTTGGGGGGCTTTCTTTAATCGATTTTTTTCAAAATCTCATAAATAGATTCTCTTCCAAAAGGTTTCAGAATGAAATCGCTTATAAAAGGATAATTAGCCAGTTGCTCCTGATCGTTTTTGCTCGTAGAGGAGCTGACAATAAAAATCTTGGTTTGTTTGATGAAGTCTGTCCTATTTTCAAGTACATCCATTAACTCCCAACCAGTCATAAATGGCATATTGATATCCACAAAGAGTATGGGTGGCATCAACGACTGGCAGATGTCATTGTTATCCAAAAAATCCAATGCATCCAGTGCATTTTTGAAGGAATGAAAGTCAATCTCATAGTCGGTAAATCCCTGTAACATATGGCCGAAAATAGTGCGTAAAATGGCATTATCATCAATGAGAATGATCGTTCTTTTAGTTTCAGGAGTCATGGTCTTTTTGATTAATAATTGTTTTCATCGTGTCAATAAACCTCATCTTTTTTGTTGATTGACATTGCAGTTTTTCTTTTACTCTTTTACTTGTGAGATCACGCTGTTTAGGATCGTAGCAGTCATTTTCTACGAACAGGATTGAACGCTATTTTTTATAGTTGTATCAGCGGATCTTTATATGCTTTTTCTAAAAATTTGACATAAAAGGTACTACCCGAATCGATTTTACTTTGTACATCGATCTTTCCGCCCAATGATTCGATCAGATATCTAATGAGAAACAATCCGACACCTTTAGTCTCAAATCCACGGTGAAAAACCTTTTTGAACATAAACAGCTCAGATTTGTATTTTGGTAGGTTAATACCCAGCCCGTTGTCTTTAACCGTTAATAACGTTCCTTCTTGTTCCAGATGCGTATGTATTTCGATCTTAGGGGCTCTATCTTTTGCCGTAAATCGGAGTGCATTACTCAGGAGATTGCTTAAGATACTTTCCAGGTAAATCTTAGGATAATATATCTCTTTTACATTGAATTCGATGGAAATAGTCGCATTTTTTTGCTGTATTTCTTCCAGAAATTGCTGTTGCACTTTTTTGAATACATCTAGAAAATTACATTGTTCGTAAATCAGTGAATTGTTTGATTTGATATCAAGTATACCTCCCAAATCATGTAATGTTTCAGTCAGGTTGTCACTGCTAATATCCAAAAGGTTTATAAAATCTGCTTTTATTTTTTCGTCATCCGTTACCTTGATTTCGTCAATAAGCATCTGTATATTACTGAGTGGGCCCTTTAGATCATGAGCGAGGATGTTAGCAAATTCTTCCAGTTGTCGTATTTTGGTTTCAAGATCTATTTTGACTAGATCCGATTCAATCTTTTGCCTCTTTAGAATTTCTATATTCTTTTTTGATTCGGAAATATCCTGCACCTGGACGATCAGAAATTGTGCGGTATTGGTATTATCAAAAACTGCCGCAACCGTTACAGAACACCACACAAAATGCCCTAATTTATGTAAATAGCGTTTTTGAAGCGTAAATGCTTCAATTTCGCCCCTGACAAGTTGTTCTCTAAGTTCAACATCTTTGTCTATATCGTCTGGGTGTGTTCGATCAGTAAACTTGGTTGTCGACATTTCTTCATGAGAATAACCAAGAATTTTGGTTAACATGTTATTGGATTCTATGCAGTAACCTTCGAGACTTGTCAAAGAGATTCCCAGACCAGATAAATAAAATGCTTGATTAAACTTGTGTTCATTGAATTTACTCTTTTCATTGGACTCGACTTGTTTTGTAATGTCGGAGATAACCAGGGCTACCCGGTTCAGCGCCCTATGTATAGGTTTAATCTGTAAACGGTACCATTTGTCTTTGTGCTCTTTTAAATTGGATTGAAAATCCATCTTAAGTTCGCGGTCCAATTTTAATGAACTTTGTATTAATTGAAGAGCGGGCACTGCAAGATCAGGTGGGAAAAGCTCCGTGAGGCTCTTATTTAGAAATTCTTCTGGCGTATAGAACAATAGATCCGGATTGTTGGTCCAGTAGTTTTTAAATACTCCAGTATCGGTTACTTCGAACACAAGATCGTTCAATGAGGCAACAAGTAATTGAAGTTGGTGTTGTTTATCTTCTAGGACACGATTTTTATTGACCAATTTCGATACATCAATAAATGAGATTAAAAGACCTTTTTTATTGTCTTCTATAATAAGATGAACATTGAACTGATACCATCTAAACTCTTGATCCTTTTTTCGTCCTAGGATAATTTCATTTTGGTTTTGGTTTTTGGAAAGAGCACTAAAAAATGGTGTTTCTGTAGGCGATAGTTCCGAAAGATCATCTGCTGAGTAAAATGTAATTAAATCATGTAGTTTGTTGGTGTTTGCCGTACTTTCGAGGTCTAAAAGTTCTTGTGCGCGTTTGTTAAACAGTAGAATAGTGCCATCATCGGTGGTCGTGATTAGTCCCTCCAACCTTGTATTTACAGTTTGGTCAAAAAGCACAGATAAAGAGTCCCGTTGCAGATGCATTATCCAACAATGTTTAGGGTTAATTTTCTCATTTATAAGCATAAGTGGCCTGTCAGCCTCTATTTGCAAAATTGGCAACTTTCACCCCAAAATAATAAATAAATATTAAAATATGTAACTTTTTGTATAAATTACTAACAGGCAGATTGTTATGTGAGCATAGTAATCTGCCTGCTGGTATTTTACATGTTCTGTACCGAGGAACTTATGTTTAATTCTTCATTTTTTCGAGCCAAATCCAGTTAAACCAAAGTGGCTGTAATTCTTTACTTTTAAAGGTTACGATATATTTTCCGGGCTTATCGAATTTAAATTTGCCGATGCGGTTTTCGACAAATTCTTCTGTGTAGTTGTTTTCATTGGGCTCGACCACCATTTTGTTTGTAGGAGCAAAACTTCCTTTCAACAGCTGATTGGCAGTACTGACTTCAAAAACGCTGTTTTGTTTATTGGGATTATGTGCTGAGAAATCGAGTGAGTAGACTCCTGCTTCAGGGATGGTTACCTCCCAATCGATCTTCGTCTCACCCGTCAGGATCGCATGCGTTGGATTTTTGCCGTTATAGCGTACAATTTTGAGTCCTTGGTTGAGGCTATTGGTTGATTTCAACGAAAAGCCACCAAAGGTTGATTCCGGGATTGTATTTTTGTCCAATTCTAGCGGGCTGTTAAAAGTCAATTTAACTTCTGAAACATAATGATCAGGTTGTGCGTCAGGTAATTGGATATGGATTAGACTGAGACTTTGATCAAATTTTAGCGCCGTAGATACACTTCCCTTCATCAGTGAAACCTGTTCTGGGGTCGATTTGATTCCTGTAATCCGAAGTGTATGATCTAAGGGCCAATTAAAGACGTGCGCATATATGACTGTTTTTTGCCCTTCTTTTTTTGTCGTGAGGTAACCCCAATCGAAATGGTTGTTTTTTAGATCAAGGCCGGTGCTGCCATAGATGCTCGCTCCATAGCTGTTTAGCCAATTTCCGACTTCGTGCAGACGACTGACACTTTCGTAGGGAACTGTTCCATTGGCACGTGGCCCGATATTTAAGGTGAAGCCCCCGTTGAGACTTACATTGGAGATCAATGATTGGAAAATTTGACTGGTTGATTTCCATTCATTCTCCTGACCGTTGTAACCCCATGAATGGGCAATCGTCCCAGGGGTTTCCCATGGATGGTTAATGTAATTGCTGCCAAATTGGTTATCTCCTAATGTTTCAAAATCAACATTCTCCGCATCCGTAGGAAGACCTAGACGTGAATTAATCAAGCAATTAGGCTGTAGTTCACGGATCAGTTTGACAACTTGCAGTAATTGTTCTTTTTTTATGATCGACTTTTGATAAGGGATCCACATGTCGAACCATATCAATGCAATGTCGCCATAGTTGGTCATCAGTTCCCGAAGTTGAGGGATAACTTTCTCCTGCCAATATTGATTGTATTGGGCATCGGTAACATGTCCCGACAGCTCCTGTTGATGATTCCAGCCGTATGGATGTTCCCAGTCAATCCAATGGGAATAATAAAAGCCTAATTTCATGCCGTGCTTTCTACAGGCCTCTGCGATATCTTTGATGACATCCCGATTGGAACCACTCAATTTTGGGAGGCTATAATCACCAACTTTTGTGTCCCAAAGGGCGACACCATCATGATGTTTGGCGGTGATGATAATATATTTCATCCCAGCCTCTTTTGCTAGAAGAACCCATTGCTCAGGATCTATTTTACTCCAGTCGAAACGTTTTGCCAAAGTACCGTACTCTTCTTTGGAAACGCGGTTGCGATATCTTAACCACTCGGCATAGTTATTCATATAACGTAAAGGTTCACCCTTCCACATGCCTTCAGCTGCACTGTATAGTCCCCAATGAATGAACATGCCAAAGCGGGCATCTTTAAACCAAGAGGCTTTTTCAGAAGTTTGTGCAAATAGTTTGGCCGAAATACTGAATAGCAATAATGACAAAATCAGTAGTCGCTTGATTGATGGTATCATAAAGGTTGTTCTGTTTTGTTGACTTACAAGATAGGCAAAAAATCGAACATCAATCCTTAAATTGGATTTTGGAGTGGTTGTAAACTATGGAATGTAGTCGGTGAAAAAGTGAAAACCCCTCGTATTTAAACTAAGGGGTTCCATGTTGTATGAAAACTTTAAAGTGATTATTTCAAGTTATAGGCTTGGATGATCTTTTTAAAAACGGCTGTATTGTTGTAAATGCCAATAAAATTTTGCGCACCTGGTCCGTAAGCAAAGACAGGTACCATAATATTGGTATGGTCATCGCTACTGAAATTGCCTCTAACAGTTCCCTTTTTATAATTGGCATCCAATAGGGAAAGTCCACCAGTTTCGTGATCTGCAGTGACAATGACTAGTGTTTCACCATCTTGGTCCGCAAATTTTAGGGCTTCCCCGACAAGTCGATCAAAGTCATGTTGCTCGGTAACAACATAGGGAAGATCGTTGGCATGGGCTCCATAGTCGATTTGTGCACCCTCGGCCATGATAAAGAAGCCATTTTTATTTTTAGACAAAAGCTGAATCGTTTTTGAGAGGGAATTTTTTAACATTTCTCCCCGTCCATCGAGTATTCTTCTTGTCGCAGAATCAGCTAGGAGCACCAACTGTTTACCCGATGTCGCTTTTTCAAAGTCGTCTAAATTGTGCTGAAGCTGATACCCTTTTTCGGTCAGTTGCTTCATCAGCGTGTTATCCTTGTTGTTGAGGAAGCTTTCACGACGGGATCCAACTAAGATATCCACATGGCTATTTTTGAAATCTGCCGCAATTTCCTGTGACATTGTTCGGTCGATCTGATGTGCGTAAAATGCAGCCGGAGTAGCATCTGTAATATCTCCCGCACTGATGACACCACTTTTAATCCCGTGTTGAGCAAGTGTGTCGGGAATAGCGCTCAACAATTTACCGTCAGCATCCACGCCAATGTAACGGTTATTGGTTTTATGTCCAGTCGCCAAAGCTGTCCCGCCCGCAGCGGAGTCGGTAAAATCCGAATTGGATGCCTCGGTGCGCGAAAGACCAATATGTTTCATATTGATGATATTGGATTGACCAAAATTGGCACTTAAACCCGCTTGTATTTGAGCCAAGCCCATTCCATCACCAATAAGTAAAATAACGTTCTTAACCTTGCTCGTTGCACCATCATTTTTATAGGTTGGCTGATAGGGAACGTAGGCCTTTGGATTTGCGTATTCGACTTTAGCGTTGTTTAAATAGAAATTCTTAAGCGCAGTAGGATGGTCTGTATTGATCCAGTCTACCCCCATATGACCAAGCTCTTTCCAACTATTGGGGCTGTCTTTGGTTGCCCAAAAACGAAAGGATTTACCCAATTTATGCGCTTTGTCTATCACAGATTTCATCTTTTCAAGGTCGGGTGGAGTAGGTGTCCCTTTACCATTCCAGACAGAATACTGCTTAATATCCTGACTGATCATCCCAATATGTTTGAGCTGCGCCGGCGTATAATCTTTTTCCGGCCGGCCATCAAAATAAATCATCGATGGATAATTGTCGAACTTTTCGGGCGGCGGGATCTCACCGCTGACGACAATTTTAATGGCGGAAGGATTTTTCTGCTGGTCGAATATAGATTCGTTGCCCTTCAAATCGGCCAACAATTTAGACAATACCTGTTCGTAATTTTCTTTGATATCGATCACGAGCTGTAAGGTCTGCTCAGGTTTGGCATAAGGTTTATTGCCGTTCTCCTTAAAGAAAGCAATTAAAGGGTCGATGTAAAGTTTTTTTAACGTCTTCCCTGGTTTGATTTCGCTGCTTTCATGGGCGACGTAAAGCTCTCCATTGCGATAGAAGACGTCCGCTTCGATAGAGCCCATTCCAGCATAGTAAGCCTCCAACAGCGGGATTTGCTGTTTGTAATCATTGTGGCTGTGACCTGCATTGGCAGTCAGTTTCTGTTGTGCAGAAACTGACTGAATGCTTAGGCCGGCAAATAGCAGCCACATTAATTTATTGTTTTTTACCATCCTGCATTCTGTTTAATGACGCCGGAACTGTTGTCGATCTCGCGTTGTGGAACTGCCCAAACATCATGTACTTGCGGATTGAAATTTCTAGCCGGCCAAATTACAGCACCATCGAAATCGTGTAAAGGTTTGGCATATGTAGCTTGCGCATCGCCCCATCTGACCAAATCACGGTGACGGTCTGCCCATTCACCAGCAAGCTCATTGCGGCGCTCGCGTTTTAGGTCTACAAGAGTCATTCCGCTTTTTGTTATTAAACCAGCTCTCCTCCTAATTTTATTTAATTCAGTATCACCGGCTCCAGCCCCATTTAAATTAATGGCGGCCTCAGCTTTAATCAATAATACTTCGGCATAACGCATCAATGGTACATTGAGGTCTGTTGTTCCGTTGTCGCCATTTGGATTAACGTGTGTTGGAATAGGGTTGGCGTATGAAAATGGTTCCATGTACTTTTTGAACTGGTAGTTCGAAGTCGCACCGCCGTCTTTTGTAAATGTACGTTCTGTGCCAAAAAACTGGAACTTATCCCCTGGTTTCAAGATTGTTGCTTCACGACGCAAGTCACCTGTTTCAAAAGAATCGTAAAGTTCTTTTGTCGGTAGATAGTAGCCCCAGCCGTTGTAGATTCCCCAAGCTTTATTGGTAAGCATAACACCGGGAAGTTTACTGCCCCAGCCAGTACCACCACCATTTGGCGTACAGACCACCGACCAAATATATTCTTTGGACCAGTTGTTAGCCGCCTTAAACACATCCACAAAATTGGTCAATAAATCATGTTTGCCCGAACTGATCACCATATCCGCGTACTTCGCAGCATTGGTATAATCTTTTTTGTACAGATATACTTTTGATAAATAGGCCCATGCAGCTGTTTTGTGCGCTTTACCATAATCGGTATCCTTCATTTCAGAAAAATAAGGAAGGTTGTCGGCCGCTTTTAATAGTAGTGAAATGATGTAATCGTAGTTTTCGTTAACGTTGTTGGCTCTAGCTACAGGAACAGAAGCATCTGTTTCAGGCGTAACAATAGGCACACCCGCCTTGTCGTTACCATAGTTTGCCGCTAATTGAAAATAAACCAGACCTGCATTGAAATAGGCATCGCCAATGATCTGTTTTTTTCGCGCTTCATCCATGCTTATATTGGGAACATTGATAATAATATCGTTGGCCCTTTTTATAATCGCATAACGCATGCTCCATTGGGATTCTGTATAACCACCACCGATGTAATTGCGGTTGAAGTTTTTGATATTGTCGGCTTCGGGCTTGTTACGTCCTGTCACCATGTCGTCACTGGCATTAATAAACCAAAACATCCCACGACCGTAATAATCCTCTTCATTGTACTTTTCGTACATCCCGGCTTCTGCTTTGATCGCATCTTGTTCCGTTTTCCAGAAATTCTGTGCGGAGGGAGAACCCTCTGGTGTTATATCTAACTGTTTATTGCACGATGCAAAAAGTGCTACTGCTGCTATTGCAAGGTATTTTATATTCGTTTTCATCGTTTTATTTTTTTAATGGCTGATGAGTATAAATCATCGACTTTTTTTAGATTAAAAATTGACATTTAAACCAACAATAAAGCTTCTGGCTTGTGGGTAACGCCCCACGTCAAGACCATTGTTATCCATTCCAATTTCTGGGTCAAAACCTGTATATTTCGTAATGGTAAATAGGTTGTTGGCCGTTGCATAAACGCGTACGTTGCCCATCTTAAATTTGTTTGCAATTGATTTTGGTAAGGTATAGCCTAATGTAACGTTACGAATGCGGAGGTAGGAACCATTTTCGATGTAAAAATCGGACGCATTGAAATTGCCATTTGCATCTGAAGTGGAGATGATCGGCACTTTACCGTTTGGATTTTCTGGAGACCAGGCGTCCAAAATGCCCGTTAACTTATTGTAAGAAGGTCCACTCGCACTATACGTTGTTCTTTTGATAGCGTTGAAAAGCTTGTTGCCTTGAACGCCCTGAGCAAAAATATTGAAATCAAAATCCTTATAATTCGCATTAAAGCTCAAACCATAGGAGAAATTTGGATATGCACTGCCCGCAAAATAACGGTCTTCAGGTCCGATTGAACCATTGCCATCGATATCTACAAATTTGAAATCTCCCGCTTTTGCATTCGGTTGAATTTTTTGTCCATTGGCATTTTTGTAATTATCAGCTTCGGCCTGGCTCTGAAAGATACCATCTGTTTTTAGTACATAGTAGCTGTAGAGCGGTTGACCAACAGTAATAGAGAGTGGAGCTAACTCATTTCTGAAATTAGTACCCACAGCAATGGTGTTCAAGCCCGGTGCTAATTCTTCAACCTTGTTATTTAATTTGGTTAAGGTTGCGTTGATGGAATAAGTAAAGTCGGAATTTTTTGAACTGTTGTACGTTAATCCCAGCTCAATTCCTCTGTCTTTGACTAAACCCGCGTTGATCGTTTGACTATTTAAACCTGCTGTACCTGGTAGTGATCTGGTCAGGATCATTTTATTTGTTTCTTTAATAAAGTAATCGGCGACTAAGTTAAAATGGTTGAAAATTCCCAAATCTACACCTATATTGGTCTGTTTACTTTCTGCCCAAGTGAGGTTCTTGTTGGCCAAAATCGTTTGTACGTATCCTTTTTGTAAGGTCGGTGTTTGGCCGAAATAACTTTGTGTCGATGCTAGTAGCGGGTTAACAGCTGCAGCTGACAAACTACCGAGATTACCTAAAATACCATAGCTCCCGCGTAATTTTAATTGATCTAACCAGGTTGCTGATTTTAAAAACTCTTCTTTACTGATTACCCATCCTGCAGAAGCAGAAGCGTAGTTTTTAAATCTATTTTCTTTTGTCAACATGGATGAACCATCTCGTCTACCAATTAACGATAGTAAATACTTGTCGTTATAACTGTAGTTTGCTCTTAAGAATAGCGATGATATTGCTGTTGAAGCATAGCCACTTTCCGAAGGTTGAATGGTATTCGCATTTGTTAAATAACGGTATTGTTTGGACTCATCGTCAAAACCTGCTCCGGAAGTATATAGATAGGTGTTCTTTGTTTTTTGAAAGGTATAACCACCAGTTAGGTCAAGTTGATGCTTGTCGAAAGAAGTTTTGTAATTTAAAACTTGTTCTGCAAGGATATCATTTGCATCATCAGCTCGTTCAACTAGACTATTGCTCAAAACCGGTTTACCTATTTCAGGACGTCTTGGTGTAAAGCTTTTAAATCGAGCATTCGATTTAGTAATACTTAAATTAGATCTGAATGTTAAGCCTTTTGCCAATTGGATGCTAGCATAAGGATTGACAACAAGGACATTGACCGGATTGTTGATGTCGATGCGCATCAGTTCGGCAACAGGATTAATGATATCACCGTAATCGCCAGGGAATGGACCCGGTAGACCAGCAAAGCTTCCATCTGCATTGTAAGGGGTTCCATTAGTTGGATAATAAATGGCAGAAAGTAGGGCTCCTGTATAGTCACTGCTGGTATTGGCACCATTTCCATTGGTACTGCTATAGGATAAGTTTTCACCAACTTTCAACCAAGGGGTAAGTTGATGTTCTGAATTTATACGGAAATTATAGCGCTTGGTTTTGGTATTCAATACAATACCTTCGGCGTTGCGGTAATTAAAACTCAGGTAAAAGTTAGACTTTTCGCTACCACCATTAATTGCAGCATTGTAATCCTGTAGCGTCGCGTTTCTAAAAACTTCATCCATCCAGTTTGTTTTGGTGACTAAACCTTCTGGGTATTTGGTCGGATCAAAAGCAGGTAGGATAGTTGTTCCACCATTTTGAGCGGCTGTTGCAGCTACTTGTGCACGTTGTTCGGCATTTAAAGGCTGTAATTTTCGCCATGTACTTTGTTGACCTAACTTGGCATCAACGCTAATTTGCATCTGTCCTTTTTTTCCTTTTTTAGTGGTGATCAATACCACACCACCAGAAGCTCTCGCTCCATAGATCGCTGCCGATGCATCTTTAAGGACCGAAATGGATTCGATATCGTTTGGATTGAGCTGTGGGGTGCCTAGGAAAATTGAACCGTCAATAACGTAGAGTACATTTTCGCCATTGATACCACCGGCGCCTCTGATATTGATACGTGGCGTTGAAGTTGGGTCACCACCTTCATTCGTAACAATAACACCTGGTGATTTACCGGCCAATACTTCGCCAACACTGTTGACAGATCTAGACGATAATTTGTCAAGTGATACCAAGCTGACAGCACCTGTTAGTGTTTCTTTTTTCTGGGTGCCATATCCCACAACAACAACTTCTGATAAGGTCGAACGCTCTTCGCTTAGCGTTACATTTATAACTTCATTTTCACCAACAGAAACATCTTTAGAATGGAATCCGACCATCGAAAAGGAAAGTACGGCTTGCGGTCCTGCTTCGATACGGAATGCACCTTTTATATCTGTTGTGGTCCCAACCTGCGTACCCAATACTTTTACAGAAACACCCGCAATTGCAGCCCCTGTTGTATCTCTTACAAAACCGGTAACGATTCGGTCTGCCTTGATGTTTGCTTGCGTGTTCAGGATCACATAGTCCTCTTTTTCCACTGCATTGATTCCAAGCTTATTCAAGAGAGAGCGAACGGGTTCAGTTTTAAAACTGCCGCTTAAGACTGTGTTCCGTTCTTGCAATAGATCGGGATTGTAAACAAAATGAAGGCCCGAAAGACTCTCGATTTTGTGGAGAATCACATCGAGTTTTTCGCCCTTGCTTATTTTGATGTTTACACTGCTTTTGTCCAAACGTTGGGCCATGCTTGGGGAGGCCATCAATGAACTGCAGAATACTGAAGTAATCGAAAATGCGATGCAGGGATACTTCATGATCCGGTAAAAAGAGAATTCCCTCTTGAATGCAGGTGTTTTCATTTTTTTGTAATAATTAGGTAATGAATTACGCATGGTGACTAAGATGTTTTAGGTAAATTTTTAGACATTATTTGTGGATTTTAAATACTTTATCCTTTTCAATCGTACTGTACTTAAGGTGATGTAGGCTGCAGATAATATCCAGTATTTCTGCTGGATTTTGTGTGCTATTGAATGTGGCTGTTGTTTTTAGAGACCTAAGCGATGTATCCTTTAAGATAATTTCAATGTTGTAGATATATTCCAGTTTTTTTGCGACCTCTTGGAGGTTTGTTCCATCAAATGCTATGGCGACAGCTGTATTTTTTTCTACTACGCTACGCGAAGATTGTGCGGTCTCCTTGCTGTAACGTAGACTCTGGTTTTTGGTTAATATACCCAAGATTTTATCTTGTTGCTGTACCGCAACCTTACCGGTAGCAACGGTGACTTCGACTTGGCCGGAAGCCTGATAGGCTTTTATCCGAAAGGAGGTACCCAATACTTTAACCGCTAGCTTGGATGCAAGCTGTACCTGAAATGGGTGTTGCTCGTCGTGGGCAATATCAAAGAAAGCTTCCCCTTCAGTAAGTGCTATTTCGCGGATATTTCCCCTGAATTTACTTGGATAGCTGATTTTTGAAGATGGTTCCATGATAATTTCCGAACCATCTGCCAATACAATCTTTTTATGTTCACCTGCAAGGGTTGTTGTGACGATCTGCGCAGATGGTGCGATAGGTTGATTATTTACTTTCCAATAAAGAAGTACTATGGAAGCAATCATTAAAATAGCGGCCGCTATTTTGAATACAGGTGAATACAGCAGGGAAGGTCGTTTACTTTCCTTTTCTGAAATACCGGACTGGATATTGGCCAATAATTGTTCGCGCAGCGCAGCTTTGCGTTCCTGCGGAATTTTTTTTGATGCGTTATCCAGTTGGGCGTACCAATCTTCGACTTGTTTAATCTCGGCGGCGCTGGCCTCTTCATTTAAATATTTTTGCAGTAGCTGCTTTGCTTTTTCTTCCATCATTTGAATACATGTCACTTCAAATGGGAATTGGTACTAGTCGAAAATATTAGGAGTATATTAATTTATTGTTAACACTCAAAAAAATGTAGGAACTGCCTAAGAGAGGCTTTTTTTGAGCAGTTTCATGGCCGAGGTAATTTGATTCTTGACGGTTTGTACCGATACATTCAGCTCGCTCGCAATTTCCTTGATTGATTTTTCTTGCTTGCGGCTCATTGTGACGACCAGTCGCATACGTTCGGGAAGCTGCATTAAAGCTTCTTCAACTTTTTGCTGCGCATCTTTTAGGATCAGCAGGTCGTCCGCTGAATCTGCATATTGTTGGTTCATTAAAGTCGCTAGTTCGGCTTTGTGTCCATCTTTAACTGTCGTATTCCGAAAATGGTTGATTACTTTAAATTTTACAGCCCCATGTAGATAGGCTGCAAGGCCACCAGATATGATGACCTGTTCACGGTTTTCCCACAGCGAAATGAAGATTTCCTGGGTAATGTCCTGAGCCACATTTTCGTCACCTATTTTCTTAAAAGCTGCATCAAATATGGCTTCCCAATACAGATTAAAAATCTGTTCCATGGCAAAGTGGTCACCTTGCTTTAATGATGCTATCAATAATTCGCTCACAAGATCAGTTTTAATTGGACAAAGCTAATAACTCAGTATTCCTTTAAAGTTAATAAATCTTAAAGAGTATACTTTGTCTGTTATAAATTAATCTTGGGAATTTCTGCTGAAATTGAGCGGTATATTTTTATTCTTTATATTCCTTGCCCGTAGCGATGTCTATAAAATAGCTCTCATTCTGATTGTGTTCATTTTTATGCTGTACCCAACCGTTGGGATTGATGGTCATGTAGCTTTTGTTGCCGATTCGTTGTTTTGTCTTATTGTTGTATAAAGTATAGCGACCATCTTTATGCTCCTGTAATGCGAAGATTTGTCGTTTACCATCTAAGGTTTCAATATGTTCGAAATCGGGATTTATATCCCAAGTCTTTGCACTTGAATTCCATAGGCCTTTTGTAGGTTCTAGATCACCTCGTTTTACATCAATTAAATAAAGATCTTCTGATGAATCGATGTATTTTATTTTTCCGGTCTTCCAATTCTTTTCCATGGCATTCGAGGTGAGTAACATGTGTTTGTCTGGCCAGACCAAATTACCCACTTGATCCAGGATATAGAAATTCGGGGCTTTGATGGTGTCCAATAAGTTGCCATCTTTATCTATATATAACCAATCATAAGCCCAGATGGCATGATCGTAGTTAAACCTGCCTAGAATAAAGTAGGGCGAATTGGTCACCGAATAAACTAAGGATATTTCTTTTAGAAAGGCAATCTGTGAAGCATTGGCTTGTCTAATTTGTTTTGGAAAAGCTTTGTCGTATTGTGGAAAGGCATATATACTCCCTGTATTATTGTCCTTTAGTAGTTTGGGGATTGTTGGGCTGTAGCGCTCCTGATTGATGGAATCGAGCTGTATGGCCTCATTTTTCCAAAGAAGGTCTATTTTGTCAATGCCTGTCAAAGCGGATAAAACCGGTTTTTTGCTTTGGATATCAAGGATAGCAAAACTGTTTGTTGATGCTGGAATATAACGTCCGTTTTCCAAGGGCATTTCAATGTGTTCTTCTATTTTCTTAAGTTTTTGATCTTTTAGCAGATACAGGTTCCCATTGAGGATCAGGTGCTTGTCGTCTAAGGGGTAAGTTGCAAGGTTATACTCGTTCTCATCGTAAGGAATATCTTTTTTCAACAGGACCTGATTACTTTCCAATACCCGTATTTCGAGCTTAACATAAGTAGCTGTTTTCTTGATATAACTGCTTAGGATATTCCAGTCCCATTTCCAGAAGGGCAATTTCTTTTCATATTCCTGGCGTTTCATTACGAGAGTCACCTGTTCGAGGTCTAAGAGCTGTAAATCTGCGTCGGAATAATGTTCTATAAATTCACCTTTGCTGTTAATGATCCCCGTTTGATCCTTTTCATTGGCTACCAGTGCAAATCCTGTGGACGTGAAAGGCTGAGCCCAATGGAACTCTTGGGATAGCTTCTTATGGAATGCACTGTCGACATAGACAAACTGCTTGTTTTTGGTTTGATAGGGAATCCATTTAACCCGGTCATTTTTTGTGATTATGGCGGATTCCTGTGCACATGCTGTGATACATAGCATAGCTGTTATACTTAGCAATAATGATTTGATCATCCTTTTTTTTCTATAAATTGAACCTGTTTGTTTGCAACTCGCATGTTATTGCAATTGCTCGCGTTGATCGAGCCCGAAGGCGAATCGTACACACTCAGAAACGCGTTGGTTTCGAAGCTAAAGTAGTGGAAAACAAGCTTTAGAAAAATAGCCGATTTCAGTGATTATCGAAATCCTTTTGGCTTTAGAAAAAAGGCAATATTCGCATCATGAACATACAATTTAGTCGTTTTGGTTCTTAGCCTACTCTTGGATATAACGTACGGCAAAATCTATCCAGTCTGAAATGGATTCATCCATATAGATATCGGGCTGTATACCTATATTGTCAATCGGATATTGCGGTAAACGGGTAGATCGGTAGGTCGGCAAAAGGAGCTGGTAGTTGTCGCAACCAAATTTGAACTCACGTATAGAGCCATAGTCAAGGGCGCCCATACTCGGGGTTCCCATGATTTTTACTTTTTTGCTCTGGCGGGAACTGAATAAAAAATTCTCCGCTGAACTGGCTACATTTCTATTGGCTAGGATAATGACCTGTTGCGGACTCTTTTTATTAAGGACAATCGTATCTATGATCACCTTCTTGTCACCATACAGGACAAATTTTCCGATATTCTCCCTGTATTCCCGCAGATCTTCGTCAATTCTTTTTACTTCATTCAGAGAATCCTGCTTGATATTCTTGATGGCATAATCACGCAAACCATTGACTAAGGTTTGTGTCGCAAAAAACTCAACACTCATAATCCGGATGGGATTAGTTAAGATGTAAGGCAATAGGGGCTGGTATACATCGTCCGTTCCACCACCGTTGTTTCGTACATCTATAATAAGTCCTTTACTGCTTTCTATCTTTTCTTTGTTTTTTTCGATCAGCTCTTTGAAAGGGGCTATGTTTTCATACCCGAAGCTTGAGATTTTAATATAAAATATATCGGGACTGATCGATTTTGAACTTATTTCCTCTTCTGGTTCTACCTTTGGGTTTTCGGTACTTGTCTGTGGAGCATTTTTCTTTTTGGAAAGATCATCTAAGACAATGTGTTCATCGTGGAAGAAGTCAAGATATTCCTGCAAAAGTTGCATACAGGTCCCATTTGAAACCAGCAAGCTTTTCTTCGTCAATATATTTTTTTTAGCTTGATACAGGTCCTTATTCTGCTTGGTTTTTTCTGGAAAACCAGGGTACTCGCTCTCTATTTTTATAATTAATTGCTTAAGTGCCTGTGAGCAGTTGCAGGTGGTTTGACCATATATTGGTCGAACAAAGAAAACAAGACAAAAGATGAGGAATAATTTGGTATTGGTCATGTATATGGTTGTTAAAATTAATGCAATTTAAGAAATAGCGTATTTTCTGATAGCTTAAAAATTGAATAGCCTAAAAATAATAGAAATATATAATTGATTCGTGAGTTGTTTACAATTCGCAGCATATATTTATAATTTGTAAAAGCTGGAAATAAATGGTCGTGTGTCTATATACAGGCCGGTATCCTTTATTTAAAACTTTAATGATAAATAATATTTTGATTTGGTTTTGTTTATTTATATATTTGTATATATAAACTATATCAATGTATTCTATTTTGTTTTTCTTTTCATGGGAAAACAAAGTGTTTTCTCTGTCTATATTGCCAGCGACGGGGAGACACTTTTTCGCTAAATGAATGATTTGAATACATGTTGATTTAAATGCTGGTATTTCCTGAAAAGCCAAGGGGCGAACGTCTATATGTAGTAATGTGTTAACCCCTCTTTAGTCTCCTTGGTTGTAATACTGTTTTTTTACAATAAAGTATTGATTATTTGCAATAATGATCTGTAACAGTTTGATCTGTTGGGGTAATTTATTGTGCCAAATTTTTAATCTTAAATCATTTAGTATGGAAATTAATAGCCAATTAATTATCGATCGGCTTTCTCAGCGTATGGATCTCGATCGTGCCTATCTTTTTAAATATCAGTTTCTCGGGCAGGAGCATTATCATTTGCTTCTTGCGCTCAAGCATGTGAGCGGGCTTTCACCGAAGGTATTAAAACCCATTGTGGAATTATGTTTAATGGACCAGAAGAATATTTCCTTTGAGCTGGTGCCAATTGCTGAAATGCTCAGTAAAGTCAAAGTGGGTAGTCTGTATTATTCCTACGCCTCACTACCTGAAAATATCGTTCATCAGGCTAGTAGCAAAAAGAACCCACCTCTTCAAGCGAAAGAACTAAAAAGTGTTCTAGAAATAGCTGATGAATATTACCAGAAGCTCCTGCCTATTTCATCAGGCTTCTTACAGGGGGCTGAAACATTTGGTCAACAGGGCAACTATCAAAGGGCTGTATTTATGTTACATCAAAGTATGGAAAACCACTTGCGTTTTTTACAGCTAATGATTGACGGAAAAGCCAATAATGTACATCATGTTAATAACAGAATTAAAAGCCTCAATGAACATTTTTCCATGTTAAGGGAGTCCCTTGTCGGAAAGGATGAGGAAGAAAAGAAACGTTTTAGATTATTGGACAGCGCCTTTGATGCGGTGAAACAAAACAAGGATCTCGAAATCTCCGCCTTTGATGCCTCCTGGCTTTATGAGCATTGCAAGTTTGTTCTTCATACGATTGAACAACTGTACTTGAGTTTTATGGAAGGCCTTAAAATGGGCTATGAAAAATTGTTGGCAAAAGAGCAACAAAAAGAGGAACAAAAAGTCGTAAATAAAAACGTCGAAGTTGCAGTAGGTAATCTGGCGGCGAAGGACACTACATTATCGAATGCTACGGCCTCGCAGTTTCATGCATTTCCTTGGCCGGAGCGGTATGAGACAGATATACTTCATGTGCTGGCTCAGATTCGTCAGGAGAATAATCCCGAACAAATGATGCTGCTCAATTATTACGTTAGCGATGCGCATGGGAAAGGGCTTTTTCATTTTCCACCGCAGGAAAATGAAAAGGCAGAAATCTACCTTGCAGTAATAAAAAAGAAAATAGGTCACTGCCATTTTCGAAAAATCGTTTATGGTGGAGTTACTGCAATTGTAGCTTTTATGAGTACAGATTTCCTGGCAACAAAACTGGATCTGGGCAGCCGTTTCTCCCATACCATCTGGAATGAATCTGTTGTTGTTTACCGTCGTCCGAGTTATAAGCCAACATATTCCGTTTCTCCGATCAATTGGCATGATACATTGTTTAAGACATCCATTTCATGGACACGCAATTCAAAACTTATGCAGGATCTGCTAGGTGTATTTGCTTTTGAAGGACTTGCTAGTCCACAATTGGCTGTATTATTTTTAAATCAATTGACTTCAATTGGACTATACAGTTATCTCTACCTACGGATCGGTTATGCCCCAATGAATGTGACGATAGCCGATCTGGTGGACTGGACCTGTATCTGTGATAAAAAGGTTAAGGAGTTTTTTACCGCCAGAGGTGATGTAGAAGAAATATTGAATGCAGAGTTATTAAAACAGATGAAAGGGCGGGTTTATGAGCTTCCTTCACAATTAGCTCAGCTTGATATGGACTACTTTAGTTCAAAAGCGAGAGAAATTACAGATTTCTTTGTCGATCTCTGTGATCAGAGTATACGGTATATGGAGCTGAAATCGGAGGTTAATTTCAATAAGTAATAAAGAAGAATTTATGGGAAACAGTGTTGAAAATCTGGGGCTACCAACAGATGTTGCTCCGATTGTACCTGATAAAGAGAAGAATAGCTTTATTATTCCCTGGGAAAACCGGGAGGATCTTTATATTTCATCAGACTACTTTCTTAAGCTCTATAAAGGAGAAATACCATTGAAAGATTTCCACCTTTACAGTTACAGCGTTAGGATAATCAAAGTCAACAAGTTTAAATGGCCATTTTCTCTAAGAAGAGACGGAAAATATAAAGGCAAATATCTCAAAATTGATCTCGAGATCAAAGAAATCGGATTGAAGGTTAAGTGTGATTGTAAAAAGCGTCATGATAGTCTGTGTGATTATGTAATTATTGGACTTTATCGTAAGTTTTTACTCAGTAATAAATTCTTACATGATTTATATGCAGAAGATATTGCCATCCTACCCGAAAGTCAGCATAAGTTCTTTCAATTGGGTATTTCTAGGCTTTATTACCGCAATGATAAGGTTTGTATTGAAAACCATAATCAATTTGGTCAGGTATATAATTATTTCGACCACCGGGAGCTTGAATCGGAATTGCTAGCTGCAGCATCTGAAAGCCGATGGTTGGGACAGCCTGGGGCGCCTTGTCCGGACCTTATGTATGTCGTTCCTAGAGAGCGTCAGGTGGACGGACTACCTTTTTTAATACCTTTTGAAAAAGACAGTAAGATAAATTATTTAGGCGAATTTGGTAATGAGTTGGTGAATTTTGCTGATAGCGATGTTTTGAAAATCGATTTATGTCATAAGATTTTAGCCTTTTCCAAAAGTCCTCAAAGACAATTAGGGGATAGGGAGAAAGATGACCTGCGAAATGACTTTGATCATGTGGAGAAGGATTTTATCATCAGTGCTTGGCGTAAACTTTTGGAAGGAAAATCGGAAAGATTACGTGTTGCCTTTGTCGATAGGAATAATTTTAAAACGACAATTGAAAACTTCAAATATCCATCCAAATATCGTACAACTTATCGGAATGTGATTTTGGCGGGCGATGATCTTAGCCTGAAATTTCATTTGAAAGAATACAGCGATCACCTGCTTCTATCGTTAATTCTTATCTACAAAGGAGAGGAGTTGAAAGACTATACATCCGAATGTCGGTCCAATTTCTTCTTTATCAATCTAAATGAAGATGAGTGTCTTTTTGTTGATAATCTACAAAAGGAGTTTCTATTACGTTTCTTTCACAGTATTTCTACTAAAATAACGGTGTTAATGAGGGACTATGAAGACTTCTTTACGCGTATGTTGATTCCATTGTCAACATCCCTTCATATAGACCTTGAACCTTTAAACAAGGATACAGTTTTTATTTCTAATACCGCTCATCATGTGCCGCAATTTAAGGTTGTGGTGGAGAAAGACGACGATGATCATTTAAATTTCGAATTGAAAGCTATGCTGAGTGAAAAGGAAGAATATGTAATTCCATATGGAGGAAACTTGATTTTAAAATCGGAAAATGGAACCTGCCTATATACTGAGCGAGATCTTGTTGGCGAGAATGAGTTTAATACCTTTATTGAAGCACAGTTTCCAAATTTGAAAAGTTGCAGCAATAGGATGGTTAAGCGCTTGGAATGGCAGGGGTATAGCAACAGAAATAGACTGTATGAATTTATAAAAAAATGTAAGAGCAAGGGGTACAAAACTATACTGAACAATATTTCAAAGGGAGCTTATTTGCTGCCACACCAACTGAAATGGGAAGTATTGGATATTCGTCAGGACAATAATGTATTTTCCATTTACATGATTTTCAAATTTGGAACAACGACCTATTTACCGGGAGAGTTTGAAGAAAAGATCGTAAACGACTACAGTAGTATTCAATTGGCGGATCAATCTTTCGGATATATCAAAGCCTCAGATAAAGCATTATTTGACGTGCTGTTTAATTATGCGGTGGTTGAAACTGACTGTCTTAAACTCACTTCAGCCCAATTGTTGTCTTTCCAAACACGGCTGGATCGAATTGATCCCCGTATTATTCAAAATAGCCTAGCTGAACGTCGAAAGAAACTGTTGAATACGGATGAAATAGCCCTGTTGGATGTTCCGAAAGAGATCCAGGCAGAGTTGCGCCCTTACCAACAGGCAGGATTTAGCTGGATGGTATTCTTAAGTGATTTTCAATGGGGCGGTATCTTGGCTGATGATATGGGATTAGGGAAAACCTTACAGGCAATAACGCTTTTGGAATATTTCTATCAAAATAATCCAAAGGCGGCCCCCTCAATTATTATTGTACCCAATTCCTTACTATTCAATTGGCTGTCAGAATTTAAGAAATTTTCCCCAAATCGTCGGACTGCTATTTATCATGGACAAAAAAGGAGGGAAATCACAGAAATAGAGAACGAATCCATCTTGATTACGACCTATGGAACAGTTATGATGGAGCTTGATTTTCTTAAATCCCAGTCCTTTAGTTACATGATTTTAGATGAGTCGCAGGCGGTGAAAAATCGTAATTCAAAAAGATTTAAATCGCTCACTGAGCTAAAATCCTGCTATCGCATAGCGATGACAGGAACACCGATTGAAAATGGCGTGGAGGATATCTATGCACAAATGAGTATGGTCAATCCGGGTTTTTTTGGAACTTATGGCAATTTTAATAACACCTATAAGGGGATCAAAGATGAAAATACAGCGCAAGCAACTACCCTTGGCCTCCAAAAGATGATTCAACCTTTTATTCTTCGGCGTACAAAAAAACAGGTTGCTTTGGACCTTCCTGAAAAGACCGAAACAATTCTGTATATGGATATGCTTCCGGAGCAAAGGAAAATATACGATAAGGTCAGAAAAATATTCAAGGGGGAGATTGAAAATAATCTGAATAGCGCTGATTCCACGAAATCCAAATTTTTAGCGATCGAGGCGCTGCAAAAACTACGGCAGCTTTGCAACTCGCCCATTCTGATGAAAGATGGCGGCTTCGGTCATGAATCTATTAAATTGGATTTTATTGATGAGATCATGGATGAAGTAGCTCCAAATCATAAGATTCTTCTCTTTTCGGCGTATACTTCCATGCTTAAGCTGGTGGCTCAACGAATCGAAAATAAGGGAATAGCTTATGCCTACCTTGATGGTAAGATGAATCAAGATCAGCGGCAAAATGCGGTCGAAAGATTTCAGAACGAGGACGAATGTCGTGTGTTTCTCATCAGCCTTAAAGCGGGAGGAACAGGATTAAATCTAACGTCTGCCGACTACGTCTATATTTTAGACCCCTGGTGGAATCCTGCTGCCGAAGCACAGGCGATAGATCGTTGTTATCGAATAGGGCAAGAAAAGCATGTGATGGCTTATAAGATTGTTTGTCGGGATTCCGTTGAGGAGCACATCTTAGCACTTCAAGAAAGTAAAAAACGAATATCCGAAGGACTGATTTTAGATGAGGCCAATCTAATGAAATCGATCAGTAAAGATGAGCTGCTTAAATTATTTGAATAACCAATTGTACACTATAATGATCAAAAAAGTATCTCCACAAAAAGCATCCTATGGGGGAATGATGTATTCGCACGACTTTCAACTATGGTACACCTATCTAAAACGGAGGATAGAAAAGGGCTGGAGGCCTGAAGAACTGTCGTTCTTGCTTGGTAGACCTGATCATGCATATTTAGACTTTGAAAAAATGTATCAAGTACGAGGTTTTTTGACCCAAGAATCGATCTTGCTGGATCGAATATACATGAGCTCATGCATTGAACCGATGGAATTCCATCGCGAAAGATATGAAGCTACCGAAGAACGTCTCGTCCGTCTTCATATTGAAGAGGACGAGGTCAGGTGGCATTATTCTATTGAAATTCCCTGGCAGTTTGTCTCGCAAAAAAAGTCTTCAATTGCATTGCAATTTGAGGAATGGAAAGCTGAAAAAGATATCCAGCTTGAATCGGATGCGATGTTACATGTGCGCCAAAAGATTGAAGGGCTATTGGATCTGGAATTCTTTGGGCATGGTGCAGCTCCTTGGCAACTGTTTCGGAAAGTTAAGGAAACGGGACAGGTTCATCTCCAGATTTATCCAAGGCATTTGAAAAATGTACTGTATGGACTCATTCAGCAAAACAGGTTGGTCGTCAGAAATGTGGAAGGAAGGTATTCTTTTTATCCGGTTGATCGAAAGACCGGATATGAGAAATTGAATTAATGATGGTGAGAGATAAAACAACACATACAGCATAATGCTATGTTAAGTTTAATCAACCTTGTAAAATACGACGATCAAAATGTGTAAACATAACTAGCCATTAATAGGGAAACGATAGTGATTATAACATGCAATCAAAATGAATTGCTATATTTAATCATGCATGCAAAACCTGAACAACGTAAAACATCAATAGTACCAGTATTATGCAAAATTCTTGTTGGGACTATTGGTGTTTTTGCTATTTTGACAGCTTGTTTCTATCATAATCAACTTGATGTTGACGGCAACTTGACAATAGGATTTCCCTGGATATTTTATAGGGAAGGAAGTGGTTATAGCCCAGATCTTAATGAGCAGGTCGGATACCATGAATTTGAACCTCTAAAATTGATCGGCAATATTCTTTTTTCTGCAACCCTGGCTTTAATGATCTTCCGGATTTATAGCGTCACCATACGAAAGCGCTAGGTGGTCTATGAATTTCATAAAGAATGTCAAGCATACCTTTTCTAATTTGAAGCTCTTTGGCTACATCAGATTATTCTCCTTAATAAGATTTCTGTAAAACTGTAAACTCTCCTCCAAATAAGAAATATAACTTTCTTTGTCCCGTAAAAGCTGCTTTTCATTTGTTAAGGGTGATTTTTCTCCCTTTATCTGAGCTGTCGGAGGATTGATCAAACTATTCATATCCGTTTGTAATATATCCGCAATTTGCTGTAGACGTTCAATGTCTATCTTCGTCGTTCCAATCTCAAGGTTCTGATAGGCTTTTAAGGAAATATATAGCTGTTCAGCCATTGCCCGTTGTGATATCTTGAGATATTTCCTACGCTCTTTAACGGCTTTGATAATTTCTTGTGATGTAACATTGCTCATGGTTAGTAGAATTCAAATTAATGTGAACACAGGGTTTGGTATAGCCAAAGATAAGTAATTTGAAAATATAATCTACTTATATAGTAGTCTTTATTTTTATTTATTTCAAAACTACTGTTGCCTCCTCGAAAAATCTTTCCCACTAAGGCGTATTAAATGTTCATAGCACCATTTAATATAGGAATATTTTCTACCTAACTGTTGGAAATGAATAGTCAAACCACTTATTTTTGAATAGTCTACTTATTTGGTAGTTTTTTTTAAAAATAAACATATGACTAAAGTATTTACATTGATTGCATCGCTCACTTTCTCTACAGCGATTATGGCGCAGCATAAAACTGCCCTGCTAAGCGGTCGAGTGACTGGCTATGCCACGCAGGACAAAGCTTTTCTAAGCTATCGGAATGGTACTCAACGCAGCGTCGATTCGGTTAACATCGGTTCAAATGGAACATTTCAATTCAATTATACGATTGCCGATCCGACAATAGCTAGCCTAACGGTAGGTAAAACACTGGCCTTAGCGCAACGTTCAAAAAGTCTGACATTCTATCTTGAAAACACAGCGATCAAGGTTCAGTCTACCGATTCATTGAAAAATCCATCGGTTCAAGGAGGAAAGACAAATACGGAGCTTAGCCAATTAAAGACGCGGCTTGAAAAAATTGCCCCTTTGCGAGATGCGCTGAATACAAAATATTTTTCGGCAAGCCAAGAGCAACGAAACTCCCCTGAATTCAAAAAGGAAATTGAACAGCTCAGCGAAAACTATCAGCTTGAGAATAAAAAAATCCTGGAAACCTTTATTTCAGAGAATCCCAATTCTTTCGTCAGCCTAGACCGTATTGCAGAGGTCGTTGGCTATGCTCCCGAAGCTGAGGACCTGGATCGATATTTCAAACAGCTCAGTCCAGAAATACGTCATTCGGAAAAAGGAAAAGCTTTTGCACTACAGATTGATCAAACCAAAGCGACGTCGATCGGACAGATTGCTCCGGCTTTTACGCAAGCTAACCCAGAAGGTAAAAATATTTCCCTTGCTGATTATCGAGGTAAATATGTGTTGTTGGATTTCTGGGCAAGTTGGTGTGGTCCCTGCCGTCATGAAAATCCAAATGTCTTAAAAGCTTATCATGCCCTAAAAAACAAAAAATTTACCGTGCTCGGCGTATCTTTAGATCAACCTGGCAAAAAGAACAATTGGCTAAAAGCTATTGCAGATGATAAATTAGAGTGGGATCAGGTTTCGGATCTTAATTTTTGGGATAACCAGGTCGCTAAGCTTTATAATATCCGATCGATTCCTCAAAATTTTCTGATCGATCCCAATGGAAAAATAATTGCCAAAAACCTTCGTGGTGAAGATTTGGAACTCCAACTTTCTAAATATATCATTGATTAAACAGTAAACATACAGAATTTATGAAAAGACAGTTATCGATTTTATCCCGTAAAAAATCCATTGCTACAACGACAGTGAATGTTGTTGATTCAGCCTATATTTCCCAAGCACGAATGTGCATGCCTATTCCATATATGTAGGTCTAAACTACTCCCTCTATTTTATTCATTGACGATATGGGGTTTACCTCATGTTGTTACACTTTTTTGTCGCAAAAAGGGATGCCGAGCAAATGCCCCTAGGGCATTGCCTTGTCCCTGTGTGACATGCTACACTTTTATTAATCGAAAATTACAATGAAACAAAAATTAATCTATTTTTTGTTGGGGATCCTCTTTGCCATCCATGTTCAGGCACAGTCTTCTCGTAAAGTCAGCGGAATTGTATCTGCACCGGATGGTACTCCTTTGGCTGGAGTTTCTATCCGGGTGGAGAATACGAAGGAGGCCACACAAACAGGTAGAGATGGTCAATATAGCATCCGTGTCGCAGCTTCCGAAAAACTTATATTTAGCTTCATAGGCTATCAGGTCCGTCACATTGATTTAAAAGGACGATCATCGTTGGATGTTGTGTTACTGAAAGAGGAATCTGTGTTGGATGAAGTTGTGGTATCAGCAGGGGGGATTCTCAGGACTCCCCGCGAGCAGGGTTATGCAACAACGCAGGTCACCGGCGAAAATCTCACCCAAGGAAAATCACCGACTATTGCTGGGGGGCTTCAGGGGAAGGTACCGGGATTGCAGATCAATCAGATCAGCAGTGGTGTGAACCCTAATTACCGGTTGGTGCTTAGGGGAAACAGATCTTTATTGGGCGACAATACAGCTTTAATCGTGTTGGATAATGCTGTTGTGAGCAGTGATCTGCTCAACAATATTAATCCTGCAGATGTAGAAAATGTACAGGTTCTGAATGGAGCTTCAGGTGCTGCTGCGTATGGAGCTGAAGGATCCAATGGGGTGTTAATCATTACAACGAAAAAAGGACAGGCGGGACGTACCGCGATCAACTTGAGTAATACCTTTACGTTGGAAGAAATCAGTTTCTTTCCGAAGTTACAGGATAAGTTTGGTGCGGGATCCACTTCGGGTACACAGATCTACAACCCCGAAGAAAACCAACAGTATGGTCCTGCTTTCGACGGGTCTACCGTTGCGATCGGTAATCCTTTGGAAAATGGGGAACAGCAATATGGTACTTATTCAGCACGTAATGATCGATTTGATTTTTGGAATGTCGGCCGCAATAACCAAACCGATCTTTCGATCTCCTCCGGAAATGATAAATCTTCGCAATATATTGCCGGTCAATATCTTACCGGTAGAGGAACAACCCCCGGCGATAAATACAACAGGATCTCTTTTCGTTTAAACGGTACAAGAGCTTTTTATCCCAATCTGACCCTGGATTATTCAGCGAGTTATGTCGAGAACTTTTATGATATTACCTCAGCGACAAGCTCCATTTATACGCAGTTAACACAGACTCCAGCCAATATTCCACTATTGAGCTACAAAGACTATGTCAATAATCCTTTTGCGACACCTGACGGTTGGTACAATCCTTGGTACTTAAATCCTTATTGGACAGCGGATAATTATCGATCGAAAACAAAAAACAGCTATCTGACAGCCAAAATCGAACTAAAGTATCGTCCGACAACTTGGTTGGAGTTTACCTATAGGCCCTCAATTTCCAACCGATGGTATGATTCAAAATCTGTTTCACCCAAACAGACTTATTCGAGCTATTCTGTCAATACAATTGGACGTACCAATTTAGCGGGTGGTGTTTCGGACACCGAATATAACAGTGCCCGTATCAACCATGATCTTCAGATAGGGATAAAAAAAGATGTCAATGACTTCTCTTTCAACTTTAATCTGACCGGTACTGCTATTAGCCGACGATATAAATCGGTAGCTGTTTCGGCATCAGGTCTTGAGATCCCGGGGCTTTACAACGTGTCGAACCGAATCGGGGAAGCTGGTGCCAGCGAATCGAATACACTGGCACGTACATTTGCGGTATGGGGTGACCTCTTGGTCGGATACAAAGATTACCTTTTCTTACATGCTACAGGCCGAAACGATTGGACATCAGTCCTCAGCAAAGCAAATAGATCTTATTTCTACCCTTCTGTAGACTTGTCTTTCATTCCAACGGATGCCTTTAAGCAACTAAAAGACAATTCGATTGTCAATTACTGGAAGTTGAGAGGTGGTCTGTCGCGCACTGGCTATGTCAACGTGGATCCTTACTCGCTGGTACCTACCTTCTCCTCAGTTACAGGATATAGTAGCGGAACTTTCTTTTCTCAGGGAAGCCGCATTGTTTCATCTAATTTAAAACCAGAGATTACTACAGGGGTTGAGTTTGGTACCGATTTTAGATTGTGGGATAACCGCATTGATGCAAATCTCACCTACTATCATACAGGAACAACAGGACAGGCGATTCCTGCCGGGATAGCAATTTCTTCCGGCTATTCCCAATTTTATGTCAATACGGGTAAAGTAACGAACGAGGGGGTCGAAACCGCTTTGCATATCACGCCTATTCGTAGCAGGGATTTCCAATTAACAGTTGGCGGAAACTATACGCACAATAAAAACATCTTACAGGATCTTTACCCCGGATTGGATCGTATTTCTATTAATGGAAGTAGTGTGATCTATGCGCAGAAGGGGCTGGAGCTGAATCAGATCATCGTTTCCGATTATGCCCGTGATGAGCAGGGGCGTGTCATCGTCGACGTAAATACAGGTTACCCTTCCGTGGCTTCGGAAAGTAAGATACTTGGCAATACCACACCACGTCACCGCCTGGGCCTTGATCTTTCTTTACGCTGGAAGGATTTCTCTTTCAGCACCCTTTTTGAATATCGTGGTGGGTACAAATTTGCCGCTATAGACCTCGGTAGCACGCTTGATTTTGGCGGGTCATCGGCTCGAAGTGCCTACTATAATCGGGAGGCGTTTGTCTTTCCAAACTCCTCTTATTTAGATGCTACCAGTGGTCAATATGTAACCAATGATCATATTACAGTTTCAGACGGCGGAGCTGGATTTTGGACTTCGGGCACATACAATAGGGGCGTGTACAGCAATTATGTGATTTCGGGTAATTACTGGAAATGGCGCGAGGCCTCGCTTTCCTACCGCTTACCACAGCGTGTCCTTTCTCGCCTAAAAGGTGTTAAAGCTGCTTCGGTCAGCATCCAAGGACGTAATCTTTTGCTATTTACCCCTAAATCCAACGAGTATACCGATCCCGATTACAGTGCCAATGATAACAATGCCATAGGGGTCTCGACGACAGGGCAGACTCCACCTACACGCTATTTTGGGGCTACACTGTCCCTTACTTTTTAACTAGTGAACTATCATACACTTATTCTCAATGAAAAAATTACATTTGAAAAATATATTGTCCCTTGGGATCATCATTGCACTATCTTCTTGTTCGCAATTGGATATCAATGAAAATCCCAATGCGGCAACCGAAGCGACCATAACACCTGACCTGGTGTTGACGCAGGCGATCGCGACCACAGCTTCCAATATCGTTAGCTATCATTCGTATGGCGCATTTTTGGTTGGATATCAGCTTCCAGGTGGTGGAATTGGCGGTTATGGAGATACTTATACCTATAACATTACATCCAATACCAATGTTGGATTGTGGAACAATGTGTTCAACAATCTTCGCGATTATCAGTTTATTATCAATTATGCACAAAAAAGTCCCGAGTATAAATTCTTTGGCGATATAGCGCGCATTTTTAAAGTATTCAATTATCAGTTGCTTGTTGATGCCTACGGAGATGTTCCTTACACGGAAGCGCTCCAAGGAGATAACAACTTGGCTCCTAAGTTTGACGATGATGCCGTCGTTTACCAAGCTTTGGTTACCGAGCTCGATGCAATTATCGCGGATATTAAGCAGTATAAAGGTGATCTAAATTACCGGAGTTTATCGAAAAAGACCGATCCGGTGTTTGCTGGTAATCTAGATAACTGGATTAAGTTTGCTAACAACCTTAAATTGCGTCTTTTGGTGCGGGCAAGAGGCACTTCTATTGACAGCTTTGTCCAATCGGCTTTTAGTAAATTCTCTGCGGATGGATTTCTGATCGATGATGTACTCGTAGATCCCGGATATCAGGCCACGGCAACACAGAACCCCCTATTTGCAACTTTTCATAGCTCAACTGCAGGTTCAATTTCGACGGCAGCCAATTATTATGTGCCTTCTAAATATCTGTTTACGTTCTATGACGGTCGTAAAATAACCGATGAAAAACGGGGCAAGCTTACGTTCCGAAATTTCCCCAATACATCCATCGGTCAGCTCGGCGATGAAGTTAATAACCCCAATTCTGATGACTATGTCTGGTATGTTGGAATAGGAAATGCAGATGCCCTAGGTGTATTGAAAGGACGAACCGCGGGTTTACCTATATTTCTTGCTTCGGAAACATACTTCTTATTGGCCGAGGCGGCTCTATATGGGCACGAGCTTAGTGGCTCGGCATCAACCAACTTCGAAAAAGGCATTTTAGCTTCATTTACTTATCTGGAAAAGAATGCGACCAACGCGTTAGCAACAGGACAGGTACCTGCTAACGATGCTGCGAATTATAAAACAGAAAATAGTACAAATTATCTTGTCAATTATGCATTGGCTACCACAACCGCACAACGGTTGGAGGCTATCATCACGCAGAAATATATTGCCTTGAATTTTTTCCATGGTCATGAGGCCTGGAACGAATTTCGCCGTACAGGATATCCAAAAATTGTCAATGGTTCGCAAGTTGCCACGGAAACATTTGCATCGGTCCAATCGGGGTCGCCCCGCGCGGATAAACTTCCAATACGCAATCTTTACCCACAGACTGAAATAAATTTAAATGCGAACGTTCCCAAATTGACGAATGGATTTTCGGATCCAATCTTTTGGGATATCAATTGATCAACATCATCAACTAAAGCTTGAAAATCAATGAAAATAAATAAAAAATCACTATTAGGCGTGGCAGCTGTTGCCTTGAGTATGACGCTCTGGGGCTGCGTGAAAGAAAAAGGTGTCTTTGAAGATGGTGGAAGTTCAGGTATCGTGCAGCTTGTACTTCCTGCACGGACAAGCAGTACGGCAATTGCCCGTGCTGTGACGACTGTTTTTGAAGCCCTGGACGTTGTGACGCTGCCTGTAAAAGTTCAGTTGACAGGCGCACAGGGTGCCACAGAAGAGCTGAAGCTAACCTTGAAAATAAACGACGGCTCTGTTGAAAAATACAACCTGGCCTGGCAATCTAAATATGAAGCATTGCCTACTCGTTTATATGCTGTGGACACTTATGATGTTATCATCCCCAAAGGGGGAAAAGAAGCTATCTTGAATATTAAAATTTATCCTCCACGTTTTACTGCCATCGATTTTACCAAATCCTATGCGCTTGGCGTTCAGATCCAGTCTGCGACAGGAGGAAAGATCAGCGGAAATTATGCCGAGGGGGTTTATGCGGTGTCGATAAAAAATAAGTACGATGGTATTTATGAGGTCACAGGAACCTATCAGGACTATGTTAATGCTGCATTCACGGGGATCTATCCACAGACCGCAAATCTTGTTACGCTCACAGGTAATACCAGTGAAATTAATTATACAACCTTCAATAACGGTAGTTCTCCACATTCCTATTACTTTAACGCAGGGGGATCAAATTCATATTTCGGCAATTGGAGCCCGATATTCACGTTTGACAATGCAACGAATAAGGTCACAGGGGTGACAAACTATTATGGACAGGGTACCAATAGTAGTGGACGGTATGGCGAGATCGACAATACGGCAAATAACTATTATGATCCAGCAACTAAGACCATACATGTGACGTATTATCTTGTCCAGCCTTCTGGACGGCGGGGGAAATTTACGGAGATTTATACGTTCAAAAAAACGCGTTAGTCGATACAAAGTTACCACAGCACTTTTTCAATATATTTATAGCTATTTTGCAGGGCGGCTGAGTACACAGTCGCCTTTTTAGTATTACCTTTTTGTTAAGCTTTCGTGGCTTGCTAACTCGGTTTAGTTAAAAACTGTTAATGTTTTATTGACTCTGCCTTCATATAGCATTTGTAATCTTGTACCCATAAATCAAATGCGCTACTTATGAAATTTAAAGCCAACAATGTCTTTTGGTTGTTATGTGCCATTGCAGCGAGCTCACCCGCTGTTCAAGCCAAATCGCTCACACTAACCACGTCACAATTTACGTATGCACAAGGGATCGTTAAAGGCCGTGTCGTCGATGCCCAAGGAAATGCTGTCGCAGGAGCAACCGTTCAAAATTTGAAAAGTAAAAAATCTGTTCAGTCTGACGAAAAAGGAAATTTTCAGATCGAAGCCGAAATGGGTGATAATCTGAGTATTTCTTTTATTGGGTATAGCAGACTTATGCAAGCT
This sequence comes from uncultured Sphingobacterium sp., assembly GCF_964277905.1. Classification (NCBI taxonomy): domain Bacteria; kingdom Pseudomonadati; phylum Bacteroidota; class Sphingobacteriia; order Sphingobacteriales; family Sphingobacteriaceae; genus Sphingobacterium; species uncultured Sphingobacterium sp. Next base: position 62,446 of record NZ_CAXYKD010000001.1, read on the forward strand.
GTTACCCAATCCAATGGGCAGATATTTTCCCTACAGACCGATGAAAACACACTGGAAGAGGTGACCATCTCTATCGGATATCAGCGGATCAGAAAGTCGGACGTCACTGGCGCAATCGCTAGCGTTAAGGCCGAGGAACTCAATTTGAGCGCACCAAAATTATCCCAAGCATTGGTTGGTAAAGTAGCGGGCGTACAGGTGATGCAAACAAGTGGTGCTCCATATGATGGGACCAAAATGCGTGTTCGCGGAATGGGCTCGATCAATGCTGGTTCGGATCCATTGTACGTTATTGATGGTTATCCAGCAGGGAATAATCTCAATATCAACCCCAATGATATTGAGTCTATCGATGTTTTAAAGGATGCCGCTTCTGCTGCGATCTATGGATCCCGTGGCGCTGGTGGTGTTGTATTGATTACAACCAAGCGTGGCAAGGAAGGTAAAAGTAATGTGGACTACGAAGTATTGGGGGGCTTTGGTCAGCTTTCCAAGAAAATCGATGTTTTAAATTCGGAACAGTTTATTGATCTCTTGATTGATGGTCGTAACAATTCCTATAAAGACCTTCTGGCTACGAAAGGGATCGCTTGGAGCGATAGTAGACGCTTTGATGATAATAAAACGCGTATCGCCAATGTCGGAAATGCCGGTTCAGTAAGTATTCCTGAAGACTACTATGACTTTGCGTCCGGTACAGCAAAAAAAGCGAAATATGATACGGATTGGCAGGATGCCTTATACCGTAATGCGCCTTTCCAACGTCATAATCTCTCTACGTATGGCGGTAACGAAAAAAATCGCTATTTCCTAAGTGGATCTTATCAGAATCAACAAGGGATCATGCTGGGGACGGATCAAAAAGTCTTTAATTTTCGTGCCAATATCGATAGCAAAGTAAGCAAGAGGTTGACCGTCGGCGCAAATGTTTCGTTTACATATAACGACAATAACGAGGTGACGACAGGCCGTTACGACAGAAGCCCGTCTATGGCGGCTTTAATCTATCTGCCGACACTGCCGGTTTATAATGAAGATGGGACCTATGCTAAATACCTGATGGCTGATCTTTCGGCGAATAATTACGGTATCCAGAACCCTGAAAATCCACTGGCTTATGTTACTGAGATTAAAAACAACCGTCGTGGAAAGAGAGGAGTATACAACGCCTTTGCAGATTTTTCCATTATGGATGGCCTAAATCTAAAAGTAAACGGTGGACTGTCTACTTATGACGAGAAGTATGATTATTTCCGTCCGACAAGTATATCTGATGGAAACAACAAACCGTTTTCACCGCAGGCAATTTCTGCTGCCTATGCAGATGCCAAGACAAAAAATGAATTGGACAAATTGCTGGAAACAACGTTAAACTATAACAAGACCTTTGGTGGTAAACATCAGGTATCTGCGTTATTGGGCTATTCGGCTCAACGAACAGATTACGATTATCAAGGTGTGAGAGCCAACGGTTTTAATAATAATGCAATTGGGGAAATTACAGATAAAGGAGCCGATCCTTCTAATTTCCAATTGCTAAAAGACGATACGTTCAAACGTACGACAACGCTCCAGTCTTATTTCAGCCGCGTAAATTACAGCTTTGATTCGAAATATTTCCTTTCGGCGTCCATTCGTACAGACGGTTCGTCGCGCTTTGGACCGAACAGTAAATGGGGAACTTTCCCATCGGTTTCAGCCGGGTGGACCCTCTCCAAGGAAGAGTTTTATGCGGATTGGTTAGGGCAACAATCGACAGTCAAACTAAGAGCGAGCTGGGGACGTAGTGGAAATAATAATATTGGTGATTACAATGCGATATCCGTGATCAACTCACCAGCGGGTGTGATCCTTGGGGATAAAGTCGAGACCTCTTATACGGCAGGCAATCTACTCGATCCAAAATTGAGCTGGGAAACAACTTCGCAATACAACGCCGGTCTTGATCTCGGTTTGTTGAAAGGCCGCCTCAACATTATGACCAACTTTTACCTGAGCCGTTCCTTCAATTTATTATTCAACCAGCCACTCTCCGCTGTATCTGGATCAACAACGATCTTGACCAATCTGCCAAATTCGAAGGTGCAGAATAAAGGTTTTGATCTACAGATTGATGCAACACTGATTCGCAAAAATGAATTTGAATTAGGATTCAGTGGGAATATCAATGTCAACAGAAATAAAGTGCTCGATCTTGGTGGGGCTTCTACCATCTTGACGAATGGTGCTGAACGTTCCTACTTAACGCATATTACACAAGAAGGAAGTCCAATTGGTATGTTCTATGGTTTCAAAGTTCTGGGTGTTGCAACAGAGGAAAACTATAAAACTGTCGCACCTTCTGCGGCTTCAACAACCCCGCTACAACCAGGAGATCTTTATTTTGAAGATGTAGATGGCAATGGTATCGTCAATGATGCCGATAAACGTGTGATTGGCAATCCGCATCCTAATTTCACCTATGGTTTTGCCGTCAACGCACGCTATAAGGCATTTGATCTACGCGCATCATTTAATGGCTCCCAGGGGAATAAAGTGCTGGATGGCTATGATTATTACCTCTACAATATGGAAGGCTCCGGTAACCAATATGCGGATGTCGCACAACGCTACCGTTCGGCTCAAAATCCGGGAAATGGTAAAGTCTACCGTGCATCACGTGGCGGTACGCAAAGTAACAGTACACGTCTTTCCGATTTTTATCTGCAGGACGGTTCATTCTTGCGTATGACAAATATTGCCTTGGGTTATAATCTTCCCAAAAGTCTAGCAGAAAAGCTAACACTTTCTGGGGTAAGGGTCTACGCGACCGTGGACAATCCATTTACGATTTCTAAATACAAAGGCTACAATCCGGAACCGGATTATAATCAACGCGGCAACCTGACTCCAGGTGTGGATTATGGGCTTTATCCATTGGTGAGATCATATAACCTTGGTGTGAAAGTAACGTTCTAATAGCAGGATCGAGGAGCTGTTGTGCGTAGGAACATCAAGGAAAGCCCGTGTTAATAGCTCCAGTATTGTAAAAATAGTCCTTCAGACTGCTCTTTGCAGTTAGGTGGGCTGATGAAAAATAAAAAAATAACAGGATGAAAAAAAGATATATATTACCCTTTGTTTTGTTGGCATTGTCTTCATGTACCAAAGATTTTTTAAATCAGAAAAATCCCAACGCCGTTACGATTGATGATTACTTCAAGTCAGAAAATGATGTGCTCTTGGCGGTTAACGGTCTTTACCAGTCCCTTCGCTCGGGAAGTACGATCGGAGAATCCAGTACATTGTATAATGAGGAACGTTCGGATAATAGTGGACGTAATGATAACCAATCCAACGCCGGGGAGCCATTCCAATTTAATGACTTTTCGTTGCTGCCAAGTAATACCTATTTAAAGACACATTGGTCGGCTATGTACGCGGCAATCAGTCGTTGTAATGTAGTTCTTTCACATGTCGACGATGTGACTTTTACAAGTGCAGAATTAAAAGAACGTTATATTGCGGAAGCGAAATTCGTTCGTGCATTATTATATTTCCATATGGTGCGTAAATTCGGAGATATTCCATTATCTACGGTACAGGTGACCAGTAAAGAGCAAGCAAATGAATTAGCTTTTCGGCAAAAAGAGTCGGTTGTGTACGAACAGATCATTAAGGATTTGACAGAGGCATTGTCCAGCAATCTTCCCAATACACAAAAAGATTACGTTATCGGCAGAGCATCTAAATCGGCCATCAATGCAATTTTGGGGCAAGTATACTTAACGTTAGGTGCAACGCAGACATCAGGTAATGCGGAGAATTTTGCGAAAGCAGAACAGTACCTCAATGCGGCCTACCAAATGCGAACTTTTGGCAAGCTAAACGAAATTCCCTACGCAGATGTTTTCGATGTGACCAAGAAGAATAGCTGTAAAGAACTAGTTTTTCAGATTCAGTACAAACAAGGTGACCAAAACTATAGCTCAAGTATTGCCCGTAATTATCAAGCACGGGGAGAAACCATCAACTCCCGCTACAACTCGACAGGTGCAGGTGAAGTGGCAAAACTAGATCTGGTCAAAGATTACGAGCAAAGCGATATCCGAAAAGATTTCTCTGTGAAGTTTGCCGCAAATACACAGGTTAACGATTGGTTTGTAACCAAATTTAGGGATAACAGTGATGCTGCAGGTACCAATGGTTGGGGCGGAAACGACTGGATCTTGATCCGTTATGCCGATGTGATGCTGTTATTGGCAGAAGCAAAATATCACTTGGGCAAAGATGCTGAAGCTATCGCGCTTTTGGATCAGGTACGTGAACGTGCAGGATTGCCTTCATATGCTACTTCCATGTTGAATACGGCTTATCGTAGTAAATATCCAACCTTAAAGGAGGCCATATTGCATGAGCGCCGTGTAGAACTGGCATTTGAAAACCAACGTTGGTTTGATTTGATCCGTAATTATAATGCACAAGAACTGGTGACTTATTTCAAAACGAAGAGTCAGGCTGATTATGGAAATGCTAAAATCTCCAATATCTCGACAAAAGATCGATACTATCCAATTCCTTTTGATGAATATAAGCTGGATCCGGCACGTATGTATCAAAACCCTGGTTATTAATCTGCAATGGAATAGATATGATAAAAAATATCAGAAAGATCTTGTTACTTGTCTTTGGAATATGCTGCCTGCATATTTCCAAAGGGCAAGTAAACAATATGCCTGTAGGTCCACAGGATTGGCTGATCAAGAAGAATTATTATGCATCCTATTTGCTCTTAAAAGACCCTGTCCTTATACAGGAGCTCATGGGCTCCAAGCCGATAGCACAGGTATTGGAAAAACGGTTCGAACGTTTTAACAAGAGTGCTAGTTGTCCCGATCTCATGTGCTATTTGAATGCCTTCAAATGGCAGGATAACGAAATTGACCTGTTGGCAGAGCATTTGGCGGAGCAAATTGGCCATAACAAGAAATTGGACCAGCTTGTTCAGGCTAGTCTTATTCCATCAATGACCTATGGTGTGTTGCATCATGAAACGGCAAAGGCCTATTTTACGAAAGCCTTGAAACAGGATTTAAAGGCAATGAATTATGTGGTGGACGTCTATGGGGGAGGTAAAAGTCCCAATTACCCCAAGATAGATTCGATCTCTTTCGATGTAAAACGTGCGGCCTATCTTCATCTTTTGGGCGATGTTTGCCAAGACGTCCGCAAAGATATTCCAACACATAAAACAGCATTTTTTTTGACCATGATGACTGCTGTACGCTTATTGGAAATTAATGAGCGATGGGACGCGGCACAACTAGAGCCGCTGATTGAACACGAAAACAAGAAGGCTTACGAAGCGGTCAAAAATACCGATTTCTCAAGCTATCCCTATAGTCTGTTACTGACCTTAGGTGCAGGCCCCGAGGTGTATGGACAGCCTATTAGTCCCGGTGGAATGTTACGTGCGCGGATGGCAGCCCGAAGCTACTTTGAAAAACTGGCCCCTTTTATTGTGTTGTCTGGCGGTAAAGTACATCCCTATAAGACTCGCTTTATTGAGGCAATAGAAATGAAAAAGTATCTGATCGAGATTATGGGAGTACCTGAAACGGCAATATTGATTGATCCACATGCGAGACATACAACCACAAACTTGCGTAATACAGCACGTATCCTGTTGAATTATGGTTTTCCGAAAGAGAAATACGCCATCGTTAACAGTAGTAAAGTGCACATTGATGCGGTGGAAAAAATGGGCGATCGTTGTATACGTGAATTGGGGTATATTCCTTATACATTGGGTAAACGAATTTCAGATGTGATCATCGAGTTCAAGGCAAAAGAAGAGGCCTATACGATCGATCCTGATGAACCATTAGACCCCTAGCCGACTAAGTAGGCCAATTGCTAATCCATTAACCGAGCGGATCGGCTTTGTCTATGGCTTATGGGAAGGCATGAAAAAGGTCCGCAGCATTGCAAGCTACGGACCTTTTTTATTTTAAAACAATGGACTTTCCTTCTTTAGCCGAGCGTTTTGCCGCTTCCAGGATTTCGACCACAGTGACATTATTATTGATCGATCCGAGATCACTTTCTGGAGCCATAGCATCTTTCAGAACCTGTTCGAGATAGGCAATATGGTTCTCAAAATAGGGGATCGCAGTCGATACATGTGTAGGTGGATCATTCTGCTGTTTGTATTTTAGAAGTTCTTTGTCATTTTTGGCGTAGAGCTGAGCTTTTGTGCCAAACACCTGCAGATCTTTAACACTGTATGGCCAAGCCCAGGAAGCTTGAATAATACCCGTGCTGCCGTCACGGTAGCTTAGTATGATGGTAGCGTTGTCATCGACTTTTGGATAAACCTCAGGCTTGAGCTGTTGTGTAAAGGCTGTTACTGAAATTGGCCTTTCACCATTTTTGAGCCAGGTCATCAGATTGGCGCCATAACAACCAAAATCCATCACTGCACCGCCACCATTTTTTTTCGGATCAGTAAGCCAGTCGAGGAAGTAATTGCTACAGCCGATTTCTTTAGGTCCTTCGTGTCCGTCTTTTACAAGTATACGTGTGATTTTTCCAATTTCACCCTTGTCGACCAGCTGCTTCAACTGTTGATTACTTTTATACCAGGTTGTTTCGTAATTTACCAAAAAAGGTGTTTCGGACTGTTTGGACAAAAATGCAATACGTTTTGCGTCAGAAAGAGTCGTAGCAAGAGGCTTTTCTACCATCACTGGGATCTTGAGCGGGAGACAGGTCTCTGCGACGTCGATATGCTCATTGGTTGGATTGTAGGCCAGCACCGCGTCTGGCTTGACATGTTTCAATAAACTGGGTAAGTCATGGTAGAAGATTGCGTCAGGTAAATTATACTGCGTTCGTATTTTGTTTGATAAGGTTTGATTCGGTTCGGCAATACCGATAATATCGACTTTTTTATCCTTATATAAATTTAACAGCAAGAATACGTGGTCATGGTTGAGCCCTGCAACAGCAACCTTAAGCCGTTCACTGGCCTGTGCAATTTGTTGGAAGAATAGGAGCAGGAAAACTAGGCGGATAAGATGCTTCATATGTTAAGTTTAGTTATTATAAATATACCGATTTGTGCTGAGGATACCCGTTGTAAATCCAGGTAACTTTGCGGTGCGATCGGATGATATCGGCAACAATGTCAAAATAGGTTTCTCCACGACCAGCTTTTAGCTCATCTAGTTTCTTTTGAAAATGCGTTTGATTGAATGGTGATTCTGCTCCAAGTTTACCTTGATAATAGGCCAAAGTTGTTTCAACGCCCAATGACGTCCTGCTGTGTGCAATATCCTTCCAAACAATGCAATGTGAAGCAGCGTCTTTGAAGGTCCCAAATCCACCGTAAAGCAGGTCGTCAAAGCCGTCTAGGCTTCCTATCTTCCAGCTTTCGCTGGACATGTAGACGGCATTGATTTCTTCGTAAAAACTTGCAATATCGTTGATGCTACAGCCATCAACCACAGCCACGCCAAGATCGGGATTGCTACCCACAAGTTGCTTAAAATCCGTCCAGAGATCCTCCCTGGGAAATATTGTTCCAGCTGCTTTGTTTTGCCATTTGTTCAACAATTGAACGAGTTCGGTTCTGATGGTACTGGGATGATAGGTCAATGAACACAAAAATGAGCTCAGCGCAGTACTATCCAAATCACTGACCAAAAAATGAGCAAGTGTACCGACCAATTTTTTTTCATCTGTTTTCATCTCTGACCTTTGTTTTTAATCGTCTAAAAATAGCCTAACGAAATCGTTTGCGGTTTTTTAACAAAAAATCCTATACATTTAACGATACATTTAAGGATAAATCTAATGTTATGATCTACCGATTTACTTGCTATAGTATATTAACTCTTGTGAATATACTCTTTAGGTTTGGGATTTCTGTATTCGGACAGCAACATCCTAACGTTATTGTCATCCTGAGCGACGATGGAGGTTATGATGATTTTGGTTGTTATGGCGGTAGGGAGGTCTACACTCCAAATATTGATGCACTTGCGAAAAATGGCGTGCGTTTTCAGTCGGCCTATGCCTCAGCTTCAGTATGCGCTCCTTCTCGGGCGGGCTTACTTTCTGGCCGCTACCAGCAGCGCTTTGGTTTTGAACATAATATTTCGAAACGTCCCACTGCGGGCGTCGCACCGGAAGATATCGGAATGGATACGCAGGTAGCCACCATTGCTGACTTCATGAAGTATAACGGCTATAAAACTGTAGCGATTGGCAAATGGCATCAGGGGGATGGTCCACAATTTAATCCATTGAAACGTGGGTTTGACCATTTCTATGGTTTTATCGGTGGTGACCGGCCTTACTTCCCAATCCATGGTGCCGTGAAGCCAACGCAGCTGCTTTATGACGATCGACGTATAGTCCCCGAAGACTCTATTCATTATCTGACTGAAACATTGACCAATAAAGCAATTGCGTATATTCAACAATATCGAAGCCAGCCCTTTTTTATGTATTTAGCTTTCAATGCAGTGCATACACCTGTCGAAGCGCCCCTGAAGACTATTGATAAGTATAAAAATGTAGCTGATCCATTGCGACGTGCTTACTTGGCTATGCTGGATAATATGGATGAAAATATTGGACGTCTGGTAGAACATTTAAAGCAAGAAGGACTTTATGAAAACACCTTAATCATTTTTATGAATGATAATGGAGCGGCAACAAATAATGGCGCAGACAATGGACAATTGCGTGGTTTAAAGGGATCGAAATGGGAAGGTGGAATTCGGGTTCCCCTTATCATGCAATGGCCAGCCAAGCTACCGAAAGGGGTAACATCAGATGCCATGGTATCGGGAATGGATATCTTACCCACCAGCATCGAGGCAATAAAAGGGAAGAACATCCAGGGGCAGCAAATCGATGGCATCAGTTTGCTATCTTCCTATAAGGATGTGAAAAATGGACACGACTATTTATTCTGGCGTCGAGGGATTGCACGTGCTGTGCGACATAAAGAGTGGAAACTGATTGTGGTTAAAGATGATCCGATATTATTGTTCAATCTTAAGGATGACCTTCGGGAACAGTACAATCTGGCTACGAAGTATCCTGAGCGTGTAAGGGAGATGCTGCATAGACTGACGGAATGGGAAAAGGGGCTGGAGAATCCAAAATGGCTAAGCTCTGTATTGGACAATGATCAAAATCAACTGATGAAACACCGGATGGATGTCGTCGGACGAGCCGCAGAACGACAATATCCTTAAGTAAAGAATACTAAAAACAGATGAAAGGACTAATCCTATTTTTATTGTCCTTTGCCTTAGTTACGGCAAAGGCGCAGAACAGCGATACGTTTGTGCGTATTAAAAAGCATGTATACGAAGATGAGTTAAGTGGCCCATTGCCAGATGCAGATAAAACGTTAAGCCTATGTAATCAACTGCATACTGACGGTACTTGGGCAGATATCGATTACAGCAGTAAGTCAATATCGCTTTGGCCTCCGGGAGAACACTTGGATCGGTTAAGGACACTTATTGTCGCCTATGTGTCTCCACAAAGTGCATATTATCAGCAAAAATCACTTTACGATAAAATCCTGCTTGCCGCACAATATTGGGCAAATCATCGTTTTGAGTCTTCAAATTGGTGGCATAACGAGATCGCTTCGCCAAAAGCCATCGGTGTCTGTCTTATCCTGATGAAATTTGGAAAGGAAAAAATTCCTACTACACTAGAGACTCCACTTGTTGAGCTGATGAAGCGTGGTGATCCTTACACAAAAACAGGAGCAAATAAAAGTGATATTGCCATGCACTATTTTTATCGTGCATTGATCTTGGAAGATGAAAATCTTTTAGCTGCTGCGATGGAACAGCTGCTTTTTCCGATACAGCTCGTGAATGGCAAGGAAGGACTGCAATATGATTTCTCTTACTTACAACATGGCCCTCAATTATACATTGCAGGCTATGGGGAGGAATTTCTGAAGGGGATCTCAAAAGTTATGGCCTATGTGCGGGAGACACCTTATGCTGTAGACATGAAGAGGCTCGGCCTTTTTGAACATTTTCTTACAGAAACCTACCTGCCAATTATTCGATCGCGCTATATCGATTTTAATGTACATGGCCGCGGGATCTCACGCCCCAATATCTTGGAAAAAACACAGGAAACCGCCATATTACAACAAATGAAGTTGATTGATCCCGCCAAAAATGCCATTTGGAACAAAGCGCTAGCAAAACTAGATAGCGTCCAGCCTTATGACGCTGAAAATATCGAGGTCCACCGCCATTACTGGAAAGGAGACTACACGACTCATCTGCGTAAGCAATTCCACTTTAATGTTCGATTGGCCAGTAGCCGTACCAATAAATCGGAGTCTGGAAATGGAGAAAACGTTCTTGGGCGCAATATGTCAGATGGTGTGACCAATATTCAGGTATTTGGACCCGAATATTATAATATTATGCCCGTATGGGAATGGGATAAAATTCCTGGAACGACAACACGAGATTATCCGGGCGACCTGGAATTGAAAGAACAATGGGGAGCACTTGCCGCAAATAACTTTGCGGGCGGCGTAAGCAACGATAAGACAGGGGCTTCAGCTATGTCGGTCCAGTACGACGGGGTCAAGGCTCAAAAAGCCTGGTTCTTTTTCGATCGGGAAATCGTTTGTTTGGGGGCTGGGATTCACTGTGCTGCGCCAGAAGCTGTGGTAACAACCTTAAACCAAACCTGGCTGAATGGACCCGTTGTCTGGAATGGAAAGGAAATGTCTGCACTCGATTCAGTACAGAGATCTGTCAAAGTAGGCGATTTTATAACCCATAACAATGTTCTGTATTATTTTCCAGCAGCTATGAATGTTGGATTGACAACCAAAGATCAGGTTGGTTCCTGGTACCGGATCAACCGTTCCCGTTCTAAAGATGTTGTACATGGAAAGGTCTTCAAGCTTTGGTTTGATCATGCTGTTGCTCCGAACAATACGAGCTATGCTTATATTGTTGTGCCTGGTACCAAAACTGTTGATACAAAAGCAATGCAGCAGCTAAAAATTTGGCAGAATACATCGGATATACAGGCGGTGGAGCATAAGGGGAGCCGGATTCTACAAATTGTTTGTTATCAAGCTGGAACGTACCAAGTTGGCGATTGGTCTATAAAGCTCGATCAACCTGCTATCATACAATTGAATATGCGAGAAGCAACTAGCATGCAGCTTGATCTGGCAGATCCACTCCAAAGAGCCAAAACAGTGAAGGTTCAGCTCGTCAATAAACACCTTCGTGTAAATCAATCGCTAGAGGTTTCGCTTCCACAGGGCGAATACGCCGGGAGTACTGTAAGTAACCAAATCGCGATCGGGAAGAAATAATCCAGATTCAATTGGAAAGCTTATAAAAACACAAAGGGGAGATATTTAATATCTCCCCTTTGTGTTTTTATTTTTTGAGCTGCTCCAACCGTGTCAAACCTTCCAGATAATAATAATCTGCATAGGTCAGCGGAACATCGATTTCCGAATGATGGGGTAAGCTACCGACACTATGTTGCAGTAAGAAACCGCCATTGCTTGCATATTGAGCAAAATAGGTGGCTCCTGATAGTGTTTGCAGGCTTTCCTGAGCAAATGTCAAATAGGATTTGCTTTCGGTGCCAGTGGTCAATGTTGAGAGTTCAATCAGTGCAGACGCAACAATGGCTGCAGCTGAGGCATCGCGCGGCACAAAATTTAATTTCAAGGAAGAAAAATCAGCATCCGATTTATAACCCGGCTTTCCGGCATTAAAGTCCCAATACGGAATTTTATCTTTTGGAAGATTCGGATGGGTCATGTAAAACTTTGCCGCCGCTTTTGCCGTTTTAAGAAATTCTGGCTTTTTGGTCTCCCGGTACATCATGGTAAATCCATAAATAGCCCAGGCTTGACCGCGTGCCCAGGTTGAATTGTCGGCATAGCCTTGGTTCGTTTGTTGGTGGATAGCATGGCCATTACCATCGTAATCGACAACATGGTAAGTACTGTAGTCTTTACGAAAATGGTTTTTCATGGTTTGGGTGGCATGACTGATGGCCACATCCTTATATTTGGTATCTCCAGTCAAGTCGGACACATAACACAGCATTTCCAAGTTCATCATGTTGTCGATAATGACTGGATATTTCCATAGGGTCTTGCCGTCCCAGGACTTCTTCTCGTTCCATGATTTGATGACGCCCACCTGTGGATTATAACGTTTAAGCGCAGTATTGGCCGAGTGGATGAGGATATCCTTGTAAGCGGCAACCTTTTTGGGATCTTTGAGGTATTTAATGGCATTGCCATAGGAACAATACATCACAAAACCAATATCATGATGTTGATCGAGGTCTTTGGCTTTTTCAAGCGCCTCTGTCCATTTGATCGCCGCAGCTTCGGTCTCTTTATTATGGGTATGGTTGTAGATATACCACAGTGACCCTGGAAAGAAACCACCGGTCCAATCCCATTCGTCTGTCCCTACCAGTTTTCCTGCAGGACTCAATGTGCGTGGAAATTTGTGCTGCTTTTCTGCTGCTTGTTCTAAAAATTGATATTGTTTTTCTGCAGCTTTAAAACTTGTGTCAATAAAGCTTGGTTTTTGATCTGTAAAACTCAGTGCAATCAGACTGGATGTGATCACAAAAAGTGCTTTTAGACCAGGTTTTCTTTTTTTCATAACGGCTTATATTCTTAGTAAGTTACATAATAATCTCGATTCTTTTTATTTTATAGCCTCTTGGCGAATCGTAAAGGTATATTTTCCAGCGGATTTAATGCTTTTAGCGGTGAGTTTGATACGATAGAGTTCCTTACCCCATACCTGACTCAAACGTGGGTCATCCTGAGGAATGACATCGTAGCTCGCTGTGAACTGTCCGGCATCAAAGTGTAGGGTTGCGTGCCCATTATTGAGGAGGATTTCCCCTTTGCCAATTTTTGGTTCCTGAGCAACCAGAAAATGGATGATATTGGCCTGCTTAGGACCTGTGATTTTAAACTCATCCTGAATGTCCAGCCCATTTTGTACGAGGGTGTAACTTCTATTCCAGTGTTCAACATTCGCCGACTTCGGATATGCTTTTCCAATATCAAGTTGGAATCTATTTTGTGCAGGCAGAAATGCTACATTTTCAGCTTTATATTCCTTTCCAAAAGATTGGTCGGCTCCATTGATCATCGGAACATTATGGTAAGCACTCTGCATCGTCCAGATACTGTATCTGTCATCGCTAAAGGTCTTTTTGGTATAGGTGCCGACACCGGCGTCAATGAACAGTGGTTGTTGATCCTCGTATAAGATAAAACTCCCGACATCGTTATGGTTGTGACTTTCATTATTGAAACCACCTTTGGCAGCGAAGAAAAACGGACCCTTTTTTAGATATATAAATTGTGTTTCCGGATACCACTTCGCATTATTTTGAGGGAGCGCAGCGGTAACACGCTCTAGCTGTGGATAGCATCTCAGGTCCTCGAAGGCACGAAAAATATCCCTTGAAGGTTTGAAATTTGCAGTTTTGTCGCCGGTATTTTCCATATATCGGGCAAATTGCATCATCTCGCTACTATTGACATCCTGTCCATAACGGTAGATCAATAGTGGATCGCCGCCACCTTTTGCCGAAGCATCGGCAAAATTAACTACCCATTTATCTCCGCCAATATAGGATTGTGCGATGTACTCACCCATATCGCGAATTACAGGTTTATCAAAAATATTGATCTTGCCCTTGGTGGCCAGCGAAAGTATTTTTAAATAATCGTACAGTTTGCCCGCAGCATGGCCCCAATAGGATGGTCCCTCTTCGCAGGCACCGTCTGTTTTGACATAATTGATAAAGCGATCCACAGAAGACATTGTCTTATAAATTCCCGCCAGTTGTATATCGGGATTGTCCTCAACCAAAAGCAAGGCTGTAAGAACATTAAAGTTACACCATGGATTCCAGTTATTGACCAACTGTCCTTCCTTGAGTTCAAATGCCTGCCACCACATGTCGTTACGATCCAGATAGGGCTGTATAATGCGTTGTTGGATCTGTTGTTTTAGACGGGTACTGATTTCGGGGTTTATTGTATTGAATGTATCGCGAAAGAAATAATGAACCCAGGAGAGGAGAGAGCCTACATCACCGGCCATCAGATCGACTACTTGTGTGCGCTCTTGCGGCAATGATCGCTTACTGGACTGAAAGGCCCCAAGGTGTGCCGAGAGAGACCATGTTGCCATTTCCGTCAATTGCCAACTGCCGTTTAGAATTTGGTCAACAAAGCGCCCCTGTCCTTCTGCAAGCTCCGCCAACAGTAGGTTGGTCAGCGCAGTACAATTTTCGTTCATCGGCTTTTCCATTATGCTGCGGTTGCCTGAACGCTCATATTCAAGGTAGTCGGTTGCTTTGACGACCTGCCATTGGTAGCTAAGGGCCTCGTTTCCCTTTTTTATAATACGCTCTTTAAAGGGAGCCATCAGCTTATCCCAGGCTAAACGGTCGGAATAAGCCGGGTAGGGAACCCAAGATTTGTCATTGCCTAGACTGGCTTTCAGGTTCTCTTGTTTAAAAGCCCCTGTTAGCAGGTTTAGATCTTTCCCTAGCAGTCTTTGGAAAGAAAAACTGCTAAGGAAAAATAGTAGGATTAAGTAAATTCTCATAATTACCAATCTTGATTTTGTGGCAGTAATGCCGGGTTCATTTCAATCTCTTGCCCTGGTATTGGCCAAAGCTTATGACGGCTTTGGTAACCCCGGGTGACGAGATTGTCTCCAGTAATACTTTTTTCGATGTAGTCTTTGGAGACGCTTTCTAAGAGGTTCCAGCGCTTAAGATCAAAATAACGCCATCCTTCTCCTGCTAGTTCTACGGCCCTTTCGTGCTGGATACGTTTACTCATATCTGCTTTGCTACCGACAACCAAAAATGAGCTACCACTATTTAGTGCTGGCATTTTAGAGCGTGTACGTACTTTGTTAAGCTCAGTAATCGCTTTATCCAATTGATTGGACTCGTTGTACGCTTCGGAAAGCATCAAAAGTACATCGCCCAAGCGTATGATAGGAAAATTGATCGGTGTATGTGCACGATCGGTAATGGCACCTTTTAGGTTACCTTCAGGAACAAATTTCCGCCATAGATAGGTGTACCAACCCCGATTGTTGCGGATCTGACCAAAGTTTTCGTTTACACCGGTTGCCAATATCAGCTGCATATCTCTTTCTTTGTTTGCATTCCATCCTAAGTAATGCGAATAAGGTACGATCAAGGTTTGATTCATCCGAGGATCGCGATTGGCATAGATCTGACGCAGTTTTGCTGTATCTGGTACTTTGGTAAGCGTGCCCCCAGATTGCGTAGACTCCATCGCTTGTTTTTTGACCGCATTATCCGTTGTATAGTTGGGGAAATAATCATTCCAGTTAAAGGGGCTTCCATCGCGGTTTTCGTAGCGATCAGCAAGGCGTGTGCTCGGCATACAGTTGTTCCAGTCGCTACCAAAGGTTGAACGCGTTCCCATATAGAAGGCCATAGGCATACCATAAGGGAAGCCCGTACCACCCATATTCTGAATGGCAAAAATCATCTCCGGCGATTGATCACCATCCATGGTGAATAAGGCCGAGTAGCTTGTGTTTAAACTATAGCCATACGTGTTGGTCTTGTTGTAAACAATCTCTTCAAAATCCCGGATTGCTCCAGCCCAATCTTTATTGTAAAGGGCTACTTTCCCTCTTAAAGCATACGCTGCACCTTTGGTGATTCTTCCATAATACTTTGCATCATAGCTTACCGGCAATTTCTCAATTGCATAGTTCAGGTCATTGAGGATAAACTTATTGACATCTTCTACAGAAGAGCGACTATTTTTAAGATCAGCGAAATCTTTGTTCAAGTCGACAGTTTCATCGTATATCGGCAAGGCGCCATATAGATTGGTGAGCTGGAAGTACATCAGCGCACGTAAGAACTTCGCTTCCGCAATAAAGCCCTCCTGTTTGGCCTTGTCTATGGTCATGGGCTGGATATGCGCGATTGCATGATTACAACGTTGGATAAGATCGTAACCCGCTTGCCATCTATCCACAATAATTGACGAACGGTCCGTAAAAGTACCGCTGATCACTTCGCCCAAACCCGGGGGATCATAGCCCAGACCAATATCGGTAAGACCATCGTAAGAAAATTGCAAGCCAAAGGTAGCTTCTTTCTTTAAATCATTATAACAGCCCAGTACGCCAGCTAAGGCCTGGTCTTCATTCTGCCAGAATGTGCCAGCACTTACCTGACTGTAGGGGTTGGTATCAAGCTTATAACAAGATGATAAAGCAATGCATCCGGCTATGAGTAGTGAAATCTTTTTCATGAGGTTTAATTAATTATTCATGATATGTGTTATATTCAAAGGTGTTAAACCACCTCCTCAACTTTTGTCCATAATTTATTTAATACAGGAAGGGGATACCTCCAGTTACATTTCTTTCTTATTAGAAAGATAAGCTAACGCCAAAAACGGCCTGTTTCATTGTTGGATAGTTGGTACCGCTGATCTCCGGATCGAAACCTTTATATTTGGTAATGGTCCAAAAATTTTCCAGCGATGCAAATACGCGTAGGTTTTGCACCTGTATCCGCTTAGTGATATCGTTCGGAATTGTATAGCCCAGCTGGATATTTTTTACGCGGATAAATGCCTTGTTCTGTAACCAGAAATCACTGTTTTTGGTGTTTCTTGTATCGGTATAAGGCAACAATCGCGGGAATTTTGCATCTGTTGCACCTTCAGTCCATCGGCCATCAGCAATTTCCTGATTGATTTGATAACCCCAGCGAACAGTGGGTGTGTAATAACCATCCGTCCAGACGACTTTGTTGCCTGCGTTACCTTGCAAGAAGACCGAGAAATCAAATCCTCTATAATCGAATCCCATGTTAAAACCATAGGTCATCCGTGGCGCTGTACCATGACCTACCGGAACCCGGTCATTGTCGTTGATGACGCCGTCACCATTGGTGTCTTTATACAAGAGATCTCCTTTTTTAGGTGTACCATAGGATGCGAATGGATTGACTTTTTGATTGGTGTTTGGGTCGATTGGCGCATTATCGATCATCTGTTGTACGAGCTGCATATCAGCATCTGTCTGTAATATGCGGTCGGTCAACAGGATATATTGGGTATTGATGGCATAACCTTCCTGAAGTAAATTGGAACCACTGATAGACTTGTCATTGCCTTTAAATTTGACTACTTTATTGTCAATAAAGGTAAAGTTGCCGCCAATGTTGAATTTAAAATTATCGCCAATTTTATCGCGGTAAGTCAAATTCAGCTCGACACCATTATTGCGTACTTTGGCCGCATTGGTACGTGGTATTGTCGCATTTCCAACGACAAGGGGAGCGGGCAGGTTGATTAAGATGTTGTCGGTTACTTTGTTGAAGACATCGATCGAGCCCCCTAGTTTGTAATTGAAAAGGTCAAAATCTAAACCAGCATTCAGGATATAAGTGTTTTCCCAGGTCAGAAGCGCATTACTCAATACGGTCTGCGCAAAACCTACATAGAGCTGGTTGTTTAACACATAGTTTGTTGGATTATAAAGCGCTTGATATTCATAATTGTTGATGTTGGCGTTTTTGCGGAAAGACTCATCGGAGGTTCCATTGTTACCCAAGGCGCCATATGATGCACGGAATTTCAAGCTGGGCATCCATTTGATGTCATAGAAATCTTCTGAAGAAACCTTCCAGCCAAAAGAAGCTGAAGGAAAAGTACCCCATCGACTTTTTCCGCTCATAAAACGCGATGAACCGTCCGTCCGTAGATTGGCTTCCAACAAATATTTGTCATCCCAGGATAGGTTGATCCGTCCAAAAAACGAACGCATCGCCCAATCGGTAATATTGCCGGAAGCTGAGGCATCCATAGTCGCCGCATTCAGAACGGTCAGGGACGGATCTACGAGATCGAGTTTGGATGCCGCAAACCAGCCATCTTTAAAATACTCCTGGCTGGCGCCTACCATGACTTCATAGTTCAGTTTCTCAAAGAGCTTGTT
This sequence comes from uncultured Sphingobacterium sp., assembly GCF_964277905.1. NCBI lineage: Bacteria > Pseudomonadati > Bacteroidota > Sphingobacteriia > Sphingobacteriales > Sphingobacteriaceae > Sphingobacterium > uncultured Sphingobacterium sp. The sequence goes on from NZ_CAXYKD010000001.1 coordinate 80,520, forward strand.
TTTATATTTGGCAATTCCATCCATGTAATAGCGGTAGGATTTGATTGATTCGTTAGTTACCGACGAACGGCCTGTACCCGCTGAGGCAATTGTATTTGTCAAAAAGTTCCACCGGTCATTGAACACGGGTTGAGAGTAGACGAAATCATCATCATAGGTATAGGTGTACGATCCTTCGATGGAAAGTCCCTCGATGGGTTTCAGTTTTCCGTAGAAGCGCGACACGAAACGATTTTTGTTGATGTTACCTTTCTGCGCATAAAGGCGGTGTAGCACGTTGTTAGACTGTGGGTCATCTTCCGGATTATTTGGCGAACCAAATCTTCCATCTGGAGCACGCAGGACCATCCCCGGAGTACTTGCTGCGGCAAAAGTAAATACATCATCGATGATATTGGTGCCAATATCTGTTTTGGAAACGACACCATTGATATTGGCTCCCAACGTTAACCAAGGTTTTACATCAGCTTCTAGATTGATACGTCCGGTATGACGTTTATAGGTTGCCTGTTCGATGATTCCAGGGTTATTGAGGAGGCCGTAGGAACCAAAGAACTTGATTTTGTCACTACCTCCGGTAAAGGAAAGGTTGTGGTTTTGACTTATTTTGTTCTGGAAAAGGTCCGAAACCCAGTCCGTATTGGGATATTTCAATGGATCCTGTCCTGCGTCCTGGCGCCAAAGGTCAATTTTTTCCTGTGAAAATATGGGCTTAGCATTTGGATCGCCATTGCGATAACCTTCATTGATCAGCTCCATATAGTTGGCATAGTTGGAAACCATTCCAATAGTATTGGATGGTTTTTGACTCGAGAAATAATTGTTGTAAATAACTTTAAATTGCTCTGATTTACCCTTTTTCGTTGTAATGAGGATAACGCCATTTGCGGCTCTTGAACCATAAATTGACGCTGAAGCAGCATCTTTTAAAACCGATATGCTTTCAACATCTTGTGGGTTGATCAGGTTCATGTCGCCAATAACACCGTCGATCACGACAAGTGGATTGGCATTATTGAGTGTTCCCTGTCCACGAACACGTAGTGTTCCCCCATCACTGCCCGGTCTGCCTGAGCCCTGATTAACATATAATCCCGGCGCCTGTCCAGCTAGACCAGCTGACAAGGATGTTACAGGTCTGCTTTCCACAACCTCGGACATCTGGATGGAAGAGACCGAACCGGTTACATTCTCTTTTTTCTGTGTACCAAAACCGACAACAACAACCTCGTCGAGTCCCTTGGACTCATTCTCCAAGGTGATCGTAAGCGGGCTGCCAACTTGTGCCTTCGTTTCGATACTTTTATAACCGATGCTGGTGAAAACCAATGTTGCGTCGTTCTGTTGACTTTTGATTTCGAATGAACCACTTGCATTGGTCGATGTTGCTAGATTCGTTCCTTTAATCTGAACGGTGACATTGGCGATGCCTTTGCCATCTTTGTCTACAACCTTACCCCGAATGGTTGTCTGCTGCATGGCCAGTGAAAGCTTGCTGTTTGTTTTAACAGGTGCAAATGGAGTCGCTTGTGTTGTCAGGCTAGATACGACCAACAAGCAGGATAATGGTATTGCCGGATACATCCAACGATTCTTCGAAACGGATGTGTTCTTGATCTTGATCATAGGCTTTTAGATTTAATTGGTCTGAAAAATGAATTTTCTGTGAAGTGAATTTACAGTATTGATAGAGAACAATAAGGACGTTTTCTCGCAATCGTTTTCGTAACAGCCTGCCTAAAAATCGAAAGATTTTTGGTTAATATCTGTTTAGAAAGGTATGCCTACTGGGAGTATTTGGATCAATAATTCAAAGGTCAGTGTAGCGTCTGTAAGCGATTGTCGTTTAATAAGGAAACTATGTAAACCTATTTCTTTTCGTATGATGAATATCAAAAAAACCGCGTTATTGTTATGTCTGTCACTTGGAGCATATGCAGTCTATGCACAGACAAAATGGAATGTAAAAGCCGGAGTCGCCTTTTCAAATGTGGATGCTGAAAATAAAGCGGGCGATAAGGCCAACACGGCCGCGGTCGGAGGCCTGTATTTGGGACTCGGTCCAACATTACGCCTCAGTGAGAATTTCTCTTTAGAACCGGCATTTGTATTTGCTAAACGGGGCTTTAAACGAAAATATGGGAGTTTTATAGGTTGGGGTAAAGATTTTAAAGCGAATACGTCTTATATCGAAATGCCTATCGATGTTGTCTTTAATGCTACGATCGGTACAGGTAAGTTGGAGGTCGGTATAGGCCCTTATATCGGTTATGGATTGGGCGGGAAATGGAAAACTTCAGAATCTGTTTACCTAGACGATATTGCAATTGATAACAAGGGAGATATCAAGTTCAAAAATGATTCGAGTGAAGGTGAGTATGGGGATTATACACTTGGGAGACCTTTTGATTATGGCGCTCGTGCAAAAGTAAACTATCTTTTTAGGGAACATTATCTTGTCGGTATAGAATTTCAGAAAGGAATTGCCAATTTAGAATCCAAATGGGGGGATTATAAATCCGGGAATGCTATACGTAATCGCTCCTTGGGTATTTCAGTTAGCTATCGGTTTTAGTAACTTAAACACAGTGAATAAATAAGAGTGTTGTTGGAAGCATGAGCTCGTCTCATCAATCCAATCGTTTGTCTTCAGCGCCTAGTGTCTGGAGACAAACGATTGGAAATAAATCTTTCCGTTGTACTTGCTACTATTGGGTATTAGAATTCAATCCGGTAGTTAATGGTCGGAATAATACCAGTCCATTTTTGAGGTTCAATGATGCGTTTGCTGAAATTGTAGTGCATACCCACAGTGTTTTCTCTATTAAGGAGATTCTGAATATCCAAAATAAACAGATGGCTTACTTTTTTGCGGTTAACCCGATAGCTCGATGAGAAATCAACACGTACGTAGGGATCGGCAGTCAGGGTATTGATGCGATCTTGGTCAATAACTTCTTCGTCTAAACGAAGCGATTCTTCTTCCAGAACAGGAGAGTACTTTCTTCCACCGGCATAAATTAATTTGCCATTGAGACCAAACAGATTATTTTTACTCTTTCCCACGGTCCATTCTTTCCCCATCAGTATATTTCCTACGTAACGTGTATTGAATGTGGTATTGTATTCTTTGCCATTGCGTGCTTTGAACTTTGAATCGAAGAAGGAGGTCGTTGCCATGAAGTAATACCCCTTACTTAACGACTTCTCAAGCGTTAGCTCAATGCCGTAATTTTTGCCGGTTCCTTTATTGATAAGCTGACGGTAGTTTGATGTACCAATGGCTGCAATATCCGATACATTGAGTAAGGAGAAGTTGATGTCGGAATCTGTAGATACTGGGACATCATAAAGATGCTGATAATAGATTTCTGTCTTAAACCGGAGTGTTCTGCTTAGGTTCTTTTCATAGCCAATAACAGCTTGGGCAGATTTCGTTGGCGAAAGAGGCTTGTTTGGCTCAAGGCTTGTTTGATCGCTACTTTTGGCAAAATAGTAGACCAAGGGCTCCAGTCGGTTATATAGACCAGTCCCAAAAGATATCGTTTGATCTGCGGCTACACGCCAGTTTAGGCCAAGCCTTGGCTCGATAGACCAGCTCTTGCTCAAGGCGAAGTAATTTGCATGTACTCCTGTATTTAGCGTTAGTTTGTCGTTCAAAACTGTTTTTAACTGTGCAAAAGCATCATAAGTACTTGTATTCCCAGTCTCATTAATACGCTCTTTTAATGCCGTTAGCTCGGTGTCGTAGGACAGCGCATAGAGGTCATAGTGTAATAAACTTGCATTTAAGCCCGCTCTAATCGTGTTTTTACTGTTGGCGCGATAGTTTAGCGTACCCGCATAGCGAAGAGCCGTATTCGTAAATTTGTCCTTGTGATAGAGGCTGGAAATATAGTCCCGTGTTAATGTATCGGTGCTATTGGAATTACGGCTAAGAGACATGGAAACAATATTGGTGAAATATAATCTGTCGTTTGCAATGTATTGATGTTTTAGTCCAGCACTCCCCGCGTTGAATTTTAAATTTAGATCCTGGGCGTCTGTTCGTTCTTCCCATTTTTCGTAATTACGCTCGGCAGTTTGTTGAAGTTTCCCCAAACCACCTATACCGAATAAGGAAAAGGTTCCGGCTTTTTTTGTGGGAAATACAAAATTAAAAGAAAGGTCCTGATATTTTGGGACGCCAGTGTCTGAAACTTTTACACCTACTTTTTCCAGTAGACTCAATGAAGAATAGCGGTAACTAATCAAATAAGAAGCGTCACTTCCTTTTTTGAAAGGCCCTTCTAACGTTGCTCCTACGCCCAGTACTCCGACGTTGAATGTGTATTCGCGTTTGTCGGTATTTCCCTTACGGAACCTAAGATCAAAAACACCTGCCGTTGCATTGCTGTATTCCGCGGCAAGTCCACCAGTATAGAAATCAGATTTTCCCAATACCATGGTATTGAGCATACTGATACCGCCGCCTGCAGCGCCTTCGGCTCCAAAATGATTGGGATTTACAATTTCGATACCTTCAAGCCGCCATTGCAAGCTTTTGGGGGAATTTCCGCGGACAATAATTTCATTGTCATCGCCGCCGGCAGCAACACCTGGAAAACTCTGTGCCATACGGGCGGGATCAAAAAAGGCGCCAGCATAGCGGTTGGTCTCTTCCGGCGAAAAAGAGCGTCCACTCGTCATTGCCATCTGGTTGAGCGGTTGTTTTCCGGCATTGGCATAGACGACAGCTTCGTTTAATGCATTTATTTGCGGCTCCATTTCCACATTGACCATATTCTCCCGTCCACTGGTGATCAGTAATTCTGTAAATTCTTCTGGTTTATATCCGGCCATGCGAACTTGAAGCTGTTGACGCCCAACCGGAACTTGCTGCAGCCGAAATATGCCCTGTGCGTCTGTACTTACAGACTTTGTTCCATCACTGGATGAAATGACAATTGTGGCACCTGTAAGCGATAATCTGGTATTTTTATCTATCACGGTTCCTTTGACAGTTTCGGTCACAACCTGATTTTTTTGCTTTGGCGATGCTGGTTGCTGGGCGAATGTAAACCCTGCTTGAAGCGATAATCCAATGAGTAAGATTGGCGATAGTTTCATAAAAGATTAGTTTTTATCTTTATGACAGCCGACTTTCAATTTACCCTTAGCTTTTACCGAATTTTTTGTTTTTCACGCCGCGAATATGCATGATTCAACTTAAGTTTACATATCATTACATGAAATTTTATAGGTTTTGCTGATAAGTAGTTGTTAACATAAAGATTGTTGATTACAAGTTAATTAACATTGTTATTAACATTTTAGCTGAACTGTTTTTGCCCTAAATGCCTAATTGTAAAAAAATAGGAAGTCCGCTACGTTTTTAACAAAATATCTGCTCTATACTAGAAAGCTAACATGTTTATTAACAATTCCTGGGATGGTTTTTTACAAACACTAAGCGGAGTGCACTCAAATGGCGCAGTTCATTCAAATAGCGCAGTTTATTCAAATAGTAGAGTACATTCAAATAAAAGCTTCCCGAAAAATTAACATTTTGATAATCTGACGAACCTATCTTTGTTAGGTGAAAACTACCGAAGCCAATGTAGATAACCACTATGTGTTGCGTTTTAAAGAAGGTGACCCCATTGCCTTTGCCTATTTCTTTGAGCGGTATTGGGAGGGTCTATACACCGTCGCTTTTCGTCATCTTCGGGAAGAGGATCAGGCTAAGGATCTTGTGCAGGAAGTATTTATCCATATCTGGGAAAAACGATCGCTCGTGAGTACTGAATACTCCGATATAAAATTCTATTTCCACAAAGCCCTCAAAAACAAAATACTGAATTACTACGCCTCGGAGCGTGTACGAAAACAGGTCTTGGAGAAATCAATGGAACGTATGGACGCTTTTTCCAATTTGGATAGCCAGGCCTTTGCCAGGTATAAGGCGCTGGAGGCTATCGTGGATGACTCGATAGACAAATTACCTAGATTGATGAAAGCAGTCTACTTAATGCGTTCTGACAATTATTCAATAACACAAATTGCCAAGGAACTCAATCTGGCGGAACAGACCGTTAAAAACTACCTGTCAGAGGCCAAAAAGATTATGCGGTACGAATTGACAAGAAGGTTTGCGGACCACGATTCTGTATTTTTATTGCTTGCAGGAAGCTATCTCCTTTATGATTATTTAATATAAAGAACATATTTAATTAAAGTACTTTGCCCGTTTTGATCTGTATTAGTATAAAAATTAATGCAGGTGAATTTAGAACGCTTTAAACTTATCATATCAGATTATCTCGGGGGGAAATTGACTGAGGAGGAAAAAGGTCATGTTGACGACTGGTACGAGTCTATTTCAAACGATGATATTAATCCCTTTATCGATGCAAATCATCGGGAAAAAATCAAACAAGAATTATTTATTCGTGTAGGAATAGCTGAAGAACCTGCGAGGGCAAAGAAGGTGGCCAACATACCGGTCAGAAAATTCTCTTGGCTTTCAGCAGCAGCGGCTATTTTAATCCTAGGAGGCATCAGTCTGCTATTTTTACAGCACAACCCGATGTCGCTTTCTCGGAAGCGGGCAGAAACGATCGCATTATTAACGGAAACGGTTACGAATGCGGGCGAATTGAAAGAAATTCAGTTACCTGATGGCACATCCATTTTTTTAAACGGAAATACACGTATCCGCTACGATCGTAAGAATTTTGCATCAAATAGAAAATTCTTTTTAGATCGAGGGGAAGCATTCTTTCGGGTCAGACGGGATACTTTACATCCATTTAAGATAGAAACAGGCAGCGTTTCTGTTGCAGTCCTAGGAACATCATTCAACGTCAACAATTCGATGTCTACTAAACATGTCACTGTCGAAGTTAAAACTGGGCGGGTGAGTGTTCTAAATGCAAAAAATGGAGCAAACCATATCCTTACAGCAGGTAAGGCCGTCCGGTATAGCGTAGTTAAAAATGTTTTTAAAACTTTCGATAGCGATCCAGCTTACATCAGCCTTTGGACACAAGGCGGTATGCAATTGAATAACATCAGCTTCAAGGAACTGAAAGAAATAATCTATAACCGCTTCGGTGTTGTGTTGCTTACCGAAAATCTGAATACAGATACTTTCAATTATTCGCTTATGATACCGCATGTACAGTCACTAGACCAGGTGCTGAATATCGTTTGCAATATTCATCAAATCAAATTTAGGAGGGAGAAAAATGAAATAATCTTATACAAATAAGCTGTAAGGGGTAGAACAGCATAATTTATCTGCTCAAGAAAAGTGCTCATCTGGCAAACCGCTAAATCGACCAGTGAGCACCTGAATATTCATGTTTAAAACATTCATACAAATATATGTATAAAATAATTAAGCTTACCGGCCTTGCGACAAAGCTTGCTATCTGCGCTATGGTCTCTTGTGCTGTAACCAATAGCCATGCTGAGGGATTGGAAAAGATCAATCGCGCTTACTGGGATAATATCAATATTCATTTGTCTAGTGGTAACGCCGCGCAGGCGGTACTGCAGTTGTCAAAACAAACAGGTCAAGCGATCGGCTACGATCGGAGTATGCTCCAATTAGATCGGATTTTAATTGCCGAAAAAAAATTCCAGAATGCGAGCTTCGAGGAAGTCCTTACCTATATCCTGAACGGGACCAACATTAAGTCAAAAAGAGTGTCAGGGGGTATTGTCCTTGTAAAAAATACGGGTAAACAGGAGTCTTATGATTTGAAATTGCAGCTTGTCGATCGCACAAAACAGCCTATTGGGGGAGCTTCTGTGCATATTCCACTGACTGGACAGAGCGCCTTGTCGAATGCCAAAGGTGAAGTGACTATTCGACTAGCTGCAGGCGTATATGATGTACTGATAAGCCATGTTGGCTATGAAAAAAAAGAGTTGAACGATCTCAAGCTCGATGCCAACACAGCAGGTATACGTCAGGTGGTCTTAAACGAAGGTGACAACGAATTGGATGAAGTGGTCGTGACTGCATTGGGCATCAAACGACAGGATCGTTCCCTCGGTTATGCTGTTGGTAAAATTAAGGGCGACGATATCAATCGGGTCAATAATGATAACTTTCTGGTTGGTATGGCAGGTAGAGTGCCCGGGGTTTCGATTAGCTCTACAGGACCCACCGGCTCCAGCGTGAATATGGTGATTCGGGGGGCATCATCGCTAAGTACAGACAACCAGCCGCTATTTGTCGTAGATGGAGTGCCCTTGATGAATAGTTTAAATAATGTTGGTCAGATCGGTGACGACAACAAAGTGGATTATGGTAATGCAATTGCCAATATCAATCCCGAAGATATTGAAAATATTTCCATCTTGAAGGGGCCAAGTGCAGCTGCGCTTTACGGCTCACGTGCAGGTAATGGTGTGGTGCTGATCACAACCAAAAGTGGTAAGAATGCGGAGAAGATGACCATTGCTGTGACTAGTAACACAGTATTTGATATCCCGTATAAATTTATTGAATTGCATAACAAATTTGCAAGCGGTACCTTGCCATGGCGACCAGGCGACCTGCCCGGCAATTTAGTTATTGAGGAGGAGTCTAGTGTTATGGTAGGCCCTGCACTGGATAAGGGGTATAAAGCTGTCCAATGGAATAGTCCACTTGACGAGAACGGTAAGCCCATTCCTACGGAACTAAAAGCGTACCCAAATAACATTAAAAACTTTGTCCAGACTGGGGTCACAAGTACCAATGGAATTTCCCTCAGCAACAGAAGCGAAAAATTGGACTATCGTTTCTCGTATTCCAATATGGCCAATAAGGGTATTATCCCCAATTCGGATCTGTTCAGAAACACCTTGAATATAAATTCGACCATGCGCCTTCGCAATAGTTTGACATTGGGGCTCTCGCTAGATGCCAGCAGAAATAACTCCAACAATAGACCTGCAGGAAATCGGGGAACCAATCCAATGCAAGCGGCTTATGAAGTTGCACCTCACATCAATATTCTGGACTTGCAGGATTATTGGTTGCCAGGGCAGGAGCAGATCCAACAGCGTTCACAGTCTATTGGCAACCACAATAACCCGTATTTCCTTGCCTATGGAGTGAATAATGCTTTTACAAGAGACCGCGTCTTTGGAAACCTACGGTTAGATTGGACCATCAAAAAAGATTGGACGGCCATGATTCGGTATGCAACGGATATCTATTGGGAAAATAGGGAAACAAAAATCCCTTACAGTTATACGAACGAACCCAGAGGTGCTTATGGGATTGTTAATCTGATGAATATGGAACAGAATATCGATTTTCTGACAGCATATACAAAGAAGATGAGCGACTTTCATATCACAGGGTCATTGGGTGGAAATTTGCGGTATAATCGTGGTAAATCCGTGCAAAATACCTCAAAGAATGGCGCTGGATTAATCACGCCGGGACTCTACACATTGGCCAATATCAGTCCATTAAATTTGGATTTCTACAGTACAATTTCTGAAAGAGCCATAAACAGTGTTTACGGACTGATCAATTTAAGCTATCGGGATATGGTTTATTTAGATGTGACTGGGCGCAATGACTGGTCCAGCACCTTACCTGTGAACAATCGATCCTATTTCTATCCTTCGGCATCCCTAAGTGTGCTAGCTAACCAGGTGTTTTCTCTGCCTAAAACGATCAATTTGGCAAAACTGAGAGCGGGTATTGCGCGCGTGGGAAATGATACTTATCCCTATAATCTCTCCAATGTACTGAGTAATCCAGGTAGCTGGGGCGACGTATTACGGCTAACACGTTCGGGGTCACTCTTGGTTCCTAATCTGAAGCCCGAAATTGCCACATCTTACGAATTTGGCTTGGATCTAGGCATGTGGAATAATCGACTGAAGTTTGAAGGAACCTATTATAAGCTGGAGAACAAAAACCAAATTATTTCAACAACACTTCCCGGATCAAGTGGTTTCAATTCGAAAAATATCAACGCCGGACTGTTAAGCAGCCGCGGTATTGAACTTGCTGTTTCGGGGCGACCTATTGCCAAGGAAAATTGGTCCTGGGACGTTGGTGTCAACTGGCATCGCAATCGTACCCGTATCGATGAGCTTTCTGATGGTGTAGAATTCTATACCTTTTGGACCGACGGTCGGGGTGGGGCACGTACCTATGTCGGGGAAGAGATTGGGGATCTGTACGATTCCAAGTTAGTGACCGTGGAGGATCAATCGTCGCCGTATTATGGTTTTCCTATTCTCAATAAAAATGGTTCTTGGCAGGCTGTACGGATTAACAATAGTCGCAACAAAATCGGAAATTTTAATCCCGATTTCACGATGGGCCTACAGTCAAGTCTTCGCTATAAAAAATGGACGATGAATATTGCCGCAGATATGCGTTTTGGCGGGAAATTTATGTCGCAGACCTATCGCTATTTCGAATCGAATCTAACCACGCAACGTTTTCTTGATCAGATGATCAATCCCAATGGAATGACAGGCGAAACGCTGCGCAATTATTTGGTCGATAACAATCTTGTTCGCGTGCAAGGTAATAGGTATCCCATTGTTGGAGGACCAGGCGAAGAGTATGGTGGTTATCCGATCAGTGTGGGTGGTCTTGTTGGCAATTTTGGGGTGTTTAATCCAGGTGTTATCGCACAATATGATGATAAAGGTAATATCACAGGTTATACAGAGAATCTTGGTGGTGAAGGAACAAAATATATCGCTTATTCAGACAATTACCCTTGGGATTTTATGAATGCAGCGACATTTGATGCTTCTTTTATCAAGCTTCGGGAACTGTCCTTTAGCTACGATTTATCAGGAAAATGGCTGAAACGTCTCGGAATAGAGAATGGCAGTGTGGGAGTCTATACCCGTAACCTGATCTTATGGACCAAAGCAAAAGTAGGTATAGATCCGGAAATGGCCTTCCAGCCAGAAACTGGTGTTGGATTTAAACAGGGGATTGAGCGCTACAACGTTACCCCTTGGTCAATGCCTATTGGATTTAAAGTAAATGTGACATTTTAATATACGACATAAATGAAAAATCAGTTGAAGAGATTCACCATGGCTGTAGTAGGCCTTGGGATGGTATGGAATATTTCAGCTTGTAAAGATCTGACCGAACTTAATATCAATCCAAACGGTGTAAGTGAGGAAGATGCCAATCCCAATCTGTTATTGCCGACGATATTGACAGGAACAGCGAAAAAATACAACGAATTGAGTTTCTCAGATCTTGGCGGAGTTATGCAGCACACCCAATTTGATGCATGGTTCAATTCGCATAATGACTACGAATGGACAGGAGGGATTCTGAGCTGGGATGCCTATTATGGTTTTCTACGTGACAATGAGCTTATGCGTAAACGTGCGGAGAAATTGGGACTAGATTTCCATAAGGGAGTTTCGCTGGTGATGCGCGCTTATTTATTCGGATTGGTGACTGATCTCTGGGGAGACGCTCCTTATACCGATGCCTTAAAAGCGGAACTGGGAGATGCTGTATATAATTTTCCGAAATACGATAGTCAGGAAATAATCTATAAGGGAATTATCGAGGAGTTGAAACAAGCCAATGAACTTCTATCCCGCCCCGATGGTTCTTATGAGGTGCTGGCGAATGCGGATGTTTACTTTGGCGGAAAGGCTTCGAAATGGCGTCGTTTTGCCAATTCTTTGGCATTACGGTATTATATGCGTATTTCAGCAAAGTCTGCTGACTTTGCCAAACAGGGAATTGAAAGTATTGTTGCCAATCCCGATAAATTTCCAATTATTACGAGTACCACTGATGATGTATTGATGGATTTTGTTGGAAATAATGCAAATGACTCCTGGCCGTCAAATACGGTGTATGATGCCAGTGGAAGTAATTTTAGACGAATGAAAATGTGTGCAACACTGGTCGACCGACTACAGGAACTTGGCGACCCTCGTTTGGCGGTTTGGGCAAGAAAGGTAGACATACCCATTGAGATCCGCAGCAACGAGCCTGCAGGTACAGATAAGATCGTTAATGGTGTTCGGATTGTATCGCCAGATGTCGTCAAAGGTGTTCCCGTGGATACCGATAAGGAGTATGTTGGACTTCCGCCAAGTGTATCTAAAAACCCTTCAGCCTACAACCTCAATCCAACACCGGGGCAGACCTCGATTAATCCGCATGTTTCTTACCTGAATGATAGCTATCGTTCGGCGAAGGGAAGTTTGTTAAAAGCACGCTTGCTTTCTGCTGCCGAAGTTAATTTTATTTTGGCTGAAGCAGCCTGGAAAGGATGGGGGCTGCCTGAATCAGCCAAGACCTATTATGAGCGTGCTATAGAGGAATCTTTGGCAAGCTGGGGAAGGGGCGCAGACTATTCCAACTATATCCGTCAGAAAGGTGTGACTTTTGAAAATACGCAAGTGCAGATCATTGAACAAAAATGGATCGCCAGTTGGTCAACTGCCGCACAGTCCTGGTTTGATTATCGTCGCACAGGGTACCCCGCTTTAAAGGCCGGCCCCGCAGCCATCCGGACACAGCTTCCTGTTCGTGTGCCTTATATGCAAACCGAAATGAGTGTGAATCAAAAAAATGCCGACGAGGCCTTGAAACGTATTGAAAAGACAGCGTATTCACAGGCAGACAATGAAAATAGCGCTTGGTCAAAACCTTGGTTATTGCAAGGAACAAACAAGCCCTGGTAATTCGTAATCATCAATTAAAAGTTATTAAACATAACAATCAAATCGCTTAGTAAAACAATATCACAATGAAAATCAAACATATTCTTCTTGCTGTAGTACTGTGCTGCACTTTATTGAAAGGGAAAAGCCAGACGGATAATAACGCCAAACAACCTGACCGGATTACGTTGACCTGGTCCGATAATCCCAGCAGTACGCAGTCTGTTTCTTGGCGGATCAATGCGGATAGGACCAAAATAATTGGTCAGATTGCTGAAGAACAGAGCAATCCAGAACTTGAAAAAAACGCGATTACAATAAATGGAACTGCGCTACCGCTCGAGCGAGGACAGCAAGAGGATGCTTATGGACAGGTAACCTTCCGTGACCTGAAACCCGGTACAGTTTATGCCTATCGCGTTGGAGATGGCAGCAATTGGAGTGCCTGGAACCAATTTAGGACTGCGGAGCGTTCAGGCGCGTTTTCATTTATCTATTTGGGTGATGCACAGAACGACTTACGTTCACGCTGGGCACGTGCCATTCGGCGTGCTTTCCAGCAGGAAGCGAATGCACGCTTTATTGTTCACGCGGGCGATCTGATCAATCGTTCGAATGCAGACGAGGAGTGGGCAGAATGGCATGAGGCCGCAGGATTTATTCATCAGATGATCCCTGCTGTTCCAACACCGGGTAATCACGAGTACCGTCGCGACTCGCTTGGGAAGCTTGTACTTGACCCACATTGGAAAGTACAGTTCAACTTGCCAAGGAATGGCCCTGAGGGTATGCAAGATGCTGTTTACTACCTCGATTATCAGGATCTACGTATGATTTCCCTAAATTCTCAATTGATTATGCTCGACTCTACTGCAGCAACGATACAGGAAAAGTGGTTGGAGAAAGTGTTGTCTTCATCACAAAAAAAATGGAATATTGTTGTCATGCACCATCCCGTATACTCTACGGCAAAAAATCGTGACAATACCATCTTGAGAGAACGTTTCAAACCTATTTTCGAGAAATATGGTGTCGATTTGGTCCTTCAGGGCCACGATCATACCTACGCTCGTGGCGGGCTGGGTAAAAAGCGGCCTGTCTATCTCCTGTCTGTAGCGGGGCCTAAGATGTATGAATCAGATTCTGAACGTTGGATGGAAGTTGCAACGTCACAGACGCAATTGTATCAGGTGATCAAGCTGACCGAAAATAAATTGTATTTTTCAAGCTACAAGCTGAATGGACAGTTGTTTGATTCATTCGAGTTGTCGAAAAAGTAGAACGATATAGACGGAAGGTAATCCATTCAAACCAGATTACTTTCCGTCAATATAATTGCGGGATTCACTCCATGACGCGATTGAGATGTAACTGCAGCGAGATCGCCGGTTTTTAAGGTATAACAAAAAGAGATTGCAAAAAAATAACTATACAGCAATGAAAAAGATTTTATTTTCTATTATTCTGTTGGGTATAATAGTAAGTTTTACAACCCACTTATATGCTCAGTCGAACGATTTAATGAAAAAATTAGATCAAAAAAGCTTACACGTTGCCGCACACCGGGGAGCTCATCTGGAGCAACCTGAAAATTCAATTGCTGCTATCGAAGAGGCCATTCGGCAGGGGGCTTCCGTGGTAGAGGTAGATGTAAGGGCAACCAAAGATGGTGTACTTGTGCTGATGCACGATAAAACAGTCAATCGGACGACAACCGGGCAAGGAGAGGTCGCCAAACAGACCTATGCCGAACTTCAACAGCTTCACTTACGCAAAAAGGCTAATGGTGAAGCTTCGGATCATGTTATACCAACCCTATCGGAAGCTTTGCGCGTTGCAAAAGGAAAAATCCTTGTTGATCTCGATTTTAAAGAAGATCGCAAAGAGTTTATTAAGAAAACCTATGCACTTGTTGAACAGGAGAGGATGGAAGACCAGGTACTGTTTTTTCTTTACGATTACAAAGACATGCTCAAGATTTACAAACTCAATCCAACGATCACGCTTTTTCCGAGGGCACGCAGCATGAAGGATCTAGAGGCCATACTGAAGATGAAATTAACCTCAATTGTCCATCTTGATGAATCATTTACTGATACCGAAAAACTTAATGCATTGCGCCAACAGGGCATTTATTTTTGGATGAATAGTTTGGGGGAATATGACGACAAAGCAGAACAGGAGGGAAAGAAAGCTTATCGATCTTTTTTGGAGAAATATCCTTTTGTACGTCTTATTCAAACAGATCATCCTAGTTTGTGGCGCGAAGTGCTCTCCGGCTCTTAGTCTATTTTTATCTGTGTAGTTAAAAATGCGTGGTTTTATTGTAGCGATATTGGTAAAATGATCGTCATCAAGATATAACTAATGGAAACCGTAATGAATAAATTATTTACTGGAAGTTTTCCTATTCTCTTTTTACTGACGAGCTGCGGTAAGGAAAATGAAGTGACTGCACCTATGGATGTTCAAAAACAGCTGGAAAGTTTTGAATGGAGCCCTATCGTGTCTGCGAAAGGGACGGCAAACGAGCAATTGAAGCATAAACCGAAAGATTGTGAAAAGGATAATGTGTATACGTTTACATTTGCTGAATCAGCGAATAAGTTCACTGTCAATCGTGGTAAAGAACTATGTGGGGATGATAAGCTAACATTTGAAAGTTTGATTTTTTCTGAACAACAGCATCGCGCATTTACCTATAATAAAGAGAAGAAAAGTATCAAGTTTGCCGACAGTAGCCCTTACCAAAGTTATGAGGTACAGCTTGATGGTGATCTGCTCATATTAATTTCGCGCAATAATAATCCTGCAGCATACGTACTACCAGTTGAATACTATTTCCAAGGTAAGCGAAAGGCTGCAACAAAATAAGTAGTATATTTCCTTTAACATTCAAAAGAAAGACGGCTAGCCGTCTTTTTTTTGAATGTTAAATTCTGTTTTGATGAAGTTGCAATTGAATATTTCACATTAATTTTTTCTTTGTCTACCTGTTTTGTTGTTGCCCAACGTGCAAGAATGAATTTCGTGGATGTTTGCCATTTGCTCTCCTCTACTTCAATACATAAAGTAGACCCAGTGTCAGGTTGCTTAGATGAACACTGTTCAAACCAATGCCGCCGCCCTGTAGATTGTTAAAAGAATTAGGAATCAAAATTTAACTTGATTATTTAGGCTAAATCGTTAATTTAGTGGTTTGGAAACCGGTTGCATAGATAATGTGAAATAATAAAACCGGATCCAATTAATGAAGAAAACTAGATAAATAATAATCCACTTATGAAAGTCCGTATATTACTTATGGCGGCAATGACGACATTGCTCTGCCCACAACTTCAAGCCCAGCAATTGCCCTATAAGAACAGTACATTACCAATTGAAAAACGGGTAAGTGATCTATTGGGAAGAATGACTGTGGAAGAGAAAGTCGGGCAATTGAGCAAATTGCTGGGCTGGGAAATGTATAGCAAAAACGGAAAGCAGGTTACAATCAGCAATAAATTGCGAAAGGCAGTAAAAGAACAGCATATCGGATTGTTATGGGCAACCTTACGTGCCGATCCTTGGACACAGAAAACCTTGCTGAATGGCCTGAGCCCTGTAGAAGCTGCGCGCGCTACAAATGCGATCCAACGTTATATTGTGGATAGTACTCGACTAGGGATTCCATTGTTGTTGTCTGAAGAGGCGCCACATGGACATATGGCGATTGGTGCAACAGTGTTTCCTACCGCGATCGGACAGGCGAGTACATGGAACCCAAAGTTGATTCAGGATATGGCATCAACAATTGCCATGGAGACTTATGCCGTGGGTGGTAAAAACGGCTACGGTCCTGTATTAGATTTAGCACGAGATCCACGTTGGTCGCGCACTGAAGAGACCTATGGGGAGGATCCCTATCTGATCGGTCAGATGGGAACTGCAATGATCCGTGGTTTTCAGGGTGAGAAGCTAGGTGAGCGCGATAAAATAATAGGAACTTTAAAGCATTTTGTAGCCTATGCGGCTCCAGATGGCGGTCACAATGGCGAGTCCGTATCGGTTGGAGAACGAAGCCTGAGACAGTATTTTCTGCCGCCTTTTGAGCGTGCTGTAAAATCGGGAGCTGGGTCGGTAATGACAGCATATAATAGCATTGATGGTATTCCTTGTTCTGCCAACCCCTGGTTGCTAAAAGACATTCTACGTAAAGACTGGGGATTTACGGGGTTTGTTGTATCGGATCTACTGAGTATATCAGGGCTCAATGGAGGGCATGCAACAGCAGCGACTGCAGAAGAAGCGGCTTCACAAAGTATACATGCCGGATTGGATGTCGATCTAAGCGGGACTGGTTATGGTTCAAATCTGCTTAAGGCTGTCCAACAGGGGCTCGTTGAACCTGCTGTTCTTGATACAGCAGTGGCCCGTGTACTGCGAATGAAGTTCAATTTGGGGCTTTTTGATCATCCCTATGTGGATGAAAAGTTGGTAGCCAAAAAAGTCGCTACGGCACAAAATAAAACGGTAGCAAGACAGGTGGCCCGCGAGTCGATTGTTTTGCTTAAAAACGATCAGCATATCTTACCCTTAAGTAAATCGTTGAAACGAATAGCCGTTATAGGACCGAATGCCGACAATACCTATAATCAGCTGGGCGATTATACTGCTCCACAAGCTGAGGGGAAAGTTCAGACCCTCTTGACCGGAATACGGGCGGCAGTTGGTAACAGTACCAAGGTTGATTATGTGAAAGGTTGTGCAATCCGTGATACAAGCAATTCCGATATCGCTGCCGCCGTCGCAGCTGCAAAGCAGGCCGATGCGGTGGTTTTAGTCCTGGGTGGTTCGAGTGCACGTGATTTTAAAACGTCGTATCAAGCAACTGGAGCAGCCAATGTTGATCCCAATACGGTAAGTGATATGGAGAGCGGAGAAGGATTTGATCGCGTTTCACTGGATATGATGGGCGACCAGATCAAGTTGCTGAAAGCGATACAGGCGACCGGAAAACCAGTTGTACTTGTTACAATTATGGGAAGACCATTGAACTTAAATTGGGCCGCTGAACATGTGCCTGCGATCGTGAATGCCTGGTATCCGGGACAAGAAGGCGGCTTGGCTATTGCCGATGTATTGTTCGGTGACTATAATCCGGCTGGAAGATTACCGATTTCGGTACCTCGTTCGGTCGGCCAGCTTCCGGTACATTACAACCATACAAAACCTAAACATCACGATTATGTGGAAATGTCGGCCAAACCATTGTATGCTTTTGGTTATGGGTTGAGCTACAGTAGTTTTGATTACTCCAATTTACAGGTCTCTCTGAATGAGAATGGCAATGATTTTGTATGTACAGTGTCGTTCGACGTGGCAAATAACGGCAAATTGGCGGGCGATGAAGTCGCTCAGTTGTATGTTGTGGATGAAGTAAGTTCGGTCGTGACACCTGTTATGCAATTGAAGCGGTTTGAGCGTAAAAACATTGCCGCAGGAAAGAAAGAACGTTATTCTTTTCAATTGACCAAGGAGGACCTCAAACTTTGGAATGCAGGTAACGAATGGAAGACAGAAAAAGGCGGGTTTAAACTTTTGGTCGGCGCATCTTCCGATGATATCCGGTTGAAGGGAGAATTGGAATTAACGAAGGATTATTAATTAATCCTTCGTTAATTTATAGATATAGCTATTATTTTGATGGGGAGCTTTTGTTAAAGTTAGATCGTTTCCATCCACTAAATAGGTGTAATTGTGGTTCAATATTAAAGCCCAATCGAAGTCGGCGGTCCATACATTTTTATCTTTGAAAATAATTTGGTCACCATTAATCTCATATGTTCCCGAGCCACCTGCAGGAAATCTGTTTTTGTTTGCTGTACAAAAGAAACTGTCCGCTTTAAACCGTACAGTTACGTCTCCAGTGAAAGTTTGGTCCTGATTTTTATAGCTGACTATAAATTTTCCTGAATAGCTTCCCTCGAGATAGAGGTTGTGATTAGCAGTTTCCTTTGAGCAACCTACGGATACGATATATGCTAATAATGTTAATAATTTTGATATTGATCTCATAACTTGGTTTTTAGAATACAACGAAGTTACTGCCATTTTTGTTACAACTATCATTCTTATTTGAGCACAATATGCTTAATACTTTTCCTATTCCAGGTATAGGTGATGTGGATAAGACCGTTTGTGTCCTGAATAATTGTCGGATAAGAATACTCATCGTTTTTTACTCCATCTTCAAGGGTTAGGACATCTTTCCACTGTAAGCCATCCTTTGATATGGCAACATGCAGTTTTGTGCGTCCTTCCCACCAGTCGTTGCCCGCGATGGCCGGATTGAAGACGATCATAAATAAACCATTATTTAAACGGATGGCGTCGGTGGCTGAATTGGGATTGAGCAGGTTTGTGGCTTGCCAGGGCCCCCAGGTAAGGCCTTCATCTGCTGAGAATGCTCCCATCACCTTATTTTCTTTACTTCGACAGAGCACCTGAATGCGTCCATCAGCATGTTGGATCACACTTGGCTGAATAACCTGGATACTGGTATCGGGGCGTATTGCGCTGACGGACCAGGAGCGGCCATGATCGCGGCTGATTTCCAGGTGTGCTTTCCAGATTTCTTCCTTGGACTCCGTGCTCGAAGGGGAGAGAATCAGTCCGTTTGTCAAGGTGATCGGTTTATTCTTGATAGGCCCCAATATACCTTCAGGCAACTGCTGCGGTGCAGACCAGGTCGTTCCTTTATCCAGCGAATGTTTGACATAGCCTTTCCATTCTCTGGGGTTGACCCCTATTTTATAATACAAAGATAGGGTATCACTGTGCGGGTATTGATAGAAGACAGGATTCCATGTTGGAAAGCGGTTGTCACCAATGATACCGTCTGCAATCTGTACAGGACGCTGCCATTGTCCATGGCTATACAGTGAACTCCATATGACAACATCGGGGTTAGATTCATGTGTACCACCAAACCAGGCTGCCAATAAACTGTCTTTTCCGATGACTTGAATCGTGGAAGCATGGCATTGTTGGAATGGAACCTGGCCTGTTTTAAAAATTTGCTCTGATACCAGGATCTGAGGTTTATACGTTGCACACGAGGATAGAAAAAGAAGGATAAATAGTGGAAATAGGTTGATTTTTTTCATTGGAATTTAAGGTTCTAAAAAAACCATAGTTTGTTGATGACTTATTTTCTTATTCCTGAGCAGAGGCTTTGGGAATATTGAGATGTTCAGGCGGTGATCGGTAAACAATGACCTTGTTAAATGATAAAATTCCGTTGGATTATATCCAACGGAATTCTATATTATTTGCTTTGCAATTGAATTGCAGTCGCATAACTAAATCGTGTACTAGGGCTTCTTAAGGTAATTTGGTTACCACGTTGAGACCAGTCTAATTTACCTTTATGACCCAAAATAGCGATTTTCTTTACGCTAAAATTATCAGGTACTTGAAAGACGTATTCATTTGGCTGCTGGTAAGTATCACCTTCAGAAAGATGGAATACATTGACCAATTTACTGTCTTTGCTTCTAGTGTAGTAATAGTCACCTTGGTGATATGGAGCAATCGTACGTGTTGCAAATACTGCAGTTTGATTGATTTTCATCCAGGCTGCCAGTTCGTTCAAGCGATCGTATGCTGCCTGGTCATAATCTCCTGTTGGGCCAGGGGCTATGTTCAATAGGTAGTTTCCGCCGCGAGAAATAATTTTTACCAATGTTTCAACAATCTTTTTGGTCGGTTTGTATTGGTCGTTGGGCACATAGCTGAACGAATTTCCCATGGTTATGCAACTTTCCCATGGAATATCCAAGGGATGTTCAGGAATCGCTTGTTCAGGTGTGACATAATTTTCCCAGTTTCCAGGTACCGTACGGTCGACAACGATAATGCCGGGTTGATTTTTCCTTGCCATGCCACCAATGCGGTCCATGTCAATGTCTTGTTCGACTTTAATGGTGCGTTGCCAGTCGACGGATTGGTCAATAGTTTTGAATGGTCGTACCCAACCTCCATCTAACCATAAGATATCGACCTTTCCATACTCGGAAGTAAGTTCATTGATTTGATTGTAGGTGTAATTTTTAAATTTTTCCCAGCGCTCAGGGTGTTTTTGAGGATCATAGTTTACATTTCGATCTTTTGGTGGGAAATAATTCCACCAGTAAAAATCCGTATGCCAATCCGGTTTGGAGAAATAGGCCCCAATTTTGAAACCGTCATTGCGGAAGGTGTTGAAAATTTCTTTGGTTACATTTGCTTTTGGATTTTTTGAAAATGGTGATTTTGGAGAGGTAATTTTATAGTCTGATTCCTTTGTGTCGAACATGGCAAACCCATCGTGATGTTTTGTTGTAAAGACGACATATTTCATGCCGGCAGCTTTTGCAGCATCAGCCCATTTTTGTGGATTGAAATCCGTAGGATTAAATGTGGTCTGTAGGTTTTCGTAATTTTTCACATATTCATTATATGTAGCTCCGTGTTCGGTTTTGCGTTGCGTCCAGCCTTCATCTTCTGGGCATAAGCTCCAGCTTTCAACGATTCCCCATTGACTATAGGTACCCCAGTGCATGAAAAGACCAAACTTCATATCTTGCCATTGTTCGAGATTTTCAATCACTAAAGGATCTGTCGGCTTTTGATAGCCGGCTGATACATTGTGTGCTTGGCCAAAGGTGAGTGTTACGCTTGAAGCGATCAGCGCAGTGGATATAATGGTTTTTAGTGTTTGCATTTCTAAATATAATGAAAATGATAAAAAGAAGGCCACCTTAGGTGGCCTTCTTTTAAATAGATGATGTAGTGTATACGTTAATTAACGTCCCAGAAGATTTTTGTTGTTCTTGTGTCTTTTGAACGAACAGCTTCGTAGTTTTCTGAATTTACTGAAATTTCCCCAGTAGGATAAAGTAGTCTTAAGGGAGGAGTTGCATAGTTCGCAAGTCCAGCTGTCAAAACTGTGATTTTAGGATAACCTGTTCTTCTATATTCAGACCAAGCATGTTGCGCTTGTAAAAATCCATAATGAACCCATTTTTGCGTTAAAATCAATTCTAATTTTGCAGCTGAAGTTCCGCTATAAGTGGCTGTTGAATTGTCTACGAAATCAGTAATCGTAGCATCACTAGGTTTATTCTCGGTCTTTATACCTGAAATATTTAACTTATTCAGGTAGTAGTAGAACGTAACAGATTGTTTAAGTGCTAGATTATAGGCCGCCTTTGCATCAGTGTCACTTCCCCATCTCAGATATGCCTCTGCTTTGGCAAAGTTTGTTTCAGATGCAGTAGTAACGATTCCTGGCAGTTTTGCGTTATCAAAGAAAGTTGCCGAATCCAATACAGCATATTTTTGATAATTTGTTAAGATATCGTTCTCTGTAAAGGTGATGGGCATTGCATTATACTCCTTATTAGGTGTAAATACTTTATCTTTAGTTACGCCAAATTTGTCATAGAATACAGGTATACGTGGATCATTAGCAGGTTTCATTGTTTTATTTAACATGTAATCCGTTGCGTATTGATTATTTCCTTCTGTTAATGCATCGCGCAATGTGGTCGTATTTGTTGTTAATGGTTGCAACAAGATGTCTGTTGTTCCCGGTAGATAATTTGCATTAGCTGCACCATCTACTAGAGGGTACGTAGATGGATTATTCAACATTTCTAAAACTTCTGTTCTTGCTTTACTTTCATCTACATTAGAAATTCGCATTAATAAGCGTAGACGTAAAGAGTTGGTGTAACGTCTCCATTTATCGACTCCCCCGCTATTTAAGATATCGAATTTTGAAAAATCACCAGTAGTTGCTGCTTGACTAAAATAAGTGTTAATTGCTTTGAGATCATTGATAAAAGAATAATATAGTTCTTTTTGATCATCAAATTTGGCTTTTTTGGCAATGCTCGTTAATGGCAAACTCCCTGCTTCTGAAAATGGTATATCTCCAAAATTGTCGATCAGTTTCGATGCTTCGTCATAAAGAACAACTTTACCTGCTTGAAGAAAAATCTCTTCTTTGGCTTTATTCTCTGGTGTTAAGGCATTATATGCAGCCTCCATTTTTCTATATACACCAAGTACTCCTGGGGCGTAGAAATCGGTCCAGTAACCATAGGAATAGCTGTCGCCGGGTTGATACATTGTATTACCTGGTATAAAAGAAACTGTTTGTGTGTAAATTGCTTGATTTGATAGAATAAATGTTCTATAATGCCAATAAGATGGTCGAACTCTATCGTTGTTTAACAAATCCGCAAAGAAACCCGGAATGCTAGCCTCTGTTGTTTGATCGGGATTGTTAAATGCATCTTCCATTTTGGATTTACATCCTGTAAATCCGAGGGTAGATAGCGTTAAAAATAATAATATATAAAATGATTTATTCATGATTAATAAGGTTAAAAATTAGCATTCAATGATATACCAAAACTTCTTGTCGCTGTATTGGAACCCACATCTACACCTTGTGACCACCACTGATTTCCAACTGGTGATTCTGGATCAATATTTTTCAGAGTTCTGTAGAAGTAGAATAGATTCCTACCCAATAGAGAAACTCTCACGTTATTTAATTTGAGTTTTTGAGTAACAGTAGATGGAATTCGGTAGCTAACAGATAGTTCCCGCATTTTGACAAACGAGTTGTCGTATACCGCTCCTTTTTCTGTCCATGAGTCTGCTCCCCATCCGAAAGTGTTCATATAGTATTCTGCCGCACTCAAATGCACGTTATTTTTAGCACCGGTATTTTGATTTACCCCATCTAAAGTAACTCCAGTTTCTCTGTACTCTAAGGTGTTTTCATAGGCACCAGTACCCATAGCATATTTTTGATTTTCAGAAACCATTTTACCTCCAAGGCGGTAATCAACAGTAAAATCCAATGACCAATTTTTGTAGTTGAATGTATTTGTCATACCACCAATTGCTTTTGGTAGAATATTCCCTACATATTTATACTTCGTTTTGTCAATAACGTAATAGCCTTCATCAGATATAAGGTTATTTCCATGTTCGTCTTTGGCAATATCGTAGGCATAAATATTACCTAATTTTTTGCCCACTTCAGCGACTACTTTTAAAGAGTTTTCATCTGCACTGTAGAACGTTAACATATCTCCCCCACTATTTAATTTATCTACCATTGTGCGATTGAAAGAATAGTTTAGACGGGTATTCCAGCTGAAATTCTCACGTTGAATAGGTGTTGCTGTTAACGAAACTTCAAGGCCATTATTTGAGATACGACCCACATTTGTCCATTGGGAAGTTGCACCAGCAGATGCTTCAGTTGTTAGATTTAAAATTTGATCGTCAATATAGTTGTCATAGTAGCTGACGTCTAAACCTAATCTGTTTTTTAAGAATTTCAATTCCAAACCATACTCCCATTCATATTTCATTTCTGGCATAAGGCCTAGATTTCCATAACTACCGCTGTAAGTCAAAGAAGGTACCGATCCATTGATTGTTGCAATGGCATTTTGGCTGTTTGCTACATTTGCAACATAGATTCCAGCATCATTTCCGACAATACCATAGGAAACACGTAATTTACCAAAATTGAAATTCTGAGATTTTAAGCCTAAAGCATCGCTAAAAATGAAACTTCCGCTAACCGAACCATATTTATAGTTATTATTGCCAGGAGGCATTGTAGACGAATACTCCGAACGATAGGTTCCATCCAAATATGCAAAGCCTTTATAACCGATATTGGCCATTCCGAAGTAAGCATATTTAATTTTTTTCTTTCGTTCATTCGTTGTTGTCGCGGGAGCGTAACTATTGCTGATACTAAACCAATTTTCTTTTACAAGGCCACCTTGTGTTGTTGATGATTGGTCATCGTAATTTTCTTCCCGTGACTGGAAGCCTGCACTTACACTATAATCCCAGTCACTATTAATTTTGTTAGCGTAGGTGGCTAACACGTCACCATATAATATGGAATAAAGTCCTTTTGATGTTGAGAACCCACCAGAACTATTGGATGTCGAGTTATAACGTGTAGCATACTCATTGTATTGTTGGTTCGTAATGGCTGCTGAAGTAAAATCATTACCAATTCTTCCTCTTAATTTGAGATGGTCTACCACGTTCCAGTTCAATGTAGCACTTGTTAGCAAACGATTTTCTGTTTCGTCGTAATTGTTTTTCTTCTGCGACCAGAAATAGTCTAATAAATTGTAAGGACGAATCGAATATTTGAAATCTTCGTCTCTTCCAGTACCAACAGCGGAATATTTATAACCATCGGAAGTTTGGTACTTTTCCTTTAATACTGACATGTCCTCCGTGCGACTGAAAAATCCCCCATAGGAGCCTAATACTTGTCCGAGTAAGGCAGAGCGATTATGTGTTTTTGTGTTTGTATAATTAGCGACGAGATCTAGTGATAATTTCTCGT
Source organism: uncultured Sphingobacterium sp. (assembly GCF_964277905.1). NCBI lineage: Bacteria > Pseudomonadati > Bacteroidota > Sphingobacteriia > Sphingobacteriales > Sphingobacteriaceae > Sphingobacterium > uncultured Sphingobacterium sp. The sequence continues at coordinate 105,613 of NZ_CAXYKD010000001.1, forward strand.
GCATCTTCACCGTACTGTTTAGGTTGAAGGTGTTTCTGCTTTGTTTTGAACCTGGGCTAGTGCTTTTGTAATCCATGCGCGTACCGCTCAGACGATAGTTCACTTTATCAGTTTGATTGGAAATGGCAAAGTTGATGTTAGAGTTGTAACCTAAATCGAAGATGTCCTTGAAGTTGTTTTCGCGGGCTTCGTATTTCTTGGTCGTACCGTCCCACCAGCTTACTTCTTCACCAGTAAATTTAGGGCCGAAGTTTCCATATGAACGGAAATAAGGACGTCTTCCTGAGGGTGAATCTTTGTCTGCGATCCATCCTTCTGCATCAGCACCATTGGCGATGTTTGTGGCAGCATCATAACCAGGACCGTAAATATTTTGGAATTTTGGTAAGAATGCAGCGCGTTCGATAGAACCGTTGTAGTTAAAGTCAATGCCTAAACCTCTACCTTTAATTCCTTTTTTTGTTGTGATGACAATAACCCCACTTGCCGCATCAGAACCATATAGTGCACTTGCAGCAGACCCCTTTAAAATAGACATGCTTTCGATATCCGCAGGATTAATGTCTAACATACCATTACCACGAATACGTTGATCGTCCCAATAGTTGTTGTTATTGGCTCCTTTAGTGCCGTATTGTTCATCATTACGGATAATTACACCATCTACAACATATAACGGTTGCCGTTGATAGTTTAGGGAGTTAATACCACGGATTTGGACATTCACAGCACTTGATGCTCCACCAGGTGCTGTGGTTATTTTTACTCCTGATACTTTACCATATAAGGCTGACCCTATATTTGTATTTCCTGCTTTCGTAAGTTCTTCTGCTTTGATCGTACTCACCGCATAACCTAGTGCCTTGGAATCCCGTTTAATGCCCATCGCTGTGACGACAACTTCATCCAATGCAGAGGCGTCAGAAGTTAAGGTAACATTAATCGTTTTAGTCGAACCAACTACAATATCTTGTGATTTGTATCCAATAATGGATATTCTTAAAGTTTCGCCTTTAGAAGCTTGTAAAGTAAATGAACCATTTGCTGCTGTTTGTGTGCCCCTAGTTGTTCCTTTTATAGTAACCGTTGCACCAGAAATAGGTCCATTAGCATCTGAAACTGTCCCAGTAATGCTTTGCTGCGCGTAGAGTGATGTAGCACTAAATAGTGTACATAACGCTAATCCTGCAGTTCTTTTGTAAAATAGACTCATGTTTTAGGTATTTGTGTAAATGTGTCAGTTAATTGTACTGTTTATTAATTTATCATGGCTTAATGCAATGTGCTTTAAACTTGACGTGTTTATTTATAATAGATGTAAAAGTTTATATAATTTATGTTTCGCAATCGGTTGCGGATTTTGTGTATTTATTCTTTGTATTGATAATATCGTATGATTGCATTTAAAAGTTATTCCTCGGTATTTTTAATGATATGTTATAATATCATCGTTAGTATGTTTTTCTCCTGAATTTTCATGAAGGTACTTTTCTTAATGTGATTCAGTATTAGCGTTTATGATGTTAAAGATATGTAGTCTTTCTGTTAAGTTCAAAATTCTTTTTAAATTTTTTAAAAAGTATTACGCAAGTATTTATTTTTAGCTATAATGTTGATGTATCTTTATTAATATCAATGTTAATTGTAACAAAGGATATGATTAAAACTCAGTTTTTGCTGAATAAATCAGTGATTGTTCCTAGCAGATTATATGGTATTTTTAGCGCCGGCATCTTTTTCAGGTAGTTAAATAGTATCTAATAAACGATTGATATGATGTTCAACAACCAAGGCCGTTGTCCCTCGTTGTTGAGCTGTTTTATGTAACGTTGAGATTTCGATTTTGGTCATCCTGGCAATCCTTGGAATACTAAACTCATTAACTGCGTTTTGGATCTGTGGCATTAATATATTTCCGATTTCAGCTCCTCTTCCGCTTATAATGATCTTGTTTGGATTGAGGATATGTAATAAAGTAGATATTCCCTTTCCAATCATAAATCCGATTTTCCCAATTTGGTAGATAACTAATTGATCACCAATTTTTGCAGCTTCTATCAGTGCGTCACTCTTATTGCTCATCGTTTTTATCAACGTGCTATAAATTGAATATTCACCTTGTTGGATCGCAATTTCAGTTTGATCGATAGCCGATTTTAAAGAGGCTTCGACTTCAAGGCAACCTCTTTTGCCACAGGAGCACAAACTATTTGTATTGGATAATGGGATATGGCTAAATTCACCGGCGAAACCCGTTGCTCCTGTAAATATTTCTCCATTGATGATTATACCCAATCCTACTCCCCAATTGAGGTTGATCACTAAGGTATGTGTACTATCAATTCCACCGCCGAATTCTTTTTCAGCCCAAGCGACACTTCGCGAATCATTATCAATAACGGTAGGTATTTCTAGTGCTGTCTCAATAGTTTTTTTGAGGTAGTGCAGTGGGTTTTCTTCGGCATATGAATTGTTAACACCTGTATTCATGTTCACAAACCCAGGCATGCTGATTCCGATACCGATAATTTTTTTAATATCGATATGATGTTTTTCAATAAAATTCTTTAGCTGCGTGAGAATATTTATTCCGGCAATTGGATCTTGTAAATCCAATTGAATATCTATCTCTTCCTCTAAAATCTCTTGTTGTAAATTGCTGAGAAAGATAGATGTATAGAATTGGTCGATCGAAATACTAACAATGAAATTGTCCAAGTCGTCATTTAAGGAATATAATGCCGCCCGTCGCCCTCCGGTTGATGCCGCTAGTCCCTTGTCGACAATGATATTTTGTTCGAGTAATTCATTGATTGCCTTTGTAACAATAGGTGTGCTTTTAGCTAGACTTTTGGATAAGCCAGCAATGGACTGTTCTTTTAAATAATACAGACAGATCAGGATTTTCTCCCTTAATTCCATATAATAATGAGTGTTTTGTTAGTGAGACTCCCTTAGAGTGTGCTAAAGATATGTTATTTTTAGATTAAGAAAAAATAACTTTTTAAAAATTTTAAAAAGTTTAATGTTTTTAATAAGTGTTTTTAAATAGTTTTGATAGGTGAAAGCAAAAAAAAGCGCCCCCATTAATCGGGAGCGCTTTTTACGCGAAGATTTTATAAATTAATTGACATCCCACCATACTTTGGTTTTCTGCCATTCTGTACTATTTGTTTCTGTTTTTGTAGCTTTAAGGGTATTTTCTCTATTATATTGGTATTCTTTATCTGCGTAATTTAAGCGGTTCATATAAAACTCTTTTTCGTATAAATCGTTATTTGCAGCAGATTTTGGCGTTGCATCTGTTTGTCGTGCAAGTGCCCAGGCTTCGTAAGGTTGTCTAAAATTATCTAACCAGCGTTGTGCATAAATTAATTTTAATGCATTTGCACTGCTTAAACTTGTTGAAAGCGCTACTTTTGGATTCGAAAGAATAGTATTTAGCTGCGCGTTAGTCGGTAGGGAGGTAGGTTTATTTTCTTTCCATACTACACTTTTCATGGCCATTGTGGTCCAGAAATTGATTGATGATTTAACACCATTTTCGTACTCTGTTTTGGCCGCAGCAATGCCAGTCGCGTTGCCGATGCCTTTTACTGCCGCTTCGGCTTTTAGAAAATAAACTTCGGCAGCTGTCATAATCAATTCTGGGATATTTTTATCACGGCCGAAATAATAATTGAAGTTAGAAATAAGATCTCCGGCTCCCTTATTTGACCAATCATCATCTCTTCTTCTATTATATGGCTCACCTCCGTCTGACATTGCTTGATTTTGCGGTTTGGCCACCCACTCATTTTTTGCATTTGTTTCAAAATAGATTTTTGCACGTGGGTCAAAGATGCCAGTACCATCTACATTATTATTATCGCTAAGCATATTCCAGGCAGTACTACCCATACGTAAATAGATTCCTGCATGGAATGACCACTCCCGCCATTCGCCGGTAAAATTTTGGACCGCGGGGGTCAGGCCTATGTTCTCTGTGTTTTCCAGAAGAGGTAATACCAGCGCTTCTTTGATATGCGTTGCTGCAACTGTGGCGTTGGCATCATTCATTCTGAGCGCATAGCGTAAACGTAAGGAGTTACCAAACTTTTTCCAAAGTGCAATATCGCTGTTGAGCATAGACTCTGAGGATCCGATATTAATTTGATCAGCAGAAGTGCTTAGGGCAGCCACTGCAGTTTTTAAATCATTCAGCAAACTTTCATAAATGCTTTTTTGGCTATCAAAAACGGGTCTGTAATTTGTTGGACCTTGATCTGCCATACCGGCTTCTGAATAGGGGATGTCGCCAAAAATATCAGTCATCTTAAAGGTTTTATAAGCCTTTAAAATTGTTAACATCGCTTGTACATTTTGATATTTCGATTTGTCGGGGGATTCATTGATCATACGTTCTGTAAGACGTATGGATATTAATGCTCTATAGTAATTTTCCCACAATTCGTTCGAGGCATTTTGCATAGAATAGCCCGAATTACCTACCGTTGTGCCCAATTGTGTTACCGGATAGATCCAGGTATTGGCTGTTGCCTGCTCTTGTGCACCAAGCTCGATGCTGGCTACGACACCGTTAAAGAGACTTTTGACATCAGCTGTCTGTGCGTCCTTCCATGGTGCGTTCATTTCGTCGAAGTCTTTGGTGCATGAAGATACCATTGCCGTTCCAAGGACTAATGAACTATATACGATTGATTTAAAATAATTTCTTTTCATGATTTCCGAATGTTAAAATGATGCACTTATGCTAAATCCTAAGGAACGGACTCCTGGAAGAGCGCCAAATTCAATACCTTGCGCATTACCGATACCATTGACAGCTTCCGGATTTAAATTATCCGGTAGGCTGGTATATAGGTAAAATAAATCGCGACCGATCAAAGAGGCGGACATTCCCTGGAAGAATTTTGTTTTTTGAACGACCGATTTTGGAATTTGATAGGTCAATCTAACTTCGCGTAGTTTTGCCCAGGAATTTTCCAAAACTGCCAAACTGCGAGGCATTGGTATATTAGACCATGCAGCGTATGAGCCTGCATATTTCCACATGTAGTGAACAACGTCTTTGTTTTGTTCACCATTGCTAAAAACCCCATCCAATATGACGCCGTGGTTTGCTTTCGTTCCATCAGGATAGGTATATGCTAAACCGCCGCCGTCTCTTTCCAACAAGGTTTCAGGAGCCAGGCCATTGCCCATAGCAGTTGAATAACTTCCACTCCAGATATCTCCGCCCCATTTGAAGTCGACGAGTGCATAGAGTGAGAAATCTTTGTAGCGAAGGTTTGTGCCAAGCCCGCCTGTTAATTTTGGATTCGCATTTCCAATGGGTACTTGATTGGTCGTCACTTTGTAACGCGTACCCGTAGGGTTACCCTGTCCGTCCAAGACACGTTCAACAATACGATTGCCTTTATCATCATAAGTGAAGTCAGTGCCATATATTGTACCAAAATTATCACCAACTTTAACTTTCATCGTTACCCCTTCATTTCCGAACATTTCATCTAAGTAGTATTCGTCAATACCTGGAGCTAACTTAATGAGTTTATTTCTGTTGTGGGCTCCGTTAAGCGTTAAATCCCAGGAGAAATCCTGTGTTTTGATCGGAGTGGCTCGCAGCGTAAATTCATAACCTTGGTTTTGAAGTTCTCCGGAATTTGTCCGTACCCCAGTAACCCCAGACGATGGTGCGACATTTAAGTCGATAATCTGATCGGTTGAGTTGACTTTATAATAGGTAAAGGTTAGTCCTAAGCGATTTTTCAGGAAGCTTAAGTCTGTTCCTACTTCATACGAAGTAGAGCGTTGTGGTTTTAATAAATCTACAGGAAGTAAATTGTTGGAAATTTTTCTCAGGGCTTGACCATTAAATGTTCCTGTACCGTAAATATAAGATGTTTGATACGGTTTTGTTCCAATTGCACTTTTGGCGAATGCAGCACGCAATTTACCATAATCTAACCAGCTGGGCTTGTCATTCCATTTTTCTGTGAAGACATAACTCAATGACGCCGCTGGGTAGTTGTAACTTCTTGTTTTGCTCGGTAACGTTGAAGCCCAGTCATTTCTAAATGTTCCTTCGAAGAAGAGGAAGTTGTCATACGATATGTTGGCGATACCGAAAAGAGAGTTAATCTGTTGTTCCATTCGCTCCTCAACAGGGACAAATCCGGATACGGAACCTGTTTTGTTTATATTGGCAAGATAAAATAAAAAAGGATCATTGAACGGTCCATCATTAAAGCCTTGGATTCCGCGATAATTTGATTTCCAGGAACTTGCACCTACCGAAACACTACCGCTGAATTTGGAGCCATTTAAATTGTCCTTATGTGCTGTAGCTAAAAAGTCAAGATTTCGGTCTGTTGTTTTGTATAATTCATGTCCATATTTGCCTTGCAATCCTTCTTTATCGGTAGGATAGAATTTCTTGTCAAATTCATCCGAAGAGAAATTTCCAGAAGCTCTACCCATTAAAGTTAGCCAATCGGTTAATTCTGCATTTAACTTGACGGTACCTAAAAGCTGGTCGCGATTCAATTCCGTGTTGTTCATGAAGATGTTCCAGTATAGATCTTTTCCATAGCCTCCATAGGGGTATCCCATATTGTAAACTGATCCATCCAATAAGTTCTTACTGCCGTCGGCATTGCGATAGATGTCTTTTTCAAGATTTTTATAATCTCTAGACATCCCGTATGTCGAAAATTTACCCCATGAGTTGTTGCTATTACCTACATCTGGAGAATTCAGGCGGTAGTAGTTAATGTAACTAGCAGAAACATCAGCGGTAACTTTTTTAGATATTTTGACGTTAGTTCCTAAGTTGAAGGTATTGTTATTAAAGTTACTGTTAGGAATAATAGAGGTGTTATTTTGGCGGGTATAGGATAGCCGGACACTTCCGAGGTCATTTGCACCACTGAATGCTACATTGTGAGTTTGGGTATTTCCTGTTCGGTAAAATGATTTAATATTATCGGGTTGAGGAGAATAGTTCCGTTTCGTTCCATCCCACCATAGGATTTCTTGACCTTTCATTTCAGCTCCCCAGGAGGCGCCTGTACCATACCAGCTAAAATAATCCCAGGTGTTTTTTCCACCGGGTACAGCACCCTGGCTTAACCATTTTTGATCCGTAATATTTGTGCCCGACCAAGGGTCTGCACCTGGATATCTTACTTGGCCTTTAGCATCTACTGGTAGAGTAGGTACGGCTGAATAGAGCGCAATTGCGCCGCCGTAACCATATTTATTCTGCATGTCTTGGTAGCGATAGGGATCATTAGAACGGAAGGAATAGTTATAATCAATTCCGAGCCCCTCTTTTAGCTTTCCTTTCTTTGTCGTGATCAGGACCACACCATTACCACCACGTGCGCCATATAAAGCAGCGGCAGTAGGCCCTTTAAGGACGCTGACTTCTTCGATATCATCTGCATTTATGAAGTTAAGTATGGATCCCCAATCCTGATAAGAACCATTTGCTTTGGTGATATCATTTCCTTTACTTGCAATTTGATTGTTGTCTATCGGCATTCCGTCGATAACGTATAGCGGTTGGTTTGCTCCTGTAAGTGAAGCTGCGCCGCGTATCACAACACGTTGTGATCCACCCTCGACGCCATTTGACATACTGATGTTCATACCGGATACTTTTCCCATGAGTCCAGTAGCCACAGTAGGTGCATTTGTTTGTGTTAAGTCTTTTCCACCGACTTTTTGGACGGAATACCCGAGCGATTTGGCTTCGCGTTTGATTCCCAATGCGGTAACAACAACTTCATCCAGGGTAGAGTCATCGTTGGAGAGGATAACATCATAATTTGTCGTGGTTGTTACCTGTATTTCCTGTGGTTTATAGCCTACAATTGAGATCCGTAAGGTTTCACCTTGGCTAGCTCGGATCGAGAAAGTACCGTTTTCGCTGGTTTGTGTTGCCCGGTTTGATCCCTTTACTGAAACAGAGACTCCAGCGATAGGTCCCTTTGCATCTCTTACCGTACCGGTGAGAGATTGCTGTGCGTATAGCGATGTGACACTAAAAACAGTACACAGTGCTATTCCCGCAGCTTTTTTTTGAAATAGACTCATAGAATAGGTGTTATATGAAATTGATTTAGTTTATAATGTTTTCGATCAGATGATCCGCAACCAGCGCCGCAGTTCCCATTTGCTGCGCATCTTTGTGAAGTGAAGATATTTCAATGGCTGTCATCTTCGCTATTTTTGGAATACTGAATTCGTTAATGGCAACTTGTATTTGTGGCGCTATGATATCTCCGACTTCAGCACCGCGTCCACTGATTATTATTTTGTTCGGATTGAGGATATGCAATAATGTTGAAATCCCTTTGCCTAACATGTATCCGATTTTTCCGAGGTTATTAATGGCAATTTGATCCCCAAGTTTTGCAGCTTCAATTAAAGCATCAGATTTGTTTTGACCTGCTTTTGCGAAAGTGGAATAGATGGAATATTCCCCATTTTCGATATCAGATTCTGTATTTTGTATTGCTGCATTTAAAGAGGCTTCAACTTCCAAGCAGCCTCGTTTGCCACAGGAACATAGGGTATTTTTGTCTGAAAGTGGGATGTGGCTGAATTCGCCGGCAAAACCAGTTGCTCCTTTAAAAATTTCACCATTTATGATGATCCCAAGACCAACACCCCAGTTGAGATTGATGACCAGTGTATGTGCAATATCAACACCATGTCCAAATTCTTTTTCGGCCCACGCGATACACCGTGAATCGTTATCAATGACGGTGGTGACTTTTAACTTCTCTTCGATCTGTTTGTAGAGATGGTGAAGAGAAGAGTTTTTAGGATAAGAATCGTTGATTTTCTCTTCGGGATTGACAAACCCCGGCATACTGATGCCAACACCAATAATATACTGTGTTTCTATTTGATTTTTTGCTATAACCTCCTCTAGATGTTGCAAGATCATTTCACCAGCATCTTGTTCTTTCAGATTAATCGCCACATCTTTATGTTGCGCGACGACATTGTGGGCTAGGTCCGATATGGTAAACGAACTATAATATTGATCAATTGCAATACTTGCAATTAAATGCGGGAGCTGCTTGTTTAAGCCATATTGGGATGCGCGACGTCCACCTGTAGAGTCTCCAAGGCCATTATCAAGGATTAGACCTTCTTTAACAAGCTCATTAATTGTTTTTGTGACAATAGGAGTGCTTTTAGAGAGGTATTTTGAGATTTCTGCAATCGATTGCCTCTCATTATAATATAATAATCTTAGTATGTCAGCTTTCATGGTCAATTGGCTAGTGACAGAATGGTTATAATTGTTTAATAAAGATAAAGTATTTTTATCGAAAGTTCAAAAAACTTTTTAAAATTATTTAAAAAGTTTTTTCTATTCAAAATAAATGGATTACGTGTTTTAGCAAAGTTGCTAATCGCAAGGTTGAAGTTATAATCTATATATCTGTTGGAATTTTAAATGTACGATTGTCAGAATCTTTTTTTAATAAAAAAGCTATTTTCCAAATATGGTTATTCTTGATGATTCTTATGATATCGCTTGATTGGAGATATTTCTTAGTGAGTATGAATTGCAGCGGCACAAAAAACATTTTTTTTTTGCCACTGCAATTCGATAGTTCCTTCATTTTAGCGCGTTGCTTATTCTACAAGCCAATCATTTGTATAAAAGCCCGCATCAATAAGTGAATTTGGACCATATTTCAACATATCCAATTTGAAAAACATATAATCCGGGAAACCACTTGCACCGGCAAAGTATTGGTTTGCAGTAGCGGCTTTCATACCTTTGATTCCAGTGCCGGTAATAATGCCGATCGTATGGATATTACTTCCCTGTTTTTTCCAGATAAAGTAACCACCTAGATCACTACCTTCATATGTATGCATTCCCAACTTTACCGTTGAAGATGTTACGGAAATAGGGCAATCTGTCAAGAGTACGTTCCAAGCGCTGTTAGTCTCACTGTTGCCGATAAGAATAATATTTCTATTGGCATATGCTGTGGTGTCAAATTCAGTGTCGGCGATGATGTCAAATGAGCCATTACCACGGTAATACCATGACTCAGCGTCGTATTTCGCTTTTTCAAATGCCCATTTATTTTCCTCGGGTGTACCTTTCGTACCATAAACGTATACCATGTTATGGTTAAAGGCCTCTTTGAACATTCCGTTTCGGTGTGGCCCCTTTTCGGCAGGCGAAGGCTTTTCGATGATCTGCCATCCCTGTTTCGCCTTCCTTAAATAGATCATCGCATCTTTTGCTGATCTTTGGTAGCTAATCTGTGATAGCGAATCCAACATGATATTAATATGTTGACCTTCAGGAAAGGCGTCCAGGTTTAAGGCCAGGGTTTTTACATTGCCTGTTCGGCCTTGGATCGTATTGTTTTCTAGGTCACGAGTGAGCTGGATGTGTGAATAGGATAACGCTTCTTCCTGTTGATAAATTGTGGCCCAATAGTAAGAAGCCGATATGCCTGGATTTGCTGTTTTAAAATCAATCTTATTGACATCCTTATCGACTTTACGTTTATGCCATTTGAAATAATCAAACATGGGTTTCCAATCTACACTTTCATTACTATACCAGTGCGATCCACCGGGATATTCGTAATAACTGAAATCTGGATGGAATTCACCGAGAATGTTACGCATTTGACGTGCATAGCTTATCGGTACGGTGCGATCGGCATCGCCGTGCAAGACGTAAATTCCCAGTGGCTTGTAGTTTGATGCGTAGGCGATGACGTCACTTTGGTTACTCGAACGGAGTAAAATATTCTCCATTTCATTGCGACCTTTTTCGGGAATTAATCCGTCTGCCGAGCCGTAGCCTTTAAGTGTCGGGTAACCGGCGCAAGGAGCAATTGCAGCCCATTTATCTGGATAAGTAGCCCCCAAGAACCAAGTTCCATGTCCGCCCATAGAATGTCCGGTTAAATATACACGCTGTGTGTCTGGTTTTAATGTCTGTTTTGCTAAAGCAAGCACTTCTAGCGCATCTAAGCGTCCCCAATCCTCCCAGTTGAATCCACGAGGCCTACGGTTTGTTGGAGCTACTAATGTTCCCCAGTCTTTTGCGTGATAAGCTTGGGCCTGCCCTAATGCTTCCACGCCCGCACCGTGTACGGAGAAGAATAACGCATCGCCTGATTTTTCACCGCCGGTCGCGGGATTCACCGCAAAATACTGTAGACTACCGTCTATTTCACTGGTAAAAGTATGGCGGTATGGTGTGCTTGCAGATACGCTACGTAGGTTGATATTTTTCTGATCGATCAGTTTTCCTTTTTTGAACAAACCGAGCTTTACTGTGGGCGAACCGATGGCTACAATTTTTGACGCATCTATCTGCACGCTAATTTTTCTCGTACTATGTGCCGGGATAACTGGAACAGCTGTTGTACTTGTAAATCCTTCAATAGTATTCTCTATATTAAGGTCGTACATGTTCTTGGATGTATTATTGATCACAACAACACCCGCCAGTAATTTACTGTTATTTTTACCCAAAACGATATCAGGAAGTGTAGTGTCGTTAATGTCCAATATCGCTGGCTGAGTAGGAAATGATAACTCAGCCTGTACCAATATACCACGTACATAAAATTCATTCAATCCTTTCTTTAGTTGTACAGGAATGTTTAACCAGCCCATGCGATAGGGGTCACCGGAATGGAGTTCGCCGTTGATCAAAACAGCACTGTTGCCTTTGATATTAAGAATAGCAGCTTGCGATTTCTTTGCGTTATAAGTCAGATACAAATAGGTAGGACCTAATCCACGTCGTGGGGTAGCGTTTTGTTGTGTGGTGGTAGAATTAGCTATCTTTTCGATTCTTCCCGGGCCTGCAGGGTTATTGGGATTTCGTAGGTTCCCCCCCATACCGGGCGACGGTCTAAAAAAACCAGAGGTGTCAGTCTGGATAAAGGTCCACTTTGCTTGATCTATCTGCTTTCCGGTTATGCTTTTCCCTTCTTTGGGCTCAATAAATGTTCCGTTGTAATAGTTCCAAAGAAACTCGTCTGAATAGACTGCTTCTCTGCCATAGGAATGCGTAATTTGTAAGTATAGTCCTTTTTCAAAACGATATTTGTTTTGGGCAAGTAAGCCAAAATGTAAAAAAGCGAAAGGTATTATAATTAATTTGCTAACTGCGCAGGAGAAGATTTTTTGTATCATCATTTTGATTCTTCTAAAAGTTGTTAATTATTATCGAGTTTAATAACAAATATTGTTAGTCAGGCGAAGCGCTGAGCTTTTCGTCATCTTCCTTGTATGGTACATAAATCAGCAGCATTGTCATCATCTCTTGGTCGGATTGCATATTGGAGTAAGAATATATATTTTGTGGTGGATTGAACGGATTGAAAGGGTTTTTTTCGGTATTATCATACGTACATTCCATATGTATAGTAGAGCCGCGGGGTATCTTCATAAATTTTTTATAGCGGTACATCTCTTGCCATCTATAATCCCATTTTGGAATATTTACGAGTGGAATAGTATCTCCCAGATTGTTGGTGTAGTATGCCTTAAACGATTTCCCGATATAATGCATGTGTGGCCATATATAAAGCAAAGAAAGATCTTCGGCGGGATTTGTAAATTTCAATGTATAATCCTTTACTTGATTAGCTGGGATCATAAAAAAAGAAGGCCTAATATCCTTTTCTCCTAAACCGCCAGAACCAAAGCTTACAACAGTAACTTTTCTTTTTATCGGTTTTTTGGTGAAAAATAAATGTATACCATTAACGGACTGCTCATCAATAGGTGTAGGAGAAAAATGGATAGATAGCAATATTATACCACGCTTAGGCATTGTCCATCCTATTCCTTCGGGATAAGATTCAGCTGACGAGCCTGGGATCCATCCTCCATAGTATGCCATATCACGCTTGAAAATTCTGTATGGATCTGTATAAATAGTATTGCCGTCGGTATGATTGGCAAATTTTGGTTGTTGATAAATATCTATTGCCGGATCTGAAATCACCTGTACTGAATAGTTAGCATGGTGGATTAAGCGTTTATTGTTGCTAAAGAATTCTACCCCTTCTATAGCTTGTTCTTGATCCAATTCAAAAGGTATCTTGAATTCTACGAAACGTTCTTTGTTATTTCCTTTGACGGTAAATGTATCTAAAGCTGTCAGTGTCAAATCTGGAGTTCGTCCATATCCAGTGATACTATACAGTTCACTTATTTCAGTCGTTGATTTTTTGCCTTTTTTTACTCCGTTATCGATCCAGTTGACGACTGTTTCGATTTCTTTTTTAGTCAGTGACCTATCGTTAGAAAAATGGACATAATTATTATCTGCAGTCCAAGGAGGCATGTATCCTGAAGTGATTACTTTTTTTATGAAATTACTTCGTTTGGAAATGTCGTTATAAGTCAAAAGTGGAAAAGGAGCTGCTTCACCGGGTCGATGACAGGGCGCACATTTTGATAAAATAATAGGTTCGACATCTTGATAATAGGATTGAGCATAAGAATTTGTATCTACAAAGCCCACCACTATAAATATTGTTTTTAATATACTTGATATAACTTTATAAATAGCTGTTTTGTTCATGGCAATATTAAATGAGCGAGTCAATATCAGTTAATGATACACCCGATAGGTTCTGTCTTTTTTATAGTAATCGCTTGTTTTGACAGGTGTTGTCGTAAAGCATCTGCTAAATAGTGTGCTGTTGTCACCGTTCTTTTTTTGCCCAAATCAACTGCCCAATTGTCAATAGCTCCAAAATAAATTACTTTTCCGTTTTCGACGAACGTAACTGTGGGAGTGATTTTAACATGAAGAGAATTGGTTAGATTTAAGTTAGTGTCTCGGAATAATGGAATATTAAGTTTGTATTTCGTTGCAAAAGCCTGAATTTCGGAAGATTCGTATAATTCTCCAGGAAAAATACCAATAAATGCTATTTTATCACCATACTGCTTTGCCAGGGTATTTATGTCTTTAGTATAGTTTTGACACAATGGGCATTCAGGAGATAGAAAGATATAGACTGTAGCCAATTCAGAAGGCATAAATGAAATGTCTGAATTTTTATTGATGTCTGTCAACCTAAATATTTCTTTATTTACGGTTTGCAAGAATGCTTTCGAAGGAAAGAAAAACATCAATAGAAGGCTTATCATGATTCCTTTTTCAGGTAATCTTTGGATATTTATCATGGGCATAACATTTTTCCAGCTTATTAAAATAAAGAACTTACCTGATCCTTTATTGGATCAAGTAAGTTGCATTGTGTTTTATTATTCACTTTTATCCCACCATACTCGCCCCAATATGCTTGTTGGCTCTCCGAAATCAGGATCTTTTCTCATTTCTTCGATTGCATCGAAACGATTTTGGTAATTGTAATCGCCTGCTAATGGATAGTTTATTACGAATCTACGTGGCATTTTTATTGCTTGACCTTCAACGAACCAAGGTTCAAAAGCAATTGCCGTATTATTATTAGGCATATTTGTTCTTTTTACTATTGCCCACGCTTCATTATAATTTTTGAAGAAATTTAGATAAGCTTGCAATACAATTTGTTCTAATCCTTTGCTTGCTTTGAATTTAATGTCCGGCTGTTGTTTAAACGTTGCTATTTCAGTATCTGTCAAAGGAGAGTAGTCATAGATAAGCGCTTTTTTTGCTGCCTTATCATAAAACTTTAAAGAGGCTTCAACACCTTTATAGTACCATTCTTCCGCACTTTCGCTAGTTGTTCCACGTTGGGCTAGTTCAGCACGCATAAAGCATACGTCAGCATACGTTATCAATGGCATTGTACCTAATCCCGTGCCACCGTTATTTTCGGGTTGGAATAATCTATCTTGTATTCTGGAAACTGTATCTAATGTAATCGTGCTTTGGCCGTTTGCTATCTGAATTGGCGTAAAGAATCTTGATTTTTTTGGATCGTTTGGAGACGAAGGGCTAGAGTACTGACCATAATAACGCCTTGTATCAAAAATGGATGAGGAAGGTATTTTGCCTTGTGCTTTAGCTAAAGCGAAATTATCTTCACTCCACATATTTTTCACAAAGAAGAAACGTAAGCGCGGATCTTGATTATTCCACATATAATCAATCACATCGTGATCTCCTACAAAAGCCCTTCCGTTGCCTGTAATGTTCCAATTGCCACCGCCAGTAAACTGAGCTCCTGGATAAAATACCCATTCTTCATCTGCACTGTTAATTACATTACTGGCATCGGCAAGTACTTCTTTAACAATCGTTGCCATACGTTGCGGGTCGCGTTTTGACAAGCGTAATGCAATTTTTAAACGAAGCGAATTAGCTGCCTTAATCCATCGAGACACATCGCCTTTGAAATAAAGATCACTGTTGCCATAACTAAATTGTTCAACGGGCTGTTCTTTTTTTAGAATTTCTACTGCTGCCTTTAATTCTTGATCAAAGGTCGCATATAATTCGCTTTGTGTTTCGTATTTAGGGGTTAAGGTACCGCCATATCTCGCCCCGAATGCCTCGGTATAAGCTAAACTGCCGTTAACGTCAGAAACATACCAGGCGTTATATACTTTTAGTATTGTTGGAATGGTGCGCATATAGACATATCTGGCCTTTTCGTCTTCACTCATTTTATCGACAGTCTTTTGGATATCAACAAGGACATTTCCAACACCAATATAAAATCTTCCGTAGCGATTGTTTGTATTAGCCGCATTTTCTGAAACCGTTATACCATTTCCTGTTCGTGACAGAAAAGCACGAGACCATCTTGAAATGAAATTGTAATTATCATAAAACGCTTCAAAATCATTGTTGTGGGCTGAAGTGATTGCTTGAGCGAATAGTGGGGGTAAAGAGATATTAATAACCGCATCAGGGTCCGTGTTATATTCTGCGAAATCTTTTTTGCTACACGCACTTAGTGTAGTGATAAATATAGATAGAATAGTAATTCTATTTAAGTGTCTTGATAATATTTTCATGATCAAACTTTTTAACTTAAAAATTGGTGTTTAACGTGACAGAGAAGCTTCTTATGAGTGGCGTTCCTCCACCTAAAAATGCAGATGCAGATCCAGTAGTACGATAATCTTCTGGATTGATATTGTCTGGTAAACTATTGTAAAGATATCCTAAATTCCTGCCAGATAGTGTCATGCGCAAATTGTTAAGTTTGAATCTTGATGCTGTGGTACGAGGCAAGTCGTAGCTTACAGAGACGTCTCTTACCATTACCCATGAGGATTCGAACGCAGATTTTTCGCGGATACCAGCACCCCAACCGTAGGTGTTATTGTAGTATGCATAGGTGAGCATAGGATTTTTTAATCCCTGATCTACTGCTTCCTGATAGCTCATACCTCCAACATCTTTACCGCCTAACATAGTTCCTTGGGCAAAAACGCCATCGGGAATAAGTCCCCAAGCCTCATTTCCATTTGCATCCTTGAATTGTATTCCTCCAGCTTCTCCTTTTCGACCGTATAATGTACTCGCTATTTGTCCAGTTTGAGAACCATAATTGTATGTTGGAGAATATACATATCCGCCAAATTTAGAATCGAGCATTACACTTAATGATAGGGCTTTGTAGTTCACGGTGTTAATAATGCTTCCGAGGAATTTGGGTTGTGTGGATCCAATTTTAATTTCTTTATCTAATCCTTGCGCATAGTTTTGCGAACGTACGTACGATGCTCCCGTTGTTGTAGGTGACATAACATATTTACCATTGCTCGGATGATCTATTGGATTTCCTGAACCATCTCTTGCCTGGAAACGAGCTAGACCATAAGAGGCAACCATAACGCCATATTCTCCTCCTACTTCAGCGATCGCCCTAATACCGTCATCTCCTTCTAATGATGAGACTGTTACACCTGGTGCCAATGCAATAATTTTGCTTCTATTACGCGTATAATTAAAAGCTACGTCCCAAGAAAAATTTTCTTTTTTAATGGGAGTACCATATATCTTAGCTTCGATTCCTTGGTTTCGGATATGACCACTGTTGATAAGCGCATTGCTTACGCCTGATTCTTGTGAAACTGGTAGGTTGATAATCTGATTTTTAGTGTTTTTTTGGTAATATGTGAAATCAATTCCCAAACGATTATTTAAAAATCTTAAATCAGTACCCGTTTCCCAGGTAGAACTTTTTTCTGGGACAAGATGCCTGTTTCCTAAATTATTTGAGTCGAAATAATAACGTGTTATTTCGCCGTTTTCTGCACTAATATAATTACTAGTAGGAAGGTAATATCCAGTCATCGCCCTGTATGCATCAGTTCCTTTTCCTACGATATTGTAAGAAAATCTTAATTTGGAGAAGCTGAATATAGTGGAAGGTAATTTCAACGCTTCATGGAATGTCCAGGCTAGATCCATTCCTGGGTAAAAATAGGAGTATGTACCAGTCTGGTCAGGGTATAGAAGAGATGAGTCCCAGTCATTACGTCCGTATAGATTTAATGTAAGCCATTTTTTATAGGTGACAGCACCTTGAAATAACAAGGAAAAACTTTGACTAATATAAGGTTTGCTTTCAGTGTAGCCTATAGCGTTTGTTGAATTGGAAAGACGGAATATGTCTGGGATACGCATGCCATTGGTCCAAGCTTCTAAACCCTTACGCTCGGAGCGGTTTACTTCAGCTCCTCCTAATGCAGTGACTTCAAAGTCATTGAAAGTTTTTCTATAGTTAATATTACTATGATATCTTGTTTGGATTACTCGATACTGATTTGTGCGGTAGCTACCTCCGTTAAAATTAGATTCCTGTCCCCGGTTTCTCTGTTCGTTATTGGCATTGAATAGATTTACGCTGAAGATATTTTCCATTTGTAGCCAATCCGTGAAGTTAATCTTTGCATTGATATTACCACGGAAGTTTTCTTCTTTTTGAAGTTGTTTTTGTTCGTACAACGTGAAAAATACGCCTTGTGATGAAGTCGGATCTTGATCACTAACACCGCCATTGATAGGATTAAGATATTGATCTTTCCAATACATAAGATCATACTCTCTAGGCATTCCCCATGTGAGGCCATACATTAAATTGTTTCCTCCAGAAGAACGATTTGGGTTGAAACTGTTGCTCCCAACATATGTTGCCCCTGCATCTATTACTACAGCTTTTCTAATGCGATGAGTAGCTCTTAATGCAATACTATTTCTATCAAATTTATTTTGTGGAACTACTCCTTTTGCGTACGAATTTGAATAGGAGATACGAAATGTAGTTTGTTCGTTTCCTCCCGAAAGAGCTAAATTAGAGTTTCTGTATTGGCCTGTCTGGTAGAGATCAAGGATATTGTTATTTGGCTGAAATTTTATTTCGTGCCCGGCAGGATCTTTCAGCGTGCGTCCGTCAAAGGCAGGCCCAAAACTATAGCCGAAATAAGTAGCGGGAATCTGTTCTAAGCCATCATTACCTTTGGGATAAACGTAGTTCGGTAATATTCCGGTGCCGTATTTATCTTGAAAGTCTACTGTTGCATAGGGATCGTCGATTCCTTGTGTGTGTGTAAAAGAAACTCCCAGTCCACGTTGAGAATAACCTTTTTTAGTCGTAATTAAAATTACCCCATTACTTGCTCTGCTGCCATAAAGAGCGGTAACGGACCCTCCATTTAAAACAGAGATAGATTCGATATCATCCAAGTTGAAATTTTTAAGAATGTTACCGAAATCTTGTTCTCCGCCGCGATTTGGTATGACGACGTCATCATCCATAATGATACCGTCTACGACAATTAAAGGGGTATTGCCGAAAGGATCGAGCGAGCTTGCCCCCCGAATAAGAAAACGCGGAGTCGATTGAGGGCCACCGGTACCAACGTTAACTTGCATGCCGGGGACCATTCCTTGCAAAGCTGCAATTGGGTTAATAGCATTTGTTTTTGCAATGTCTTCTCCACTGATTTGTGTCATTGCGTATCCCAGTTGTCGACGCTCTCTGGATTCACCTAATCCAGTTACAACAACTTCATCTAAAGCGGATGCATTTTCTGATAATGTGATACTAATTTTTGTATTGGTACCGACTAAGATTTCTTGTGGAGTGTAACCAACTCGTGTTATACGAATCGTTTCGCCCTGTGCCGCTTGGATATTGAAGGATCCATTTACGGTGGTTTGTGTGGCTCTGGTAGTACCTTTTACAGCAACTGTTACCCCAGAAATTGGCCCATTGGCATCCTTTACCGTTCCGGTAATAGTCTGCTGCGCATAGAGAGCCGATGCACTAAAAAGAGTACATATCGCCAATCCTGCGGATCTTTTGTAAAATAGACTCATGCTTATAATATTTAGTATTAATAATGATTAGTTTTTATTTACAACTTCTAAGGTTGTTTAAGTTTGTTCTATGGTCTCTCATTCGTTACCGTTACTGCTAACGGTTGATATGTATGGCTGCTAAAATAGTTTACCGCTAATTTTAAGGCTTTTATTTTCATCATTCAGCCCTAGGCTAAAGGCGTATGATTTAATTTGTAGCCTGATCCAAATTCATTTGGGAGTTCATCGAAAAGATATTAACTGTCATATTGATCAGATAATTGTCAAGGCTTTTCTTTACAGTTTAAGATTATTTAAATAATTTCTTTTTCACTTTGTGGGCAACTTAAAATAGGATTTACTTCATTTCAGGAAGCCGAGAGATTGAATAGCATACTTGCCTCTCTCGCTGAATTACTAAAGTTCGTTGTGCTTGCTTGGAAATTGTACTAAGCCAGTTCACTCGCTTTTTTGCTTGTTTTTTTTGTGTAATAAATTCATTTTCTATTATTTAAGGTTAATAAAGTTGTTTTGTGATGCGCAAATCCATGGAATTACACCTGATGTTCACTGTTAATCTAAGGTACTTTCGTTAATAGTTTTTTATAGCCAGACGGTTATTTCTGACTGCTTCGTTCAAACAACAAAATATGGTTAGTATAAAAGTTGTTGGTTAAAATTAGTTATTTACCGTTAAGTTTCAAATACTTTTTAAAAATATTTAAAAAGTATTTGATTCTTAGCCATTAAATCTATGCAAACGTTTGTTATTGTAACAATGTTATCGTTTGACCTTCCTGTTTATGCCATTAAATTGTGGATTGCGCATAAAAATGAAGGGCAAATACGTTATATTTACCTTTTAATTATACAATCTGATTATGAAACAACGCTATTACTCCTTGGATGTCTTTCGTGGAGCTACTGTGGCACTGATGATTATGGTGAATAATCCGGGGACATGGGCTCATATGTTTGCACCGCTAAAACATGCAGAATGGCATGGATGTTCACCTACAGACCTGGTTTTTCCTTTTTTTCTTTTCGCAGTAGGTAATGCCATGTCTTTTGTTATACCTCGTTTACAGGAGGCGGGACCGGCAGTATTTTGGCAAAAAGTAATTAAACGGACGATCTTGATTTTTGCGATTGGACTTTTCATCAATTGGTGGCCTTTTGTGAAATGGGATGGTGCGGAGCTGGTTTTTAAACAATGGGTGGACGGAACGGATCCGAGCCGGGGAATTCGGATTTTTGGTGTACTCCAACGCATCGCAGTTGCTTATTGTTTTGCTTCGATTTTAGCTTATTATTTTAAAGAAAAAACGATTATCTGGATCTCGGCAATCATACTGTTGTTATATTGGGCAACCTGTGCAATAGCCGGAGGAGCAGATCCCTATAGCTTGGAGGGCTGGTTCGGTACAAAGTATGATATAGCAATCCTAGGTTTGCCGCATGTTTACAAAGGGGAGGGGGTGCCATTTGATCCTGAAGGGCTGATGAGTACCTTGCCGACAATTGTTCAGGTTGTCTTTGGCTATTTAGTTGGTGTATTTATTAAAAAGCAAGGTCAGGTGGATTGGCTGTGGTCCAAAGTGCCGGCTTCTAATGAACCTCATTTTAAATTGCTGGCAGGGATGTTTGTGACCGGATTTATTTTGGTCGTATTGGCTTGGATATGGGCCTTGGGTTTTCCGATCAATAAAAAAATATGGACGAGTTCCTATGTGCTCTATACAACAGGTTTGGCAACCATGACACTAGGTGGTATGATCTGGTTTATTGAAGTGCAGGGTGTCAAAAATAAATTGACACAGTTTTTTGATGTTTTTGGTAAAAATCCGTTATTCATCTTTGTATTAAGCGGTATTCTACCACGCTTTTTGGGATTGTTCCGTATTCCTGATGGTGTAAAAGAAGATGGTACACAAAAATACCTCGACGCTTTTGCCTGGTTTTATAAATATGTTTGCGCGAAAGTGCCTGGGATACCAGAAGTTGGTTCTTTTGTTTATTCACTCTGTTTCTTAACGTTGATGTGGGTAATCTGCTATTGGTTGGACAAGAAGAAAATCTACGTAAAGGTTTAGTAGTAGCTGAACCTTTGCTTATTAAATTATTTTGGCAACCGAAGATTTTTGCTATCTTTGCAGCCAATTAATAAAATTTTTAACGCTTTAATATTATTCAGGAAATGTATTTAAGTAAAGAGTACAAAGCTGATATCTTCGCGGAATTTGCTGGATCAGCTACAAACACAGGATCTACTGAAGGTCAAGTTGCTTTATTCACTAAGAGAATTGCTCACTTAACTGAGCACTTGAAAAAAAACAGAAAAGATTTCGGTACACAACGTGCCCTACAAATGTTAGTAGGTAAACGTCGTTCATTATTAGCTTATCTTTACAAGAAAGATATCAACCGTTACCGTGCGATCATTAAAGGTCTAGGTTTACGTGATATTATCAAATAAGCTTTAATACAAAGGTGTTAAGAAAGCCATCCAATTTTTGGATGGCTTTTTTGTTGTGCTTATCGTGCCCGAATTGTTATTGGATTTTTTGCATCAGCATGGTCGTTTTCTGTTCGTCATGACTTTTGTAGTTGTTCAGGACTTCCTTAGGTTAGCGGACGAGATTGGGCTACTTGTCCTTTACTTCAGTTTCACTATTTAGTCGTTATTTAATCGTTTTTTCCTCGGAGCTTGTTCGCTGTTTCTTCGCTTTCAACCGAAGAAGTACCGAACAAGCTCCGAACAAGTACCGAAGAAGCACCGAGGAATCTCCGAAAATGATAGCCATGTTTTATACTTGTCTTAAATTGTTTTATACTACGCGATAGGCTAGATTCCTCGTTATAATTGATAAGCCTTTGGAAGCCTTTTTCGAGAAATAAGAGAACTTGAGAAGACTTCAATCGATTCATTGCTTGACGGATTAAGGCGGTTGCTGCCGTATTCCGATGGTTTGATGATTTAGCCTGCTGTTAATTGCACTAATCTTAATATTTTAATTTACCTTTGTGCTGAAATCTAATGTATTTAAAATATTGGCATGCTGCCAACAAGATGAAAAGCATGTCGCAAACAAGATTAAATGAATTACAACGAAATTAAAACGACCATCGATATGGGTAATGGCACCCAGATCGAATTGTCTACAGGTAAATTGGCAAAACAGGCTGATGGGGCTGTAGTATTAAAACAAGGTGATACGATGTTGCTTGCAACAGTTGTTTCAGCTAAAGAAGCGAAATCTGGCGTTGATTTTTTACCCCTTTCTGTAGATTATCAAGAAAAATATGCGGCAACTGGCCGTATTCCAGGAGGTTTCTTACGTCGTGAGGCTAGATTGTCAGATTATGAGGTATTGATCTCACGTTTGGTAGACCGTGCATTACGTCCTTTGTTCCCTGAAAATTATCACGCAGATACACAAGTTGCAATCAGCTTGATTTCTGCAGATAAAGATATTATGCCTGATGCTTTAGCGGGCTTGGCTGCTTCTGCAGCTATTGCTGTTTCTGATATTCCCTTCAATGGACCAATTTCTGAAGTTCGTGTTGCGAAAATTGACGGTCAGTTGGTTATCAACCCAAAATTGTCTGAGCTTGAAAATGCAACTTTAGAGTTTATTGTTGCTGGTTCTGCACAAGATATCGGTATGGTTGAAGGTGAGGCGAAAGAGATTTCTGAAGCTGAAATGGTAGAAGCAATTGCTTTTGCTCATGAAGCTATCAAAAAACAAGTTGCTGCTCAAGTAGAGCTGGCTAACTTAGTTGGTAAAACTGTTAAGCGTGAGTATAACCATGAGCCTGAAAACCTTGAATTGAGAGATGCTATTTTTGCAGCTACTTACGATAAGGTTTATGCTATTGCAAAATCTGCTTCTGCCAAACATGACCGTTCTGAGAACTTCGCAAAAATCGCGGAAGAGTACAGAGCAACAATGCCAGAGGAATTGGATGATGATACTGCATTCTTATTTAAAAAATATTTCCACGATGTTCAGTATGATGCTGTCCGTAACCTGGTTTTGGATGAAGGTATGCGTTTAGATGGCCGTGATGTACGTACTGTACGTCCGATCTGGTCTGAAGTGGATTACTTGCCTGCTGCGCACGGTTCGGCAGTATTCACACGTGGTGAAACACAATCATTGACTTCGGTTACTTTAGGTGCTAAAGACGATGAACAAATGATCGATGGTGCTTTTATCAACGGTTATAACAAATTTATTCTTCACTACAACTTCCCTGCATTCTCTACAGGTGAGGTAAGACCTAATAGAGGTCCTGGTCGTCGTGAAGTTGGTCACGGTAACTTGGCTATGCGTTCATTGAAACAGGTACTTCCTGCAGACAGTGAAAATCCATATACTATCCGTGTTGTTTCTGATATCCTGGAATCAAATGGATCTTCTTCAATGGCTACGGTATGTGCTGGTACATTGGCACTTTTGGATGCCGGTGTGAAATTGAAAGCGCCAGTTTCAGGTATTGCCATGGGATTGATTTCTGATGAGAAAACTGGTAAATATGCGATCTTATCGGATATCTTAGGTGATGAAGATCATTTAGGTGATATGGACTTTAAAGTAACTGGTACAGAAAAAGGTATCGTTGCTTGTCAAATGGACTTAAAAATCAATGGTTTGAAATGGGAAGTGTTGACGCAAGCTTTGGATCAAGCAAAAGAAGCGCGTTTACACATCTTAGGTGAAATGAAGAAAACAATTTCTGCTCCACGTGAAGATTACAAACCACATGCACCTCGTATCGTTCAATTGTTGATCGATAAAGAATTTATTGGCGCTGTAATCGGACCAGGTGGTAAAATTATCCAAGAGATGCAACGTGAGACCGGTGCTACAATTTCGATCGAAGAAGTTGATAACAAAGGTGTTGTTCAAGTATTTGCAGATAATAAAGCGGCTATTGATGATGCAGTAGGTCGTATTAAAGCAATCGCTTCTAAACCAGAGATTGGTGAAACTTACGAAGGTAAAGTGAAATCAATTATGCCATTCGGTGCTTTCGTTGAAATCATGCCTGGTAAAGATGGTTTATTGCACATCTCTGAAATCGACTGGAAACGTCTTGAAACAATGGACGGTATCTTCAAAGAAGGTGATAAAGTAACGGTTAAATTGTTGGATATCGACAAACAAGGTAAAATGAAGCTTTCGCGTAAAGCGTTATTGCCTCGTCCTCCGAAAGAAGACAAACCAAAGCAGGATAAACCTGCCGGTGAAGCTCCTGTAGCTGGTGCTGGACAAGAATAAGTTTATTCCTTTCAAATGATATGAAAAGCTCGCTTTAAGCGGGCTTTTTTTATGGAAAATAAAAAAATACGATAAATTATGGACTCGGTAATTTTCTTTAAGATGTAATGTTTATCTTAATGGGATTAAAAAACCTAAATTATGAAATTTCATCTCGTCGTTTTTTTGACATTTTTGAGTATGTCGTTTGTGGTAGCGCAAACTTCTGGGAATATCGGTGATAAAAGGGCTTACAGTTGGATCGAAAAGGAGCTTTCCAAGGCAAAGGTCAAAACAAATCTCAAAAATTACGAAAAAAATTTTTTTAGATCAGATTCAGTACGAATCATCGGTCATATCGATGGTTATAACCCAATGCTTGGCTTTACGAGTGGTATTATCTATAGTAGCAATCAATTGACGCGAGAAGATTATCCTACAACTATTCAAATTCAGCCAGATGGCCGCTTTGAAGCGAGCTATATTGTGACGAATTCAGAAATGTCTTACGTGGTATTCAATGATGATATGTTTGAATATTATATTGAGCCCGGACAGACCATAGCAATGATGTTTAAAGTTTCTCTAGACAACAAATTAGAATTTATAACGTATAAAGGTTCACTCGCACTGGAAAATCAACAACTATTGGACTTCAAATGGGAAAATCATCAGAAGGAGTTTTATCAAGCTTTGGAAAAGCTACTAAAGGAGCAGCCTATACAACACACGAAAGATCAGATTCTGACAAATTGGGTAACAGTACAAAAAGACGTAGATAATCGATTGGCCAAAACAAAGTATTCAAAGAAAATAAAACATATCATCAAAAGCGAGGTTGAACTTAATTATGCGATTCAGTTATTGGATATTCAAACGTATCGAAAGCAGTTTTCAAGGGGAGATACTATAAACCCTAACCTTAAAGAACCACTTCCGAAAAATTATTTTGACTTTATAAAACGGCTTGATCTGAATGATCCTGTATTACTGGTACCTTCTCAGTTTTCGACTTTTATTAATCGTTTCGAATATTCACCGTTGTTCAGTCTGGATAAATATCATCGGGAGCTGAATAAGCAGCGGATGGGAAATATGTATGTTGTGTTGGATTCGGCCAATAGACAGGCCAATCCAATAATATCAAGTACATTGATAACAGAGATAGCCAAGCTTCGAACATTAAGATCAAGGCTGTCGAATTTACGTGACACTCTCAAAATGGAGCAACTCGCTACAGATCTTTTGGCCATACTCCCAAATGAGAATCTGAGAAAGGAAGCGCAGGCACTGACAGCACGTTTAAAGGAGACAGTGAATGGTTATGTTTTGCCCCAAACAGCATCTGCGGACCTATTTAAGAAGTTGACCGACAAGTATCGAGGCAAAGTGGTGGTGGTTGATTTTTGGGCGCAATGGTGTGGCCCTTGTCGCTCCGGGATTGAGTCGATGCGGGACAAACGCGTGAAACTTAAAGATAACCCTAACTTGGTATTCGTATTCGTGACAGACAGCAGTGGGACACCTGATATAAACTTCTATAACAAGTATACGGTTGAAAATCACATGTCCGAAAGCTACATCGTATCGGCCGATGAATATTTGGCTTTGCGTGAGCTGTTCAAATTCAATGGAATACCACGTTATATCTTGATGGATCCTGATGGCAAAATCAGAAACGATAATTTCCCCTTACATAATCTGAGCACCGAGCTGCCGAGAAATTATCCTTCCTTATTTACATTTGAGTTGTTTCGGGGGATTTAATATCATGTTATAAAAGAACAAAGAAGGCTGTCAATTCGACAGCCTTCTTTGTTCTTTTATAACATGATAACACCTTTTATCTTCGCTACTTCTTTGTAGAAGTAGATTACCTGATCGGCGTCTTTTACGTTCAAGTTTACCGTAATTGAAGTATACTTACCGGTTTTGGAGTCCTTAAAATCAAACTGAGCACCTGTGTCATCAAATACGCGCTGGATTTGATTGAAATGGTCCTGATCTTTTGGTAAGATAAATTTATACGTATAGTCCTTTGGAAATGTTTCTAAATCTTCTAAGCGCTCTTTAAAAGTTTCATAGAAGTCTTTTGGATTATCACCTCCATCGGGGATATCTTGTATATTGATGTTTTTGTAATCTGCCATGTTTTGTTTCTCCTTAAATATGTTATTAAGGTATTAACAAATATTAATCCAGTAATGTTTTACTGACAATATTTCAGTTAATTATTGTCAATGCTTGAAGGCCAATCGGCTTTGTTTTTACCAAAGTTTTTGTTTGGCGTAGCACTCATCTCGATTTCCATCTGTCCACCTTCTAAAAGCTGTGCATGTGTAATGAACGACTTAGCATAAGGTTTACCATTCAATTTGATCGATTTAATGTATTGATTTGCTTTACCTTGATTTTTAACATCGATAGCTAACGTTTTGCCATTTGGTAAATTGATATTCGCATGTTGCATCATCGGAGATCCGAAGACATAAACACCGCTCATTGCATTCAGTGGATAGAAGCCCATTGCTGAGAACACATACCACGCACTCATTTGTCCGACGTCATCATTGCCACATAGACCAGCTGGGCTGTTTGTGTAGAACTCCGTCATCGCTTTACGGACTAAGGCTGCACCTTTCCAAGGTTGTCCAGCGTAAGCATATAAGTAAGGGATATGGTGATTTGGTTCGTTACCTTGCGCATATTGGCCGATTAATCCTGAAATATCTGGAGAGGCTTCACCGCCAAGATCCGATGACATGGTCGTAAAATAATCCAGTTTTTTCAAAAATTTATCTTCACCACCGAAAAGATTGATCAGACCTTTGACATCTTGAGGTACTAACCAGGTATATTGCCATGCATTTCCTTCGCAATAATCATTCTCGCGGTGTTTGGCCATTAATGGGTCGAAAGGTCTGCGGAACTCGCCATTGGCTTTTTTACCGACGAAATGACCTACTTCTTTGTCAAAATACTGTTCGTAAAGTTTATAGCGTTTTTTGAAATAGGCAGCGTCTTCTGTTTTACCTAATTTTTCGGCAATTTTATAAGTACCAAAGTCAGCAATCGCATATTCTAATGCCCATGCTACAGATTCATTCGGCATGCTGTCGATCGGAATGTAAGTCAGTTCACGTGCATATTTCAGGCCGTGATCGTTGCCCATGGCTGTTGTCTTTACAGCTTCCCAGACCAAAGGATAATCTTTCTCGTCAATAATTCCTTTTAAGAAAGCGTCTGCAATGACTGGAATCGCAGGTAGACCCACCATCGTGTTGGTTTCATTACCTTGTAAGTGCCACATTGGCAATTTACCTTGTTGTTGATAGATAGCCAACATCGTCTTGATAAAATCCTGGTTGATTTTACGGTCCTCCAAGATGGTCATCAGCGGGTGAAGCCCACGGTAGGTGTCCCAAAGCGAAAATACCGTGTGGTTGACAAAATCCTGTTTCTCGTATACTTGTTTGTCGGTTCCTAAGTAATCGCCATTTGCATCGTTAAAGATGGTAGGAGCAAAGTAGGTATGGTATAATGCGGTATAGAAGATTGTCTTCGTATCTTTGTCGGCTTCAAATTGAATCTTATTTAAGGTTTTGTTCCAACGTTGATCCGCTTCTTGTTTTACTTTTTCAAAATTCCAGCTTGGAATCTCTGCATTGATGTTATTCAGGGCATTGGTCGAGCTTACTGGAGAAATACCGACTTTAAGTTCGATGGTTTTGTTTTTAACAGCATCAAAGAATAAAGCCGCTTTGATTGCCTGTCCTTTAAATGTTGTTTGGCCTAATTTCTCTTCTTTACCGTCGAAAAATCTTACTTTTTGTATCGGCTGGGAAGTTCTGATCGCAAAATACAATTTTTGGTCAGTTGCCCATCCTGTTGAAAAGCGATAACCAACAAAGGTCGAGTCGTTAACCTGTTTGATGTAGGTGTCTGTCGGTTTATCCCAATTGATATGGTAACCTAAGTCGACCAAAATATGTGCATTGTCTGTTTTTTCATAGCGATATTGATGATAGCCTACACGTTCGGTTGCCGTCAAGTTGGCCTGTACCTGATAGTCATCTAAATAAGCGCTATAGAATCCGGGTTTGGCAACCTCATTTTCCTTTTTGAAGGAAGAGCCATAACCTGTATTCATTTTATTGAATTCCGCTGGCGTTAATTGTAATTTTCCGTTGGCTGGAACGATCATGAGGTCGTTGAGGTCACCGATACCTGTTCCGCTCAGGTGGGTATGGGTAAAACCCAAAATTTCCTGGCTTTTGTAATTGTATCCACTGCACCAGTCCCATCCGTTGAACTTGTCCCAAATCTGTGGAATTTGGGTAGGTCCCAATTGTACTGCACCTAAAGGTACATTTGCACCAACAAAGACGTGACCATGATCCGCTGACCCAATAAAGGGGTTGACATATTGTGTAAGATTTTGCTGGGCTTGCGCACAAAATGGCAAAATTAGTGTGCCCAACACTGTTTTGAGTAGTTTATTTCCTGTCATAGGTTTTGTTCGGGTATTTGAAAACTGCTTAAAATTAGTAAATAAAACCTTTTAGCGCAATTTTATTATTATTTTAGTAAATTGTCGTTAAATTTTTTACTTTAGTAAGCTTCGTAATAAAAAACTTAACAAACCTACTACTACTACATGAAGAAACGTATTCTGATCAGTGATATCGCAAAGGCGTTGGGGATTTCTGTAACTACTGTGTCCTTTATTTTGAATGATAAGGCAAAAGAAAAGCGTATTAGTGAGGCTTTGACTAAGCGGGTTTTGGACTATGTCAAAAAGGTCGGCTATAAGCCCAACGAATTGGCAAAAAGTCTCCGCACAGGGAAGACGAAGATTCTAGGTTTGATTATCGAAGATATTTCCAATCCTTTTTTTGGAAATATAGCACGTCTGATCGAAAGTAAGGTCTATGAGCAGGGCTATCGTATTATTTATTGTAGCACCAACAATGATGTGGAAAAAGCGAAGGAGTTAATCCAGATGTTTTACGATCGGCAGGTAGATGGTTTTATTATTACGCCTTCCGATGGTTTGGAAGATACAGTAAAGCAGTTGCAGCAAAATAATATTCCGGTTGTGCTCTTCGACCGTTATTTTCCGGGTCTTGAAACAGACTATGTAGGTGCGGACAATTTTCAGGGAGCCTTTGATGCCAGTAACCATTTGTGTCAACAGGGTTATAGACGTATCGGATTTGTATCGCTCTATTCGGATCAGACCCAAATGAAAGAGCGTTCAGATGGCTATATGAAGGCTATGGATAATAATAAGCAACAAAGTTTTATTCAAAAGATTCAGATGGATGCTTCGGATGAAGAAGCAATGGAACTATTGCGGGAGTTTATCTGTGAAAATAGGCTGGATGCTGTTTTGTTCTCCACAAACTATCTGGCGATTTCGGGTTTGAAGGCTTCCAAAAAATTTAATTTTACGATGCCGGCGGTGATTGCTTTTGACGACCATACGGTTTTTAAGCTGGTCGAACCTGCTATTACGGTTGTTTCGCAGCCGATCAAGGATATTGCTGAGAATCTGATCAATATTTTGTTGCTTCGTCTTCAGGGTAAAATAAAAGCAACACGTAGAATGGTGTTGCCTTGTGAACTGAAAGTTCGTGAGTCGACTAAAGTGAAAGTTACTTCGTAGTATCGGCCACAAATTTCATTGAAATAGAATTAACGCAGTGACGCGTGTTTTTTGTCGTAAAGCCTTCTCCGAGGAATACATGGCCTAAATGCGCGCCACATCTACTACACAGGATTTCAGTGCGGCGACCATCGGCATCGGTGATCCTTGTAATTGCCCCGGGAATTTCATCATCAAAACTTGGCCAGCCACATCCAGATTCAAATTTTGACTCCGAACGGTATAGTGGGCTGTCACAACGGCGGCAGATATAAGTTCCTTTGAGCTTATTGTCTAAAAGTTCACCGGTAAAAGGCCTTTCAGTTCCCTTATGTATAATAATGTATTCCTCTTCTTTACTTAAGGGGTTGTATTCTTTGTTAGTTTCCATGATTGTTGTGTGTTTAGTCTTGAAGCTGGCTTTACTAGGAACTACCCAACAGGGATGAACTATTCCTTCTATATAAAGACATCATCCAGATTTTTTTATTGTTAGCTTGGGACTTGACCCTGACCAGATCTCCATTCGTCTTGATAAAGTTCTCCATTCATCTTGATAAAGTTACGGAAATAAAGACGAAAAAAAACTTTTTGTGTCTTCTGCGATCCGTTATTTTGAGTATTTTAAATTGTCATGGAATTGTCTTATATTTGAGTAGCTATCCAAATGAAAAGTTGTAGCGATGGGACCGCTTTAATAGTTTAATGTTGTTTTATCCTAGTTTAAACGCATTTGTTTAGAATGATTATAAATTGATATTAAAGGTCACAAAATTGTCAGCGATTTGTTAATAAATCATACTTTTGTGGCATTGTTAGGGGGGTAGTGGCTCCTTTAACCATGGGAGTTAATTTTTTACATTCACAAATAAATAGTATAAAGTGCTAAATATGAGAACTATCTCATCCGTTTTGGGAAGCCTTGCGAGGGTGGTGTCAACGAGTTTGATGCTATTATTTGCCGTTACGACGTTGCATGCGCAAGATGTCAAGGAAGGTGAAAAAATCTTCAAATCTAAGTGTACATCCTGTCACGCCATTGACAGAAAAGTGGTTGGTCCTGCTTTAAAGGGGATTCCAGAGACGAAAGACGAAGCTTGGTTAATCAAGTGGATCAAGAACTCTCAGGCTTTAATTGCGTCTGGCGATGCTGATGCAGTTAAAATCTTCGAAGAGAACAACAAGCTTGTGATGACTTCTTTTACTGATTTATCTGACGATCAGATCAAGTCGGTATTAGCGTATATCACAGATGCTTCTAAGGAGAAACCGAAGGATCCAAACAAAGATGGAGCTGCTGCTAAAGATGATAACGCATCTATGTTCATGATTTTGGGCTTGATCGCAGTTGTTGTTTTGGCTGTAGTGGTTATCGTGGTGTTGAATCGTGTGATCCGTACCTTAGAAAATGTAATTGCTAAAAACCAAGAAGCTATTGCTGCGCAACAAGAGCCAGAAGATAGCCAACGTTTTGTGAAGTTTGCGAAAGCATTCGTTAAAAACAAGAAGTTGGTTGGCTTTACAGTCTTGATGTTAGTTGCATTATTAGCTGTAGGTGGTTGGAAAACAATGTGGAACGTTGGTGTTCACCAAGGCTATCAGCCGGTTCAACCAATTAAGTTCTCTCACCAAATCCACGCTGGTGTTAACAAAATTGAGTGTCAATACTGTCACGGTGGAGCATTTAAATCTAAAAATGCGTCTATTCCATCGGCCAACGTATGTATGAACTGTCACAATACAATCACTGCTTCAGAGCATTATGATGGTGAGATTTCTCCGGAAATTGCTAAAATCTATCGTGCATTGGATTGGAATCCTGATACGCGTACTTACGGTAACAATCCGAAACCAATTCAATGGGTTCGTATTCACAACTTACCTGACTTTGCTTACTTCAACCACTCACAACACGTTGTGGTAGCTGGTGTTGAGTGTCAAACTTGTCACGGTCCAATCCAAAATATGGAAGAAGTATACCAATACTCTCCATTGACGATGAAATGGTGTGTTGATTGTCACAAAAAGACAGATATCAAATCGGATAACAAATACTATGAAGATTTGATTAAAGCACACGAAAGAATTAAGAAAGGTGAGAAAATGACTGCAGCCATGATCGGTGGTCTTGAGTGTGGTAAGTGTCACTATTAATAATTATTTGAAATACGCAATCTTATATACAGCTTAAATGGATAGCAATAAAAAATATTGGAAAGGTTTGGAAGAGTTAAATCAAACTCCTGCTTTCGTTGAAGGAAGCAAGGGTGAGTTTGCCGAATCTATTCCTGTAGAAGATGTATTAAACGAAGCTGGCTTGAGTACTAAAACTCCTCGCCGTGACTTCTTGAAAGCATTAGGATTTGGTTTGGGTGCTGTTTCTTTAGCGGCTTGTAACCGTACTCCTGTGCATAAGGCAGTTCCTTATTTGATTAAACCTGAAGAGGTAACTCCAGGTATCCCTAACTATTATGCTTCGACGTTCAACGGTCAAAGCATCTTGGTTAAAACTCGTGAAGGTCGTCCGATCAATGTTGAGCCTAACCCGAATGCAATTGGTTTGAACCAAGGTTTGGATTCAACGACTGCTGCTTCTGTATTGGATTTATATGATGAGTCCAAATTGAAACAGGCGCAATTGAAAGGTCAAGATGTTGAGTGGTCTAAATTGGATGGGGAAGTTGTTAAAGCTTTGAATGCAGCAGCATCTTCTGGTAAACAAATTACGATCGTTTCTAACACCGTAAACAGCCCTTCAACGTTGGCGGCTATCGCTGCTTTCGCAACGAAATTCCCAACAGTTAACCATGTACAATACGATGCTGTTTCTTACAGCGGTATTATCGAGGCGAATAAAGCTTCATTTGGTAAAGCTGTTGTCCCTTCATACAATTTTGAAAAGGCAAATGTGATTGTTTCCGTTGCAGCTGATTTCTTAGGAACTTGGTTAGCAGGTGAGGAGCATACACAACAATACGCTAAAAACCGTGATTATAAATCGTTGAAAAACGGCAAAATGTCACGTCACGTGCAATTTGAGTCTGGTCTTTCCATGACGGGTACAAATGCGGATGCACGTATCGCAATCAAACCTTCGGAAGAAGGTGCTACATTGGTTGCTTTATATAATGCAATCACTGGTCAGTCTTTGGCTGGTGCTACTGCAAACAAAAAAGCACAAAAAGGTGTCGCTCTAGCAGCGAAAGAATTGGTGAACAGCAAAGGCGCAGCAGTTGTTGTTGCTGGATCTAACGATGTCAATGTACAGGTATTAGTTAATGCAATCAACGTTGCATTAGGTGCTTACGGTACAATCATCGATTTGGATAACTATTCTAAACAATACCAAGGTTCGGATTCTTCGTTCCAAGCTTTCTTAGCAGCAGCGAAATCAGGTCAAGTTGGTGTTGCGTTCTTCTTGAATAGCAACCCGGTGTATGACTACTTCAAAGCAGATGATGTAAAAGCAGCGTTGAAACAAGTTCCTTTCACCTTATCATTTTCGCAACGTGCGGATGAAACAGCTTCTGAATTGACAGCGATTGCTCCAGCAAGTACGTTCTTGGAATCTTGGGGTGATGCGAATCCAAAAGAAGGTTTGTTCTCTATCATTCAACCAACAATCAATCCTGTTTTCAAAACACGTCAAGTTGAACAAAGCTTGTTGACTTGGGCAGGAAATGATACCGATATGTACAACTTCGTTAAGAACTTGTGGTCTACACAAATCTTAGCGGGTTCTACGAAAAACTGGGATGCTGTATTGCAAACTGGTTTTGAATATAAAGGTGCTAAAGCGGCAACAGCTCCTGCATTTACAGGAAATGCTGCAGCAGCGGCTTCGGCAATTGAGGCATCAAGCAAAGCAATTACCGGTGAGTTTGAATTGAAACTTTATGAGCCTTCTGCACTTCGCGATGGTCGTTATGGAAACAATGCTTACTTGCAGGAATTGCCTGACCCGGTTTCTAAAGTAACTTGGGATAACTACGCTGCTCTTAACCCGAAAGATGCTGAGAAATTAGGTTTGGGTGAAGATGGTAAAGTAACTGTAAAAGCAAATGGTGTTGAATTGGAATTGCCAGTTGTACAACAACCAGGTCAAGCACAAGGAACAGTTTCAGTTGCTGTAGGTTACGGCCGTACAAAAGTTGGTAAAGCAGGTAATGAAGTTGGTAAAAACGCATTCCCTTTTGCGTCTATCATCAATGGTACAGTGCAAGGTGTTGCTAAAGCAACTGTAGCCAAAGCGTCTGGTACTTACCAATTGGCACAAACACAAACACACCATACGATCGAAGGTCGTAACGTTATTCGTGAAACGACATTTGCGAAATATCTGAAAGATCCTAACTCTGAGGCAGGACGCTTTACAGATAATCACAAAACATACGATTTGTGGAACAAATATGAGCAACCTGGTCACAAATGGGTGATGGCGATCGACTTGAACGCATGTACAGGTTGTGGTGCTTGTATCGTTGCTTGTAACGTTGAAAATAATATTCCTGTTGTAGGTCGTGATGAGGTTCGTCGTCGTCGTGAAATGCACTGGTTACGTATTGACCGTTACTATACAATCGAAGGAAAAGATCAAGATCTTACAAAAGAGAAAGAAATTGCAAGAGCTTCGGCTGATTTAGATTTCGAAGATATCACTGTTGTTCACCAACCGATGTTGTGTCAACACTGTGGTCACGCGCCTTGTGAAACGGTTTGTCCAGTATTGGCAACAGTACACTCTTCAGAAGGTTTGAACCATATGGCATATAACCGTTGTTTTGGTACACGTTACTGTGCGAACAACTGTCCTTTCAAAGTTCGTCGTTTCAACTGGTTTGCATACTGGAATGATTCACGTTTTGACAACTACTTGAACAATGAGTTCACACAATTGGTATTGAATCCAGATGTTGTTACTCGTTCACGTGGGGTAATGGAGAAATGTTCAATGTGTATCCAACGTATTCAAGCAGGTAAATTGCAAGCTAAGATTCAAAATCGCAAAGTTAAAGATGGCGATATCCAAATGGCTTGTCAACAAGCATGTTCTGCAAATGCAATTATCTTTGGTGATGCAAATGATCCAGAATCAGAAGTATCTAAAGCATTACGCAACGAGCGTGTTTATTACGTACTTGAGGAAATCAATGTTCAACCGGGTATCGGTTATATGACAAAAGTTAGAAACACTTTTGAGGCGTAATCTTGTACAATATTTGAAATAAAAATACTATGTCATCGCATAACGAATCAATATTAAGAGAACCATTAATGACCGGTAAGGACATTACGTATGCAAAAATTACGGATGATATCTTACTACCGGTTGAAAATAAACCGAATAAAGCATGGTGGATTGGTTTTACCGTTGCTGTATTAGGTGCTTTATTATGGGTAGTTAGCGTTAGTTATACCTTTTGGACAGGTATCGGCGCTTGGGGTCTGAATAAAACTGTAGGCTGGGCTTGGGATATCACCGACTTCGTATGGTGGGTAGGTATCGGTCACGCGGGTACGTTGATTTCAGCTGTATTATTAATCTTCCGCCAGAACTGGCGTAATTCAATCAACCGTTCTGCAGAGGCGATGACGATCTTTGCGGTAATCTGTGCGGCTACATACGTTGTAGCTCACATGGGTCGTCCTTGGTTGGCTTATTGGATTTTCCCACTTCCAAATCAATTTGGATCACTTTGGGTAAACTTCAACTCTCCATTGGTATGGGATGCGTTTGCGATCTCGACTTACTTTACAGTATCCTTGGTATTCTGGTACTGTGGTTTGTTGCCGGATATCGCGACAATTCGTGACCGTGCTACTGGATTAAAACAAAAAATCTATTCTGTATTATCATTCGGATGGAATGGTTCAGTTAAGACTTGGCAACGTTTTGAAATCGTGTCATTGATCTTGGCAGGTATTTCTACGCCGCTGGTACTTTCTGTACACACGATCGTATCCATGGACTTTGCAACTTCGGTTATCCCTGGATGGCATACAACGATCTTCCCTCCATATTTCGTGGCGGGTGCGATCTTCTCTGGTTTCGCGATGGTACAGACTTTATTGTTGATCTTACGTAAAGTAATGAACTTTGAGAACTACATCACGATGTTCCACATTGAGTCGATGAATATCATTATCATGACGACAGGTTCTATCGTAGGTGTGGCTTATTTGACTGAGTTGTTTATCGCAATGTACTCTCGTTCAGAATACGAAATGTATGCTTTCGAGAACCGTATGTTGGGTCCATACGCTTGGGCTTACTGGTCAATGATGACGTGTAACGTAATTTCTCCACAGTTATTCTGGTTCAAAAAAATCCGTACAAGTATTCCAATCTCATGGATCTTATCGATTGTTGTAAACATCGGTATGTGGTTTGAGCGTTTTGTAATTATCGTGACTTCATTGCACCGTGATTACTTGCCTTCATCTTGGGCAATGTTCTATCCGACTTGGACAGACGTAGGTATCTTTGTAGGTTCAATCGGATTATTCTTTACATTATTCTTGTTGTTCTTACGTTTCTTACCAGGTATCGCTATCGCCGAAGTGAAATTGTTGTTGAAATCATCTTCATTACAACATAAAACTAAATTGGCTCAAGAAGGCGCATTCCCTGAGGAACAAGTTAAGTACTTCCAAGAGTCATTAGAGAAATATGATTCAGTGACAGAAGAAGAGATTAAAGAATTATCAGTTAGAAAATAATCAGCAATGAGCAATACAAAATATATATTAGGTAGTTTTGCGGATCCCGATGAAATGATGCATGGGATCGACAAATTGCAAGCAAACAATATAAGTATTTACGACTGCTTTACTCCGATGCCTATTCACGGCATCGAAGCAAAGCTGGGTGTGAAACCTTCTCGCTTGCCTATCGCAGCATTTTGCTTTGGAGCATTAGGAACGACATTGGGTTTTAGTTTGTTGTATTATACAATGGCCTATGATTGGCCGATGAATATCGGTGGTAAACCATCTTTTGGTATGCCAAACTTTGTTCCAGTTACATTTGAGGTTACGATCTTATTGTGTGCCTTGGGTATGGTTGCCACGTTTTTCTTCCGTAACCACTTATTTCCGGGACGTGCACCTCGTGTAATGGACTTGAGAGCAACAGATGATCGTTTCATCCTTGCGGTAGATGCCAAAGAAAATACAGATCACGCTTTGATCGATAGCTTATTGAAAGAAGCTGGAGCTGTTGAAGTTAAGTACAATGATAGAAAATATGTTAGCTATGAATAAGAAGAATTTACTTGGAACGCTATGCGCAGCTGTGGCATTGACAGCACTTGTTTCTTCTTGTGGTGACAAAACAACTCGTAGTACAGGTTTAGAGTTTTCTCGTAACATGTACGATCCGCTTGCTTTCAATCCGGATCAACCTAATGCGAATTTTGCTGATGGAAAAACAGCACAAGCACCTCCTAAAGGTACGGATCCAATTGGTTTCACTCGTTTTGAGTATGCCAATACATTAGAGGATTATGAACGTGCAGGAAGAGAAGCAAAAAGTCCTTTGGTCGTAAATGCCGAAAATCTTGAAAAAGGTAAAGCTTTATTCACCACTTACTGCTCTATATGTCATGGAGTAGAAGGTAAAGGTGATGGTCCTATCACAAAAGACCGTAGCGTGACTGATTCAAGAGGTACTCGTCAATTAGAGAACTTTCCTCCGCCACCATCTTATCACAGAACAGATGCGGCGAGCTCTTCACGGGGTGGTTTGATGGCTGACTTGACTGATGGTAAAATTTACCATACAATTTATTACGGACACAACTCCATGGGATCACATGCATCTCAATTGTCTCCAGAGGAGAGATGGAAAGTTGTTATGTATGTTCACGAATTACAAAAGAAATAATCTAACATCAGATATATAAATGGGAACTCACAGTCATCATCACGATTATAATTTCAACGAGCGATACGAGTTTGCTGGCAAAGCTAAAATGTTCAGTATTGTCGCTGTTGTACTAGGCGTAGCTGCTGTAGCTTTCGGGTTGCTTTCGGGCGATCACGTTACTGTAGAGCGTACTTATGCCAACTTGTTATTGATGGGTTATTACTTTACATGTGTATGCGCAGCTGGAACATTCTTTGTTGCCTTGCAATATGTAACACAATCTGCATGGTCTGCAGGTTTGGTACGTATACCTCAGGCTATGGCGAGTGTTTTACCAATTGCATCATTAGTTTTATTAGTTATTGTAGGTTTAGGTTTAACCACACATAACTTATATCACCACTGGAATGCAGATGGTATCACTGATCCGCATAGTACAAATTTTGACCCTATTATCGCAGGTAAATCTGCTTATTTAAATGTTCCATTCTTCTTGATCCGTCAGGTGGTATTTATGGGAACATATAGCATTTTTGCTGTTATTTTTGCGAAACTTTCTTATAAAGAAGATTTGGAAGGCGGATTGACTTCTTATAAAAAGTCATTCAAATTGTCGGCAATCTTCTTAGTTATCTTCGGTTTTACTACACCTATCTGGTCTTTCGATACAGTAATGTCTTTAGAGGCACACTGGTTTTCGACAATGTTCGGTTGGTATAACTTTGCAGCAATGTGGGTAAGCGGTATTTCGTGTATCACGATCATCGTTGTTGTATTGAAGAAAGCTGGTTATATGAACTGGGTAAACGAAAATCATTTACACGATTTGGGTAAATTGATGTTCGGTTTCTCGATCTTCTGGACTTACGTTTGGTTTGCACAATTCATGTTGATTTGGTATTCAAACATCCCAGAGGAAACAGTTTATTTCTACAAACGTTGGGAACCTGAATACAAACCTTGGTTTTGGTTGAGTATTATCATTAACTTTGTGGCACCATTGTTACTATTAGTGGATCGCGATGCTAAACGTAAACAAAACGTGATGTTATTCGTAGCGATTCTATTATTGGCTGGTCACTGGCTAGATTATTATATCATGATCATGCCTGGTACTGTTGCTGAACATAGAGGATTTGGTATCATTGAAATCGGAACTGCACTTGGTTTCTTAGGTTTGTTCATCTTCTTAGTGATGAGTAAATTGAGTAAACAAGCATTGGTGCCTAAAAATCATCCTTTCTTGGATGAGAGTTTGCATCATCAGATATAGTTTCACTTTTAAAGGAAGGTTACGTAAAAACGTTATAAAAGAAATGAGCTTTAAATTAAATAATAGATTCAAATCCATCTCGGGTTTTGTGCTTGCACTAGGATTGCTTTTTGCGACTCCTATCCTTGCAAGTCAACAAGATACAGTAGCATCTGATTCTGCTAAAGCGGCGACTACAGCAGTAGCTGCCCCTGCAGCAACGGATTCGGTTGCAAAAGATACAACAGCGGCAGCAGGTACTGCTGCTGTTGCATCTGCTAGTTCTTCTACGGAAGCTAGTGCTGCTGCTCCTGCTGTTGAAGAAGTGAAGCAAATAGACCCTCAGGTTTATAAAAACTTCACATATTATGTCTTGTTATTCTTGGTTATATGTACAGTTGTTGCCGTTATCGGTAAAGTACTTTCGATCTATGAATTGACAAGAAAGATGAACGGTAAATACAATCCGTTTGCGAATAACACGTTTCAATCGGCATTGTTATTCATTTTCTTGGTTGTATTCCTTTACGGTGTATATTGGTCATATGTACACTGGGGAGCCGCTTATTGGAGATCTGCAGTAACTGAGCACGGTGAGCGTATTGATACGATGTTTATCATTACGACAGCAATTACAACATTTGTATTGGTTATCACACATATCTTGTTGATGACATTTACATTCTTGTACCGCATGCGTGCAAAACGTCAGGCTTATTATTATCCTCATAACAATGCAATCGAGAAATTGTGGACAATTGTTCCAGCTGTTGTTTTGACAGTTTTGGTATTGTTCGGTTTCTTTACATGGAGATCAATCACAAATATTCCTGAGGATCTACAAAAATCAGCATTGCAAGTTGAGGTATTAGGCGAGCAATTCCAATGGAATGTCCGTTATGCTGGTTCAGATGGGATTATTGGTAAACGTAATTATAAAATGACGACACCAACCAACCCTTACGGTATTGACTTTAATGATAAAAATTCTTGGGATGATATTCAGGGATCTGAAATCTGGTTGCCTGTAAATAAACCAGTTCGTTTCCATATCGTTTCAAAAGATATTATTCACTCTTTCTATATTCCTGATTTCCGTGTTCAGATCAATGCGGTACCGGGAATGACCAATTACTTCCAGTTCACACCTACAGTTACAACAGAAGAGATGCGTGATCGTCTGGGTGATTATAACTATGACTTCGTGATGTTGTGTAACAAGATCTGTGGATCTGGTCACTACAACATGCAAAAGAAAGTGGTTGTCGTAACTGAAGAGAAATATAAAGAGTGGTTAGCTAAACAAAATAAATATTTTACTGAGGATTTGCAAAAAGAGTTCAGCGGTAAAACAGCTAACGTGAAAAAGGATAGCGTACAAGTTACAGCATCTTTGAACTAATTAAGAATTTTTGAATATAAAATCGAATATGTCAAGTACAGTAATATCGCATAGCGCTGAACATCACGATTCGCACGGCCATCATCACGAGGAGTCGTTCATCAGAAAGTATATCTTCTCGGGTGACCACAAGATGATTGCTAAGCAATTCTTGATCACTGGTATCATCATGGCAGTTTTTGCGATGCTTTTATCAGTATTATTCCGTATCCAATTAGCATGGCCGGATAAAGAGTTCCCTATATTAGAAGTATTCTTGGGTAAATGGGCTGAAGGCGGTCGTATAAAACCGGAGTTTTTCCTTTCCTTGGTAACCATTCACGGTACCGTTATGGTATTCTTCGTGTTAACGGCTGGTCTATCAGGTACTTTTAGTAACTTATTGATTCCATATCAAATCGGAGCACGCGATATGGCATCTCCTTTTATGAACATGTTGTCTTACTGGTTGTTCTTTGTAGCATCAGTTATTATGGTTGCATCGTTCTTCGTAGAAAGTGGACCTGCTTCTGCTGGTTGGACAATCTACCCGCCACTATCGGCTGTTCCTACTGCAATCGCAGGATCTGCAACTGGTATGACTTTGTGGTTGGTGAGTATGGTTCTATTTGTAGCTTCACAGTTGATCGGTGGTATTAACTATGTAAGTACAATTTTGAACATGCGTACAAAAGGAATGGACTTATGGAAAATGCCTTTGACAATCTGGGCGTTCTTCTTAACTGCTATCGTGGGTATGTTGTCATTCCCAGTATTGGTTTCGGCGGTTGTTCTGTTGATTTTTGACCGTGCTGCTGGTACGTCATTCTATTTGTCGGATCTTGTTGTTCAAGGACAAATTTTACCGAACGAAGGTGGTTCACCAATTTTGTTCCAACACTTGTTCTGGTTCTTAGGTCACCCTGAGGTATATATCGTTGTTATGCCGGCTTTAGGTTTAACTTCTGAGGTTATTGCAACCAACTCACGTAAACCAATCTTTGGTTACCACGCGATGGTTTATTCGTTGATCGGTATCACTGTATTATCGTTTATCGTATGGGGTCACCACATGTTTGTAACAGGTATGAACCCGTTCTTGGGTGGTGTATTTATGATTACAACATTGATTATTGCGGTTCCTTCTGCTGTAAAAGCATTTAACTATCTTGCAACGTTGTGGAAAGGTAATATCCGTTTCACTCCAGCGATGATGTTTGCTATCGGTTTGGTATCGTTCTTTATCTCCGGTGGTTTGACAGGATTGTTCCTAGGTAATGCAGCGTTAGATATCAACTTACACGATACGTATTTTGTTGTTGCCCACTTCCACTTGGTAATGGGATCGGCGTCAATCTTCGGTATGCTTTGTGGTGTTTACCACTGGTATCCTAAGATGTTCGGTCGTATGATGAACACAAAATTGGGTTATTTACACTTCTGGTTGACTTTCATTGGTGCTTACATGGTATTCTTCCCAATGCACTTTATGGGTATCGATGGTGTGCCTCGCCGTTACTATGCATTTACAGAGTTTGCTTTCATGGCGAAATGGGTTTCTGTAAACAAATTGGTGACTTGGGCTGCAATCATTGCCGCTTTAGGTCAGGTAGCTTTCTTGTGGAACTTCTTTACATCGATTTTCTTCGGTAAAAAAGCACCGCAAAACCCTTGGCAGTCAAATACATTGGAATGGACTACTCCGGTAGAGCATATCCATGGTAACTGGCCAGGTGAAATTCCAACTGTACACCGTTGGCCTTACGATTACAGTAAGCCAGGGCACGGTGAGGATTTTATTCCTCAAAGTGTTCCTTTCTCTGAAACAATGAGCTCTAATTTGCCTCATGATTTCGAAGGAGACGAGGAAGCTGAGCGTATCCAGGCAGAATGGAATGCTCAAAATGGTAGAAAAGACTAATAAAATCTTATAAAATAGAGTAGGGATTCCTACTCTATTTTATAGAAGTTTGTATTTTAAGAGGTAGGGGTAGTATTATGTTTCCAGCAGCTGAGAAGCGATTTATAAAGACCAATTTTATAACGATCATTGTGTTGTTTTTGGTCATTATTGCTGGAGGAGTTGTTCGGAGTACAGGGTCAGGAATGGGATGCCCAGATTGGCCAAGATGTTTTAACCGTATTATTCCTCCAACAGATATCTCCCAATTACCTCAAGGATATGAACAACATTATATTGAAGGAAGGGCAAAGAAGAACGAACGTTTCGCGAAAATTGTAGAATTTTTCGGCGATAAGGAAATGGCTTACAAGCTCCGTACCGATAAGAGTATTTTGCAGCATGAAGAGTTTAATGTTGCGAAAACTTGGACGGAATATATCAATCGGTTGGTAGGCGTCGTTTCCGGATTCTGTTTGTTATTTACAGCTATTTATTCTTTCACCT
This sequence comes from uncultured Sphingobacterium sp., assembly GCF_964277905.1. Taxonomy (NCBI): domain Bacteria; kingdom Pseudomonadati; phylum Bacteroidota; class Sphingobacteriia; order Sphingobacteriales; family Sphingobacteriaceae; genus Sphingobacterium; species uncultured Sphingobacterium sp. Next base: position 148,731 of record NZ_CAXYKD010000001.1, read on the forward strand.
ATTTAAAATCAAAAAGCTCGATCGTTGTTTGGTCAGTGATTAATCTTTTTGTTGTAGTACTTCAGGCTTGGCTGGGATCGATCGTTGTATCGACAAATCTGATGCCTTGGATTATTACGGTACATATGCTCTTAGCCATTGTAATTGTTTGTATTAGTATTTATACATATTTCAAAGCAGTTACTTTGCGAAACAAGACCTTACTGGTCAATCGTTCTTTGGGTATATTAAAAGGACTTGCTATTGCTTCAATTTTATTGATGCTAACACAGGTAATTGTCGGAACGGGAGTTCGTGAGGAGGTTGATTTATTAACCGGTTCAACGATAGCCCGGACTGATTTTATAACAACTATTGGCCAACAGTTTGAGTTACATCGCTGGTTGGCATATTGTTCTTTGATTTTAGTTATTGTATTATTCTTTTTGGTCCGCACGAGTTTTAATACGGGTTCTAAGCAATATAAATTTGCTTTAATCGCATTGATTCTAGTGGGTATCCAAATGCTATCAGGAATTATCTTAGCTCGATTTGCAATACCTGCATTTGCACAGACAACGCATTTGGTGGTAGCGACGCTCTTATTTGGGGCACAGTTCTACCTGTTGTTATTGTTAAACAAGCAAAGGCACTAATCTTGGAATTCGGGATGTTTATGTTTAAAAGTACGTGTTTAATTACACTGATAGTAGGAGGTCTCTTTTAGTTATGAAAGAATTTATTTCAGATTTTAAAAAGCTTGTTAAGTTGAGACTTACGTTGACGGTCGTATTTTCTGCGTCAATTGCTTTTCTGATAGGATCAAAACAACAGGGTGATATATTCTGGTTCAATTGGTTATTGTTGACTATAGGTGGTTTTCTGGTGACAGGTTCCGCTAATGGTTTTAATGAGATCATTGAAAAGGATTTGGATAAACTGATGAAACGTACGGAAGACAGACCGTTGCCATCAGGCCGCATGACAACAGGACAGGCTTTGGTATTGAGTGTCTTTATGGGCATCTTAGGAACCTTGGTGCTTGTTCGTTTAAATTTTGTCGCTGGTCTGCTGTCGGTTTTCTGTATCCTTCTTTACGCATTTATCTATACGCCATTAAAAAGAAAATCACCAATAGCAGTGTTTGTCGGCGCGTTTCCTGGTGCATTTCCGCCATTAATTGGATATTATGCAGCCTTTTCGCAAGACGATTTAGCCTACTATAGTGGACATAACGAAGCGGCAATTATTATTATTCCCTTTGTGTTGTTTGCTATTCAGTTTTTATGGCAGTTTCCGCATTTCTGGGCAATTGCCTGGGTTGTGGATGATGACTATAAATTAGCGGGTTTTCGCTTATTGCCGACGACAAAACGTGATAAGATATCTGCGTTTATGGTATTCATTTCAGGTTTGTTTATGATACCTGCAGGTTTTATACCTTATCATTTTGGCTTTGGTGGAATTTGGTTTACGATTGTATCCGTGGTTGGTGGAATAATGTTTGGTTATTACGGTTATTTGCTGTTTAAGAATTGTGATATTCCTTCAGCGAAGAAAGTGATGTTTACCTCATTTATCTATTTGCCTGTGACACAACTCGTATTATTGCTTAACTTTATTCCGTTGAAATAATGTTAGATATACAAGCACAAACTGACGAGAAGTTAGTACAGAGAAAAGCCCAAAAGTTCAACCTATGGTTGGGTATGTTGGGTATGTTCATGATGTTTGCGGCGTTATCCAGTGGTTTCATTGTATACACAGCGAGCGGCGTGGACAAAGGGATTAAGACCCTATTGCCAAACGCACTTTTATATAGTACCTTGGTAATTGTGGTTAGTAGTCTAACGATGTTTTTAGCACATAAAGCGGCTAAAAATGGCGAGTCTTCCAAACAGCGGTTGTTTTTGATAGCAACTTTTATTTTGGGAGTTGTATTTTTTGCCTTGCAAGTTCATGCTTGGAATGTATTGATCGATAGGGGTGTTTATTTTGTGAATAACAATGCATCGCAATCTTTTATTTACGTTTTTATCTGGATGCACTTGGCGCATATTATTGCGGGGTTGATCGTTTTGATTGGCGCGATTATAGGAATTAACAAACTTCCTAAAGACGGCAATCTTTTCCGCATGGATCTTGCCAGTATTTTTTGGCATTTTCTCGATCTTTTATGGATTTATATATATGTTTTCTTACTTTTGAATCAATAATAGTAAACAATGAGTACAACAGTATCGCAATTGGATAAGGTAAAAACTGGTCCATGGAATGGTGGGAAATCACCTTGGAACTTAGAGTATGGAAAAATCATGATGTGGTTTTTCTTGGTAGGGGATGCCTTCACATTTTCTGCATTTTTGGTTTATTACGGCGCACAACGCTTTTCTCATCCAACATGGCCTGATCCTGATAAGATCTTCCAATCTATCCCAGGAATTGCAGAACATGGTCAACCGTTGGTATTTGTCGGTTTAATGACCTTTATTTTGATTATGTCATCTGTAACTATGGTTTTGGCCGTGGAAGCTGGTCATCGTAATCAAAAGAATGAAGTTGTTAAGTGGATGCTTTGGACTATTTTGGGAGGTATCTGTTTCGTAGGCTGTCAGGCTATCGAGTGGACTCACTTACACCACATGGGTTTCTGGTTTGGTAAAAATCCAGCAACAGGTTTGGAAGGTGATGCCATCAAAACAGCATTAATGCCATATTTCACACATGACATTTCTTATACTTCGGCCTTGCAATTTGCTAACTTGTTCTTTACAATTACTGGTTTTCACGGTTTCCACGTTACTGTGGGTATTATTTTGAATATCATCATTCTATGTATGACATTAAATAATACATTCGAAAACCGTGGTTCTTATCTGATGATAGAGAAAGTAGGTTTATATTGGCACTTTGTGGATTTAGTGTGGGTATTCGTATTTACGTTCTTCTACTTAATCTAATTCCGAAATAATAAATTTAGATAGCTATGTCACAATATCAAGATAATATCGCTCATGGCGAGCACGCTCACGAAGGTGGGATGGATAAGAAGGCCATCTGGAGAGTATTTGGTGTACTTTTAGCCCTTACTTGTCTAGAGTTTTTAATTGCATTGGGCTTCGTGCACCATTGGCAAATTTTAGCTAAAGGTGCGTTAGTAAATACTATTTATATCGTGCTTACTTTAGTTAAAGCTTATTATATCGTTGCATTCTTTATGCACTTGAAATTCGAGAAGTCGAGTTTCATTGTTACCGTTGCAATTGTGTTTATTTTTATTATTTATTTTATTGTTTTGATGCTTGTTGAAGGAGGGCACTTAGCATCTGCTTTTCAAGAACATCAATTGTTTCCAAATAAATAGATAAAGTGAATGGATAATAATACTGGACAAAAGAAAGGTATTAAAACTATATTGATCCTGGCAGTAATTCTTTTATTGCCAGGATTTTTATATTTTGTACTAAATAAAAGCGGTTCTAATAGCTACGCCTCTTTGCCAATTTTTGGAAAGAAAGAGGTTCCGGGAACTACCCATCGTAAATGGGGACGTGATATTCCCGATACTATCTATCATACTGTACCCCCGGTTGATTTTGTGAATTTCGATGGCAAGAAAGTGCATCTATTGGATAATGATACAACACTTTCTGTCGTCCATCTGATGTACTCTAGAGATGCTTCATTATCGCGGACGATGATTAAGCGTTTGGATCAAATCGCTAATCGATTTATTCAGAATAAGAAGGTCCGCTTGTATTCAATTACGGTTGATACGGCATACGATACACCAGAAGTGTTAGCTAAATACGCAAAAGTTTACAAACCTTGGACCAAATCTTGGTTTTTTGTGACAGATCCTTCTGTTGATATCTTTAAATTTGCCCAGGAAAGTTTATTGCAGGATGCACTTGTCAATAAGGAGGGCAGCAAACCATTTATTATTGGGTCTAATTATCTTTTACTTGATACAAAAGGACGGATAAGAGGTATTTATGACATTAATGTCAAAACGGATGTTGACCGCCTTGAGGATGAAATCAAATTATTATTGGTCGAGGAAGTCCGGAACCATCCAGCTACAATAGAACAAAAGAGGTAATTATATCATGGAAGAGAGTCTTAACAAGGAAAAAAAGTATAGTAAATGGATTTGGTTGCTATCGATTGTGATACCGATAGTGGTTGCTATCCTTTTTACGGTGAATTTACAAAAGCTGGGTTATGATGTAAAACCGCTAACATTTTTGCCTCCTATCTACGCCGCTATCAATGGGATTACGGCTGTATTGCTTTTTTTGGCCGTGGCTGCGATAAAAAAGGGAAATAAGGCTCTACACGAGCGTTTGATCAAATGGTGTATTGCTTGTTCCTTAGCATTTCTAGCGATGTATGTCGCTTATCACATGACTTCAATCGAAACAAAATATGGTGGCGAGGGAATTTTGAGACCGATCTATTTCTTTATCCTGATCACGCATATCTTGCTTTCCATTATCATCATCCCCTTTGTACTCTTTACATTTGTTAGAGGCATATCGGGTTCTTATGAACGTCATAAAAAGCTTGCCCGTATTACTTATCCCATGTGGCTTTATGTGGCCGTTACTGGCGTGATTGTTTATTTGATGATCTCTCCGTATTATATTGGTTAGCGATAACGGAAAGCAGACCAAATTATTGTTATAAAAAAACACAAAGGTGCGCCGGGTTCGATGTGTTGAATCTGGTTTAAAATTGGAATAGAAATGGATATAATGGAACAGATATTCCTTATATCCGGGAGTATAAACAGTATAGGGTTAATCAGTTGATTCGTATCGGCTAGATGGATCTGTAAAAAATCATTCGCATATGAAGCGTATCTGGATTTATCAGGCAGATCGCCTGTTAACGGCGACAGAGGGACAGGAGATTGTTACTGACCTGGAAGCTTTTGTCGAACAGTGGAAAGTACATGGAAAACCACTTTCTGCTTCCGCAGAATTGCGGGATAATCTTTTTATCATCCTTAAGGTGGACGAGGAAGTCGCGGCTGCATCAGGTTGTTCTATTGATAGTTCGGTTCGATTTTTAAAAGGGGTTGAATCCAAGTACGGTATTCAACTATTTGATCGAATGCAATTTGCTTATAAAGCGGATCAGGGAATAGGCGTGGTTAACCGTGACGGATTTGAGAAGTTATTGGCAGACGGTACCATCAACGATAATACCTTAGTATTTGATAATACCATTACCCATGAGCATCAAATGGAAGACGCTTGGGTAATACCCTTCCATCAAAGCTGGCATAAACGACTTTTTAGATAGGTTGTAAAACGAGTTATATAAGAAAGGCCATAATTACATATGGCCTTTTTTTTGATCTATCGATTTTATCTATAGATCTGTATTGCTTTTCTTCTGGTCGATCCGCCGAATAGCGATATTTTCGCTTATTCAGGAATAGTATAATGATGCATATATTTTGCTATTGCATTTGCACGTCTATTGACATAAGCAGAAGGGTTACGCGCATCCCATTCTCTTGGGTTAGGCAATATGGCTATGATCAATGCGGCTTGTTTTTTGGAAAGATTGCTGCCTGTTTTGCTAAAATAATACGAAGCTGCCGCATCGGCACCATAAACTCCCTGTCCCATTTCAATCACATTGAGATAAACTTCGAGGATGCGTTTCTTGCTCCAGAATGTTTCGATAAGAATAGTAAAATAGGTCTCGAAGCCTTTTCTTAACCAGGAGCGCCCCGGCCATAAAAAGACATTTTTGGCTACCTGCTGACTGATTGTACTTCCGCCACGTAATTTCTTTCCCTGTGCATTTTTTTTAATGGCATTCTGAATCCCTTGCATGTCGAATCCCCAATGTGTCATAAAGTGAGCATCTTCTCCTGCAATGGCTGCTAACTTTAGGTTGTCCGAAAGTTCATCGTAATCCAGCCAGTTTTTTTCCAGTTTAAATCCCTTGCCCTGTTCTTTTAGCTCAAACCCACGTTGAATCATCAACCAAGTGATGGGAGGATTAATAAACCGCAGGCTAATGACCCAAAAGAGTGAAATACCAATAAAATAGAGGACTACCCGTGTCACAATGCGCAGGATAGGAGATTTTATGGACCTCAATGGGTTGAAGGATGTTTTTTTGAAGGTATTTTGTTGTTTGCTGGACGTATTTTGTTTACCAGATCTTTTGATGGCCATATCATTACAAAATTTGTGCAAACATAAGCATCATAAAGCAAAGATTCCACATACTATTTTGTCATTTCTTCTAATTTTTCTAATGTCACGTCTTTCATCCAGGATATTGCCTTGGTATCAATTTCACCATTGGGTTTTATCACAGCATAAGTTGGAAAACCGGCACCGTTAAATAAAGACAATAGCTCGCTAATTACATTATTTTCGACAAAAATATGTGTGCCTGGTTGTTCAAGTTCGACTACCTTATTGATCCATTTCTCTTGATTTGATCCTTGATCAGTACATAGATACACGAATTCTATTGGTGATTTTACTCTCTTAGCCTCATGATGTAGTTTTTTGCTGTAAGGCATCTGACCAATACAAGGTGCACACCAGGTCGCCCATATATCTAATACGATAAGTTTATTAGGGTATTTTGCTTTGATGGTTTTAAGAAGTTCGGATCCGTCTTTGCTTTGGTTTGAGATGAGCTCGGCATCAAATGGAAATTCTTTGATAATTTTTCCTAGTGAGGTCTGTTTTGGTGCTGACTTTGCCGATGCCAGTAGCTTTTCTAATTTTGTTTGTTTAACATTTAGCCCATCTATTTCTATTCTAATATTCTCTTTCGCCCATTTGCTGTTTAATTTGTTCAGTATTGTCTTATAAATCTTATTTTGCGCTGCAATATCGTCGTCTTCAAATCTGAGGTTGATAATATCGGCGTAATTTTTAGGGAAGGTTTGACTGGCATAGTCTGCTACTTTCACGTAGTCTCCGCGAGTTTCATTGACCGGGTAAAGGACATATTTCACATAATAATGCAAAAATCTAAAATAATCGCTGACATGATTAGATATCGAATAAATAGGAACTAGTATACTATCATTAGCTACTTTAATTTTATTTGTTAGGTAGTAATCCAATTGTCTGTACGTATACTGGGCATCAGTGGCGGCGTCAATCAGCGTTTTACATGTTGTGCCGTATGTCTGATAGAAAGCCTGATCTGTATTCCGCTGAATCTTAAATAGGGAATCTAATTTATATTGAAAATTAGGGTCGCTTGGATTGAGCTGGCGGAGTGGCTTGTAAAAATCGGGATTATGCTTCTTGTCAAATAAAATATATTCGTTCATTTGCCGATTTACTTCGGCATCTTTTCCTGCAAACGAAATACCATCACCGATCATATAAATCTCTTTTTTCTTGAGCTTGCTTAGATCGAAGGTGATTTCCAATCCATCTTGAAGGTAAAGACAGGTATAAGCATAGTCACCTAAGCTAAACCATATCTGTTGGTAAGGTAGTATATGTATTTGGGTAAATTCAAAGGTACCATCGGCATTTGCCTTTATCTCATTGCTGCTTTGACTAGGTCCGATTAGGTTAACAAAGGTGTATTGAATTTTGAGATTTGAGAGTTCCTCTGGACTTGCGTTTAGCACACGGCCTGTCACTTTAGCAAGCTGTTTTTTGCCGGACTTATCATATGATTCATCGGTTAAAGAAATGGGATCTGATTTCATCTGTGCGTAAGCAATGTTGAGGAGCATTAGCGAAAGCAATAATGTGGCGAAAAAAACTTTCATAATAAATAGTTTATATGGAAATCAAATATATTAATTTGACTGTTCAAAGATTCTTAATTAGTGTTAAAATTTGTTCGATATTGTAATTTGCCAAAGCGACGATATTATCCTATTTTTACGCTTCATAAAAATTGATTTTAAAAGTTGGCAAAAGAAAAGAAAGTGACCCCATTGATGCAACAGTACAATGCGATCAAGATTAAGTATCCTGGAGCGTTGTTGTTGTTCCGTGTTGGCGATTTTTACGAGACATTTGGTGAGGATGCGATCAAAGCTGCCCAGATTTTGGGCATCGTTTTGACGAAGCGTGGTAATGGCTCGGAATCGGAAACTGCATTGGCTGGTTTTCCCCATCATTCATTGGAAACCTATCTTCCGAAACTGGTGCGTGCTGGCCAACGGGTGGCGATCTGTGATCAGCTGGAGGATCCGAAGACGACAAAAACAATCGTTAAGCGCGGTGTGACCGAGCTAGTGACGCCCGGAGTCTCCTACAGTGACAATATTGTTCAACAGAAATCGAATAATTATTTAGCATCAATTTTTATCGAAAAGGAGCGGATCGGTATTTCTTTCCTAGATATTTCAACAGGAGAATTTCTGATTGCTCAAGGTAGCGTGGCCTATATAGATAAATTGCTTCAGGGCTTTAAACCGAGAGAAATTATTCTTTCAAAAAAACAGAGCAAGGAGTTTACAGAGCAGTTTGGATCACAATATTACACCTATTTTCTTGACGAGTGGCCTTATACGGGTGATTATGCCACTGAAACGCTATTGAAGCATTTTGAAGTCTCCTCGATGAAAGGATTCGGCGTGGACCGCATGACAGCAGGAGTTGTTGCTGCTGGTGTGGCATTGCATTACCTCAATGAAACCGAGCATCGTAATCTGCAACATATTTCTACGCTTTCCCGTATTGAAGAGGACCGTTTTATGTGGCTGGATCGTTTTACGATTCGCAATTTGGAATTAATCGGATCGTTGAATGAAAATGCGGTTACGCTATCCGATGTATTGGATCATACATCCAGTCCAATGGGAGCGCGTCTACTTAAGCGCTGGATCGTGATGCCGCTCAAAGACAGAAAGAGTATTCAGGAGCGATTGAATGTGGTCGATTTCTTTTTCACTAACCGTGATTTACGGGATGAGCTGATTGATCAGATCAAGCAGGTGGGAGATTTAGAACGTTTAATTTCCAAGATCGGATTGCAAAAAGCAAATCCGCGGGAAATTGTACAATTGAAGCGCGCATTATATGCTATTGAGAAATTGAAGGAACTTACAGATCGTAAAGATGCTGATGCTCTTCGGACAATTTCAGATCAGTTAGATGCTTGTGCTGTTATACGTGAAAAAATCGAGCAACAGGTTCAGGCGGAGCCTCCTGTCGCAATCAATAAAGGGAGTGTAATCGCGGAAGGGGTGGATCCTGAATTGGATCGATTGCGCAAGATCGCTTTTGGTGGCAAGGATTATCTGCTTGAGATCCAAAAAAGGGAAGCGGAACTCACAGGGATTCCTTCTTTAAAAATAGCGTTCAATAATGTTTTCGGTTATTATCTGGAGGTCACTAATACACACAAAGATAAGGTTCCGACGACGTGGATCCGTAAACAGACGCTGGTGAATGCTGAACGTTACATTACGGAGGAACTTAAAGAATATGAAGAACAGATTCTCGGTGCTGAGGAGAAGATCCAAGCGCTTGAGAATAGATTATATGCCGAGCTATTGGTTGCCATTGCTGAATACATCAAACCTATTCAACTCAATGCTCAGCTCATAGCTAAGTTGGATGTACTGCTTAACTTTGCTGTTGTAGCGGAGAAAAACTATTATGTAAAACCCGAAGTCAGCGAGAGCAAGATTTTGGATATTAAAGGTGGAAGACACCCTGTCATTGAAAGAAACCTGCCAATAGGTGAGGATTATATTACCAATGATACTTTTTTAGATCCGAAAACACAGCAGATTATTATTATTACGGGCCCTAACATGGCGGGTAAATCTGCATTGCTCCGTCAGACTGGATTGATCGTGCTAATGGCACAAATTGGTTGCTTCGTTCCAGCAAAAGAGGCTAAGATCGGCTTGGTTGACAAAATTTTCACCCGTGTAGGTGCTTCGGACAATCTTTCTTCGGGTGAATCTACGTTTATGGTGGAGATGAATGAAACCGCGAGCATCATGAATAATCTATCGGACCGCAGTCTTATTCTTTTGGATGAAATCGGTCGTGGTACAAGTACTTATGACGGTATTTCTATCGCCTGGGCTATTGCCGAGTTTTTACATAATCATCCTGCTGCTAAGGCAAAAACCTTGTTTGCCACCCATTACCATGAATTAAACGAGCTGACTACTTCGCTGGATCGTATAAAAAACTATAATGTAACGGTGAAGGAGGTCAATAACAAAGTTATTTTCTTGCGTAAACTTGTTCCAGGAGGCTCAGAGCATAGTTTCGGAATCCATGTGGCAAAGCTCGCTGGAATGCCGCAAAAGTTGCTTAATCGGGCCAATCAAATTTTGAAAAGGCTGGAGCAGGAGCGCACAGGTGGTGAGCAGATTAAAGATAGCATGCGCAAAATCCAGAAACAGGCCTACCAATTGCAGATGTTTTCTATTGATGATCCTGTCTTGAATAAGATCAGGGATATGCTGAATAATCTGGATGTTAATTCGCTTACTCCGGTTGAAGCATTAATGAAATTGGATGAGATACAACGCCTTTTAAAGAATTAAATCTTCCCTTGGGCTTGGACACTTGCTCTCAAGCAGAATTTGTTTTTTCGATTTACATACGCCAGATGATGTTTTTTTAAGATAGACATCATCTGGCGTATTTTTTTTCTGAAAGTTTCTGGTCTTATTGGCCAGAAAGAATCTTCAGCTCGCTTTCATTACTGTTGGTGTCTGCGAAGTCATCAGGTTTTTGAAGGCTATTTGCTTAAAACCTGAAGAATAGCTCCAAGCTTCCGTAATTTGCCTGTATCGGAATCAATACCTTGCTGCTTGCATCATAAGGCGTGTAATGATAGCCGAGTTCGAAACCAATATACTTTTGGTTTTTCATGCGAAATAGGGATGCGAGACCAAGTCCTAAGTGCACATTATTGATGGTTACCATACGATCGGTGTATCCGCCATCATAATAATAACCATCCGGATCATAATAACCAGAGGAATAAGCGCTTTCTGTGATGCCGGTATCTGTAATATCTATGCCAAGGATACCTTTTGGAATCAGTATAAATTTATCATTGTCAAAAACTTTGTAACCTACAGCACCGCCCATAAATGCGGTCGCTGAAGAATTGACCGAAACATTGGAGCCCTCGTAGTTGTAATCAATATTGCGGTCGTTAGAGTTGATGCGCACCTTGAAGCCACCTTCGAAAATAAATTTTCTTTCCAGCGAGCTCATCAGCATAAATCCAAAGTTTATGTTGGTTCCGAAAATTTTGTTGGCTCCGCCAAGTGGAGTGACTACGCCGATTGAAGGAACATAGCCCAGTTTGGCTTTCTGTCTATCTCTGTACACTTTGGGGGCTGGAAACCGCTGTTGATTATCTTGTTCGTTAGCTTGTTGGTCTTGTACGGCATTAGCAACTTCAGTATCTGAAAAAAGCTCTAAAATAGTTTTTTCCTGATCGGTTAACGTATAACTATCGGAAGCAAGCAGGGCTTTGGCTCTTACTTTTATCAGGCCGTCCAGGGGATGTCTTAATGGCACGAAATTGTATTTTTCTTTATGCTGTTCGTATTGTGTTGAAAAATCGTCCTGGTCTGCCGCATCCAGTCTTTGTAGAAAATTTTTATCGAATTGATTGTCTATATAATTTTTGATCTCTGTTGTGGTATTCTTTTTTTCAATGATGTATATAAGAATACGTAAACGCTGTACAAACTCGTTGGTACCACAGCTAGCTTGTATACTATTGAGTAGGGGATCAATTTTGTCAAAGTCATTGTTGTTCAATGTTTTTGTCAATAAGGGAAGTATTTCAGTTGTATGCCGGTCACAATTCTCTTGTGCATGCAATAGTTTTGTAGGAAGCACACCGATGATGATCAATATCATAAGAGCAAGCTGACGGATATTCATGGCTTATATAGATTTGTTGCTGACTAAATTAACAAATAAATTGCAGGATACACTGGTTTGTTTGTACCAAAGGTTCTAAAAGTTTTATCTTTGATGTATGGCGTCGATATTTCGGTTTAAACAGTTTGAGGTTGATCAGTCTGACTGTGCAATGAAGATTAACACAGATGGCGTACTGCTGGCTTCCTTGCTGGAAGTAGAACCTGTGGACCGGGTGCTGGACGTAGGTACAGGCACGGGAGTCATTGCATTGATGTTGGCTCAACGGCTCGTAGACAGTAGGGTAGAGGCTGTCGAAATAGACCCTTTGGCTGCTACAATGGCTGACAGAAACTTCCGTAATTCCATTTTCCAGGAACGTTTAGTACTGCATGCTTCCTCCTTTCAACAAATGGATGTACAAGGGCATTACGATCTGATCGTATCAAATCCACCCTTTTATACAGATTCCTTACATAATCCGGATGAACGCAAGAAGCTGGCGCGACATACCGATCTGGATTTTTTTGCTGAACTGCTGGATTTCGCCGCTTTACGCTTATCGGATCGGGGAAAATTAGTGTTGATCGTTCCAACGGCATTAGCGGAAACGTTGACTAAAATTTCGGCGGAAAGGGGATTATACTGTTCCAGTGAAGTACAAATAAGCTCCTTTGAAGGGGAATCGGCCATTCGAAAAATCGTTACATTTGAACGCTTACGTGTCGAACTGCTCGCTCAACGTACGTTTGTTATTTATGCCGCCAAGGGTATTTATTCAGAAGCTTATCGAAATGCCTTGGCACCTTATTTTTTAGCTTTTTAAGTGATGACAAAGATCGGATTACTCTCAGATACACATTCTTTTTTAGATGAAGCTGTATTTACTCATTTTGCAGCCTGCGACGAGATATGGCATGTGGGCGATTTTGGTGATCCTGATGTTGCGGATCGGTTAGCCGCTTTTAAGCCACTGCGCGGAGTATACGGAAACATTGATGGTCAAGAAATTCGTTTACAATTTCCAGAAGATTTGAGGTTTAGGTGTGAGGAAGTGGACGTATTTATGACACATATTGGTGGTTATCCAGGGAAATATGCTGCACGGATAAAAGGGGAATTGATGAAAAATCCACCTAAATTATTTATTACTGGACACTCACATATTCTAAAGGTTATCTTCGATCCCAAGATCCATTGTCTCCATCTCAACCCTGGGGCGGCAGGTAAGCAGGGCTGGCACAAAGTAAGGACATTAATGCGGTTTGAGATCAATAAAGATAAAATTGAGAACCTGGAGGTTATTGAACTCAAAGACCGTTAAGTCACCTAGACTCTTCTTTAGTCTTTTTTATGAATAGACAGCCGGACGATACTTTGGGTAATAGCAAAGAGATCGTGCGGTACATTCGGCTCTAATGTCACTAACATGCCTTTTGTTAGACTGATTTTGCTTCCGTTAACACCAAAATCAATATTGCCTTCGACAATTTCTACAATAATTGATGCAGCTGTTTTATGCTCCTTTAGATATTGCCCTTCTGCAAAAGCCAAGCGATATTCTTTGCTGCCATTTGTTTCTAACAGGAGGTCCATTTTGGGTTTTTTGTCCTGAAATGTGACGTTTTGAAAAATAGATGCTGTCTGCATGGTCGTTTTGCTATTATCTGTTGTTGCTAATATATTGTTGATAAAGGTCCTGTAAATAGGTCTGTAAGATCAGGGCCTGGGTATGGAAGGTGATGGGGGGCTTTCATGGCTATATATTATAAAATAACACTATTACTGATATCAAAATAAATATATGATTTTCAGCTGTAAAATGTGTCAGCTCGTTATCTTATTTCTTCTATAAATCGAAAGAATTTCCCCCTCGGATAGACGGGAAGAAGTTGGTCAAAACGATGGAAAGTTTCCTATTGCGGGAGTTTTAAAAGAAGTTTCTCAGGTACTATAGTGAATCACGAACTTCAAGAAGAAAGTTCTTCAAGCGCTCCAATGAATCTACAACACGTTGATTTTCTTTTGCCTCAGATTTGTTGTCACGCAGGTAATCACGTGCACCCTGTAGGGTATAACCTTTATCTTTAACCAAATTGAAGATGATCTTTAAATTGGCAATATCTTCTTGCGTAAATAAGCGATTGCCTTTTTTATTTTTCTTAGGTTGTAGAATGTCAAATTCACGCTCATAAAAACGTATTTGGGACGCATTTACATCAAACATTTCTGTAACTTCTCCCATTGTATAATACAATTTATTTATTTCACGCTCTTTGTACGGCATATCTTCACGATTAATCTATAGCAAACTTAATAAAAATTCCAATTCAAAAAGAAATTTTTGCGATCTCTTATCTGATTAGGGCCTGACCGAGAGGGATATCGTACAATTCATGAGAAGCCAATAATAATTGTGTATAAAGGTAAATTTTTCTAAGTTTGACTAGTTTGAAAACGGTCTAAACATCATATATGATTATAGTTAGCAAATTTTGGACGAATTTCTTCTCTTTTGGAAAAGCCAATGCAATTACTATTTATCCTTTTATCTTTCTGAAAAATACCTTCTTTAAACAGCAGGATGACTTGATTCGTCATGAGCGTATACATTTGCGACAGGCGCTTGAATTAGGTATTCTCTTTTTCTATGTATGGTATCTCATCGAATTTACCGTTCATTTTATTCAATTAAGAGATTTTGATAAAGCTTACCGGCGTATTTCTTTTGAGCGGGAAGCGTATGATAGGGAGGGCGAAACGGATTATTTGTCCAAAAGAAAAATATGGGCTTTTTGGCAATATCTTTAAAAAGGGTGGCCTATTCAACCCTGTTATAAAACCGTCATGAGGTCAAAGGCACAACAGTTATGAGATGAATTGAAGACGCTTTCTAGCAGATAAAAGAGATACTTTCAGAAAATAAAGCGGTGCCAAGAATACTCTTGGCACCGCTTTATTTTCTATTTTGAAGGCGATTATCCCACTAATTTAAGATAAGTAGCTACTTGGTTTTTTAACTGTCTACGGTCGACAATGAAATCCAAAAATCCATGCTCAAGAACAAATTCTGAAGTCTGGAATCCTTTTGGAAGATCCTTTTTGATTGTTTCTTTAATGACACGTGGTCCTGCAAATCCAATTAATGCTCCCGGTTCTGCGATATTCACATCACCTAACATCGCGTAAGATGCTGTAACTCCTCCAGTGGTAGGGTCTGTCAATAAACAAACGTAAGGAAGTCCTGCCTTTGCCAATAACGCTAATTTAGCCGAAGTTTTAGCCATTTGCATCAATGAAAATGCGGCTTCCATCATACGTGCACCACCTGATTTGGAAATTAGCATAAATGGAATTTTATGCTCAATACAGTAATCTATCGAACGCGCGATTTTTTCACCAACGACAGATCCCATTGATCCGCCGATGAAACTAAAGTCCATACAAGCAATAACGATGTCTTGACCATTCATTTTTCCATGGCCAGAACGTAAAGCATCTTTAAGGCCTGTTTTGGCTTGACTTTCCTTTAAACGTTCAGGGTATGGCTTTGAATCGAAAAATTCTAATGGATCACCAGAATTTAGATTAGGAAATAGTTCTGTAAATTCGTTATTGTCAAATAAAATTGAAAAATATTCTTTGGAGCCAATTCTTAAGTGGTGGCCACAATATTGACAAACATAGTCGTTTTCTACTTGTTCAAGATGCAATAATGGTTTTTTACATGTGGGACATTTGTTCCACATACCATCAGGTGCTTCTTTTTTATTAGCGGTAGCTGTGCTAATACCAGCTTTTTCTCTTTTAAACCAACTCATACGATAGTTCTTATTCGATTACAAACTTATATAAATTTGCTTTTATATACAATTATAATTGTGTTGAATGTACATGCCAAGCGATTAAAACTCCTTGTGTAACAGGGCTTCTATAAATAGGGGAAATGCGGGTAACAATTGGGATATATAAGATATTTAGCTGATTATTAGGTTAGAATTGAATTTTGGACCGGAGGATTAGTCAAAAAAAATGGGCATAAAAAAAGGGTAAGCTACTCCTATCGCACCGCTCAACCAAATACCCTTGCTTTGTTCCCAACCTGGGGGAGTCAATGGGAGCTGGTCGTAGAAGACTTACCCGCCACAAAAGTAGAAAAAAAAACAGTTTTAGGAAAGAAAAAATGCTATTTTATCTTATGCTACTGATTATCATTGCAATAAATTGTATTTAGTAGCTGCTCTTAGCTTTATTTTATGGTGGAAAATAGTTGGTATCTGTGTAAATCCGCTAAAAATGACGTAAAATAAGGGCTTGACGAAGTCCACTGGCTGTAATTATTCTTTTGGAAACATCGAAAGTAGTATAATCTTGCATATATAAGATCGACTTTGAATAGGCGAAATAGTTTAATTTTGCTTATTCAAAGTCGATCTCATTTTTTGGTCTACATTTTGTCTTGATTGTATTCGCCTAATAGGGAATAATAGCCAAATAAGCCGAGTCCAATGGAGATTATGGGGGTCAAGATGCACAGGATAATGATTCCGAAAACGAGATCTTCCTGATGTCCCGTTGAAATCTTTGGCAGGGCCAGTTCAAAAATGGAGAAATAAGCAGTAAACAATGCTAAAACGATCCAAAGTATGCCGAGAAATTTTTTGAGATTATTCATGTGTTGCGGGAGTTGATTTGTTGTTGATATAAATACTACCAATGATAAAACATACAATGGCAATGATAATAGGGTACCACAAACCTGCAAGATAGAATTGCGGGGTATTGGATGCTTCAGCATTTGTCGTTAAGTATGTCGATACCGCAGGAAGGAGGCCGCCGAATATTCCATTTCCAACATGATAGGGTAAGGACATGGATGTGTACCGGATCTTTACAGGGAATAGTTCAACAAGAAAAGCCGCGATGGGCCCGTACACCATTGTAATATAAATCACTTGTATAAAGATCAGCAGGACGAGCAGCATATAGTTCTTGCCTGCAAGATGGACTGTGGTTTTGGTCATTGGCTGTCCTTTGAGTTTTCCTGACTGATGTATCATGCTGGCTATAGTAACTTCCGTCTGGTCCTCATATTGAGTCTTGATGATCGAAATGATTTCTGTTGTTTGCGGTCCATGGGGGACCTCCGTTGTTTCGTTCACCTTGACTTTCTGTTCTACATTGGAAAGTTGGTACATGGATTCGTAAATCGGGCGGTAAGTCAATACGGCAAGTAACATCCCGCCGAGCATGATCCATTTTCGTCCAATTTTGTCACTAAGCCATCCAAATACGACAAAAAATGGAGTTCCCAACAGTAGTGCGATGCCGAGGATGGTATCGGCCTGGTCAGATTGAAGGTGCATGACCGTTTTCATGAAACTCATCGAGTAAAACTGTCCAGTGTACCAAACAACGCCCTGTCCCATGGCTGCACCAAAAAGTGCGAGCAGTACAAATTTGAGGTTGTAGCGGTTGCCAAAGCTTTCTTTTAGCGGATTTGTACTTGTTTTTCCTTCCGCTTTGGCCTTGCTAAATTCGGGTGATTCCTTCATCTTCTTACGAATAAGATAGGAAACGTATACCATGACTAAAGATAGGAGGAAAGGAACCCGCCATCCCCAAGAATCAAATTGTGATTCACTGAGAAAGCCTTTGGTCAGGAGGATAACAACGAGTGATATGAAAAGGCCAAAGGTAGCTGTTGTTTGTATCCATGATGTCCAATAACCCCGCTGGCCCAATGGGGCATGTTCAGCGACGTAAGTTGCTGCACCTCCATATTCTCCTCCTAGGGCAAGACCTTGCAAGAGACGAAGGATCAACACCAGCAGCGGTGCCCAAAACCCAATACTCTCATAGCTGGGGATACAACCTATGAGAAATGTTGCTCCGCCCATGAGCATTAAAGTAACCATAAACGTATATTTTCGACCGATAATATCACCTAGTCGCCCAAAAAATAGGGCGCCAAATGGTCGGACAACAAACCCTGCGGCAAATGTGGCTAGGGTTGAAAGAAAAGCCGCTGTTGGATTTTCTGCTGGAAAGAATTTGGTGGAAATTACAATGGATAGGCTGCCAAAAATGAAAAAGTCATACCATTCGATTAGTGTTCCCATGGAGGAGGCTCCGATGACTTTCCAGATACTTTTTGTATTGTTTTCGTTCATTAATTCTTGGTTTTTGGTTGGGTATAATGGTGAATTTTTGTCGTGCTCCAAACGGCCTTTCGGCGCTGGTGCATGCTATGAAATGAGCTAATTTTTTTGAATTTCCGTCTGTCCGGCAGTTTTATACCGTTTTCCAGGTAGGGCGTGAATGAGTGACTGCATTTCAAGTTCCAATAGGATTAAGGCTAATTTACTTTGTGGCCATTTTGTGAGGTCAATCATCTGGTCTATCTCTAATTGTCCTTTTTGCTGAATGAGTGTAAAAAGGAGTTGTTGGTCTTTTGTCAGTGTCAAAGGAAGGCTAAGCTGTTGGTCAACAGCTTTTATGCTGACTTCCCAATTCATGAGATATTCGAGATCCTGAAGTCCTCTAATCATATGAGCACGGTTGGTTTTGATGAGGTAGTTGGTGCCTTCAGAGCTTTTTTCATAAACGGCTCCTGGAAAGGCGCATACATCGCGGTTGTAGCTGTTGGCAATTTCGGCAGTAATCAATGCGCCTCCTTTAATTGCAGCTTCTACGACAATGGTGACATCTGCCATACCGGCTATGATGCGATTGCGCATAGGAAAATTACTGCGCTCAGGTAATGTGTTGGATGTAAATTCTGTCAATAAACCGCCTTGGTCTAGCATTTTTGTGGCAAGTTCGCGATGGGATGCGGGGTAAATTCGATCGAGACCATGCCCTAATACAGCAACGGTTGGAATATTATTTTTTAGTGCGTTGCGATGTGCTAATGCGTCAATACCATAAGCAAGACCACTAACGATTAAGGTGTCTTTGGTACAATTCATGGCTTCTAGCAAATCTTCGCATATTTTCTGGCCATAATAGGTCGCATGTCTAGTGCCGACGATACTAATAACTTTTGCACTGTTGAGTGGTTGGTTCCCTTTATAATAGACAACAAGCGGAGAGTCTTCACATTGTCGTAGCCTATTGGGGTAATTTTCGTCTTCCAGCCATAACGCTTGTATCTGATGTTTTTCGATAAAAGCGAGTTCTTTTTCACAGGCGGGCATATAGCTTTTATTGTATATTGCTTCGGCGATTGACTCACGTATCCCAAGAATTTGCATCAAATCTTTTTTTGAGTACGCAAATACGTCCGCTAAATCGTGACCTTGGTCAATGATGTGACGCGCTGTTCTAGGGCCAATCCCCTTGATTTTCGTCAAAGCTATGGGATAAATTAGTTTCATAATTGGGTTTATCTAAATATATGAAAAATATAACGAGCTGTTGTACTTTTTGTTAGAATTGCTCAGGCTTCTTGTATTTTTAGTGGAATGACGAAGTTCTTAATCGGAGGAGATCACGTGCCTGCTGGAAAATTTGCGGATTGCTCTAGAATGAATGCAATTTTCCCGAGCTTATTTGAGATCTCCTGGGATGAAATATTGGTCAATTATGGAAAGAAAGAAGAGGAATTGGTAACTTTGAACGATTAATGATATTTTAACTATGGAAATGAAAGAACCTTTTGATATCGAATTGGGGGATGTAGTTTATTCTGTTTTCCCTGAGGAAGAAGATACGTATGTTATTTTTAAGGATGGCGTGGAATACGTAAAGATTATTAAAGACAATGATACAAACTGGTTGAAACTTAATCCAGAAACGGAGCTTCCTATGTTCGGTATGGATGAAGAAATCAATCTAATTGGCTTAGAAATTAAAAAAGAATTGGGTCTTTAGTCTCTTAAGTTAAAGATAGTTAAATACTTTTTAATTTTATTTATAGTTGGTTATTTTGGTTTATCAATTATAAATATGGTACGTATCGGATTTCTATCTTTATTGTTTTTCTGTGTCTACTTTTCATTTTATCGGCCGGGAGCTTTTGCCCATCCAGCGGAATTTTATTATCAGGATACCATTGGAAAAAAAGGAAGCCAAAAAGATACTTTGCGTTTGGATACTGTTTCGATCAAACGTAAATCAGCAGCGGATAAATGGGAAGAAAAAAAGGAGGAGTATAAGTCGATCTTTTTCTGGGGTGATACGAAAAATATGGTGACCTTGCCTCATCAGGGCGGAATTGCCGTCAATCTGAACAAGCCTTACAATAAATTCAGTCGAAAGGGACGAAATTCGAGAAAACTTCAACGTCAGTTTGAAAAAGAATACCAACAGGATCTGATTCGTGAGGAATGGTATCCTTTGACAGGGGAATACAGCAAGCTATCGGGAGATTCTTTGCGCAAATTTAGGATATACTATGAACCTTCCTTAAAATGGCTTCGTGAGAATGATCGTTATGAGAAGATCGCTTATATCCATAAGTGTTTAACGAACTACCTCGATTCTGTAGACATTATCCATAGGAGACTTCAGTTTCCTATGGGTAATGCCAAACTTTAATTACATAGGTACGTATACCAGATATTTTGTATCAAAGAAATCTTCTTTAAAGTAATCTGAAAGTGGGTGTAATTCTGCTTTGAGCTTAGATTCTTTGATCTCTTCGGTGAGATCTCCGCCTTTTAAGTAAAGAATTCCATTAGGGATCCCGTTTTTATCTTTTTTTGCGAATTTATTCTGTATCCAAGGCGTAAATTCTCCAAGTCTTGTCACCGCACGTGATATGACAAAATCATATTTGTCGTCGAGTTGTTCTGCGCGGATATGATCTGCTTCAACATTCTGGAGACCGAGTCCAGCTGCAACTTCACGTACGACCTTAATTTTTTTGCCGATAGAATCGACCAAATGGAATTTGACTTCAGGAAACATAATGGCCATTGGGATACCTGGAAAGCCTCCTCCGGTTCCCACATCCAAAATTTGTGTTTCTGGCGTGAGCTCTTGGACAAATTTAGCGATACCTAGCGAATGTAACACATGGTGCAGGTAGAGGCTATCAATGTCTTTACGTGAAATAACATTGATTTGGCTATTCCAAAATGTATAGAGGTCGGCAAGTTTTGCAAACTGTTCTTTTTGAATATCCGTTAATTTTGGAAAATAGTTATAGATGATATCAACTGTTGGATTCAAAGCTTCGTATTTTAAAAGTGAATTATTTCCAGCTTATTTTTTTCTTTTTTCTGCTGAAGATGCCATTGATGCAAATATAGAAATAGTAGATGAAGTCTACCAAAGGCAGCCACCAAATCAGTTCCTTTACTTCTAGTTTTTTATAGATGTTGGCAAATATTATCCATTGGGCAATCAGCCTTAGAAGGTAGGCTGTAACGGGAACATACCAGTACATTGGAAAGGCAATCGCTGTTGCGATAAGTGCTATGTAAAAGAAGACTGCCGATACCAGCTGGGTGCCCAGCATGCGCTGATGTCGCTTTTTGTAAATGGTAGAGGCGCCTGAGTGTCTTGCTTTTTGCTTGTAATAGCTCCTCCAGGTCGCTTTGGGTTCCGAATAGACAATGGATTCGGCTGCCAGTGCAATGTTAACGTTGGTCGGATTTGCATTTTGGTTAACAAAAAGATCATCATCGCCGGATTTAATATGCATATGTGCTGCAAATCCTTTGTTACGAAAGAAAAGGTCTCTTTTGTAAGCCATGTTGCGCCCTACTCCCATATAGGCATCGCCCTTTAGGGCATAGGAGAAATAACTCATGGCAGTATGGCTAGTTTCAAATCGAATCAATAGATTTAGCAAGCTTTTTTTCTTAAAATAAGGAGAATAGCCTAGTACAATTTCTGTTTCCGGTCTGAAAGCTGCGGCAATTTCTTTGAGCCATTGATCGGATTGTGGCGCACAATCCGCATCGGTAAACACCAGTGTCTGGTGCTTTGATGCTTTGATACCCATACTGACGGCAAACTTTTTACCATGTTTCAAGCGAATATGCTCTTTGATATCCACAATCTTTAAATTGGGATATTTTGCTTCGAAATCATGCAATATCCAAGGCGTATTGTCTGTTGAGAAATCATTGACAACAATTACTTCAAAATTGGGATAGTCTTGATTCAGTATACTCGGAAGGAATTCGGGAATATTATCCTGTTCATTGTGTGCACAAATAATAACGGATAGCGGTGGGAATTCGGTTCCTTCTTGTACAGGTTCAATTTGATAACTACTCAATTTGCTATATACAAATAAGATGTAGTACAATTGTATCAATAGGAAAAGACCCAATACTCCGAAAGCAATATATGGAAGATTGGCCAAAAATACGTGAAGGTCAAGCATAGCTCACAAAGATAAGTGCTTTCCGCAACTTTTTTATAGGGGAAAAATGATAATTTATTTTTGAAACATCCTGTTTGCAAATCTTTTTATAGTATTTTTGCAACGTATTCTAGGGATGAATCCGAGCTTGGGTGGAAATTAGGAAAGCTATAACGACTTTTTAAGTTGCAACTAGTTGAAAATGAGTTTTTAATTTTTCACTCCAAATGCCGATATCGCCATTTCCATGGCAAATCATTCTTTAAAATAGAAATAGTCTCAGAGGAAAAATATTAATGAAATTTACGCTACAAGCACAAGATAAGTTGTCAAAAGCACGTGCAGGTGTTGTCGAAACTGCACACGGTCCCATTCAAACACCTATTTTTATGCCTGTTGGTACGGCAGGTACAGTGAAAGCAATTCATCAACATGAATTGAAGAACGATATTGAAGCGCAGATTATTTTGGGTAATACGTACCACCTCTATTTACGTCCAGGGTTGAATGTGTTGAATAAAGCCGGCGGATTGCATAAATTCAATGGTTGGGATCGACCTATTTTAACAGATTCTGGTGGTTATCAAGTGTATTCGTTGACCGAAGTACGTAAGATCAAAGAAGAAGGGGTTACCTTTCGTTCCCATATCGATGGATCAAAACATCTATTTACACCAGAAAATGTAATGGATACGCAGCGTATTATCGGTGCGGATATCATTATGGCATTTGATGAGTGTACGCCTTATCCATGTGATTATGGGTATGCACGTCGTTCTTTGGATATGACCCATCGTTGGCTGAAACGCTGTGTGGATCGTTTTGATAGCACTGATCCGCTATATGGGTATGATCAAACTTTGTTTCCAATTGTTCAAGGATCTGTTTACAAAGATTTAAGAATAAAATCTGCAGAGACTATTGCTTCGTTTAACCGCGAAGGAAATGCGATCGGTGGATTATCGGTTGGCGAACCTGCGGAAGAAATGTATGCTATGACCGAAGTTGTCTGTGATATCTTACCGCATGACAAACCACGTTATCTTATGGGGGTGGGAACACCGGTAAATATTCTTGAAAATATTGCCTTAGGGGTGGATATGTTCGATTGCGTTATGCCAACCCGTAATGCTAGAAATGGCATGCTTTTCACACAAAATGGTATTATCAATATCAAAAATGAAAAGTGGAAAGATGATTTTTCACCAATAGAAGCGGAGAGTGATCTGCATGCAGATCAATTTTATTCGAAAGCCTATCTAAGGCATTTGATTAAATCACAAGAAATTCTTGGGGCACAAATTGCTTCTTTACATAATTTGCATTTTTACCTTTGGTTGGTTAATCAGGCTAGGGAGCGAATCATTGATGGAACTTTCTACGATTGGAAAAACAAAATGGTGAAAATATTGGATCAACGTTTGTAGAACTAAATAGCTCAAGTAAAAAAATGCTGTCGTTAATCGATCGTTACATTATCAAAAAGTATCTAAGTACTTTTTTATTCACTATGGCGATATTTACTGTTGTCATGGTGGTTTTTGACGTGTCCGAACGATTGGATGATTTTTTAAAATATCATGCACCCCTCGATAAGATTATTTTTGAGTATTATGCGGGGTTTATTCCCTTTTACTTAAATTTTCTTTGTCCGCTGATCAACTTTATTGCGGTTATTTTCTTTACCTCCAAGATGGCGGACCAAACTGAAATTGTCCCAATTCTAAGTGCCGGGTATAGCTTTAACCGTTTGCTTCGTCCTTACATGATCGCTGCAACCCTGATATTTGCCATTTCTTTGGTATTCAACATTTTTATTATTCCGAATACGAATAAAATGAAGGTTGATTTTGAAAATATCTATGTAAAGCCACCCAAGGATAACTCGAGGGTTTCTACTCACATGCAATTGGACAAAAACAGCTATGTTTATATAGACAATTTTGATAATACAACCAAAACAGGATACGGCTTTGTACTTGAAATTTTCAAAGGGGATACCCTCAAGGAAAAAATGATGGCTGACCGTATTACTTGGGACTCGGTGGCAACAAAATGGAAGATTGAAGGGTATACCAATCGTATTATCAACGGACTGCATGAACGCATGGACAAAGGAGCCGTTAAAGACACGACCTTGGATATGAAACCTTCGGATTTTGAGGTACGTGATAACATGTTTACCGCCATGGATACACGCGAATTAAATATTCGTATCCATAAGGAGGAGATCCGGGGAACCGGAGTTATGAACGACTTATTACTTGAGAAATACAAGCGTTATGTGTATCCATTTTCAGCTTTTGTACTGACCTTGATGGGTGTGGCACTGTCCTCCAAGAAAGTGCGTGGGGGGATAGGATTGAGCCTTGGTATTGGTATCGCGTTAAGTTTTACGTATATCGTCTTTATACAGTTTGCAACTATGTTTTCTTTGAAAGGGGGACTGCCACCGTTGATAGCCGTATTAATTCCGAATGTTACCTTCTTTTTGGTAGCACTATACCTGGCGATAAAAGCGCCAAAGTAATTTTTGTTCAGTTTTCAATAACTTCAGTGAGCCTGCCTTATAAAGGGAAATAATAGGTATTGCTCATCATTTCTATACAAATGTATTCTAGAGAATATGACTAAAATTCAATTAAATCGGAATATTTTAATTCTGCATTTAACAATACTTATTTGGGGGTTTACCGGAATTTTGGGTAGTCTGATTTCCGTATCCGCCCTTCATTTAGTCTGGTATCGTGTTGCAATAGCGTCTATCGCGCTGTTGATCTATTTCTTGGTAACCAAACAATCGATTGTAGTTTCGCGGAAACAGTTTCTCCAATTTTTTATGGTGGGGGCCGTTGTTGGACTGCATTGGGTATTATTTTTTTATTCGATCAAAGTATCTACCGTATCGGTGACATTGGTTACGCTATCCTCGGTGACTTTATTTACGGCAATATTGGAGCCTATTGTGAATAAAAAGCGCATTGCACTGTTGGATATTGTTGTTGGTTTGGTAATTATCATTGGTATTTATACGATCTTTTCTTTTGAAACACATTACCTCGTTGGTCTATTGGCGGGGCTTGGTTGTGCGTTTTGCGCGAGTATATTTTCTATCGCCAATGCGCGCATGGTTAAAAAATCGAGCCCAACCCTGATTACGTTCTATGAGATGATGGGGGCATGCTTCTGGATCAGCATATTGATGTTGTTTACAGGAGATTTCAACGCTGAAATGAAATTGGGGCAGCAAGATTTAATTTATCTGCTGTTGTTAGGTGTGGTTTGTACGGCGGTGGCTTATGTTATGGGCGTTGCTGTTATGAAGGAATTGTCTGCTTTTACTGTTGCGCTGACAACCAATCTGGAGCCTGTTTATGGTATTCTGTTAGCGATGTTGATATTTGGGCAAAAGGAGACCATGAGCGGCGGGTTTTATCTTGGAGCCTGTATCGTTTTAGGAGCAGTATTTACTTACCCTTATGTAAAAACCAAATTGGAGAATAGACAAAAGGATCTGGTTATTCGTAAATTGCATTAATTGAGACAGTGAAGTCAATTTATTGACTTCACTGTCTCTGGTAATCTACTGGAATGAAAATTCGCCAATCCCAATATTGCGCTCCTTATTGCGGTCAAGGTAGATCGTAACGATTTTTCGTTCTTGCTTCCCACTGCTATAGTAGGTATAGATTTCAGCCATGACAGCCGCTGGACCTGCTAGCGTAAGGGAACCATCGTTAAAGAAATCAACTTCAATTTTATATTTTCCTTTTAGTGCTTTTTTCAATAAAAATTGTTCAGGGCCATAGCCGCCAGTAAAGTCATTGCTGAGTCGACCCCCAATCGCTGTGACTGGATTACTATAAAAGCATTTTTCTTGATTTGGATCAGTTACCCAAAGGTCTATATCGGTATTTTGTGAATTCCAATTGATAACAACACGAATGTCAACGGGCAGATCCGCAATCAATTTTTTGTTCACGGTAACTGTGGAGCTTGCAGCTTTGTTTGCTTTAATGAGATTATTGATTTCCATAACCAATGTTTCTTCAATACCGTCATCGCGGTCGGCGGCTTCCGGGGAGTAGCTCTGTATCAAAATCCCATATAATTGTTCTAGTGCTTCCTTGAACATACCTTTGTCTTGTAAGACAAGGGCATAATCGCGGTGGCTTTGTGGATCCATTGGACGCCATTTTAAAACCTTAGCTGTAATGAATAGTGCATTATCGTAATCGCCCCATTCCCGTAACTTATAAGAGATGGTTTTGTAGAGATCTGCATTTTCAATTTGTAAGTCTGCGAGTGCACTTAAAATGAGTAACGCTTTGTCTCGATCCCCTCTTTTGAAAAAGAAGTTTGCGACATCAAAATAAAAAGTTGGCGTTCCCATATACTGATCCCGAAGTTGGAGATAGCTTTTGTAAGGATCTTTGGATTGAATAAGGTCCTGTAAATAGGCTTGGTCTTCTTTTATTTCGGGGATGCTAATTTTTCCACGTATGTTGTTAATGCCGCTTGGCGTTTGTAGGCCAGCTACACGCCCTTCTAAGGATTGAACAACAGCGAATTCCTGAAGAACGTCCTCAGATGCGGCCGCCTTCGCCAGTTCGCTGGTTGCTGTATGGGCAGTGCTTGAATTGCCAGTTGCCGAGATGCTTTTCGCTGAGGTTCCGTCAGACGAACGCAATTCTAAGGCTAGCGTGGGAGCTGCAGGACTAGCTGAGGGACGCGACGGAATGGGTGTAACAGGAGCAACACCGGTAGCCATCTCTTCGGCAACCGCAGGTTCTGGAATGCGAATTAATCTTTTACGCTTTGGATATTTCTTTTTTTGCTGAAAATCGGTATTCCACCAGGACCGAAGCTGTTTGGTAATATCTTGAGCCTGATCCAACAAGTCTGCTACACGTTCTTCCTTTGCGATACGTGCTTCTTTTATGAGCCGATTAAATTCGGAAAGCAATTCGGCAGGTGGAGTTATTGCATAACGTATGTAATCTTCTACAGTTTCCAGTACAATTAAGCTGGTATTTCGGGTAACAATACCGAACTGTTTACCAAGGGTTTCAATTTCTTCACGATTGTCTTCGTATTGAAGATCCAGCGCTTCAATTTTCTTTTGTGCCCAGATCTGTTGTAGGTCAATTTCACCATGGTCAGGTTGCAGCGCTATACTAATCTCTTGTGGTGCTTGTTGCCCATCTCCTACAAGTACTGTGAGCTGCTTCATTCCTGGGTGTTTCCCTAAGCCTGCGATAGAAAAATTGGCTTGTATTCGGGTACCTTTTTGAGGATAAACTTCCTCAAAATCATTTTTTTCTTTTATCCCCAGATAGATAAGGTTTATCGTATTTAGATTATGATAAGCTTCAGTTATTGAGGTATTGACTAAATTGATCATCTTTCCAATATGTTTTTGGGCAATTTGTTTTAGGACACCATAGTCCGACCCACTGGATGAAGTAATGCAATAGACTGGATTGTCAAGGCTCATTTTACTTTGACCAAATGTAGAAAGGCCGTCGCTAAACAGCAGGTAATTGCTGGCCTTGATTACACCGGCCTTTATTTGGCTATAATCTGTACCGCCATCGTAATTAATTCCTTTGATGTAGTTTTTGAGATCATTCCAATTACCTTGACTTACCTGAAACGTATGCCCTTTTACAAAGCGGATGTCCAATAAGCCCAGATCAACAGTCATATTGGGGTTTTCTTTAAAAAAGAGATCTAATAGCGCGAGTTCCTTTTCTATATCTCTATTTTTACTGCTGAGCGAACGGTCCCATATAATTCCAATGCTGTGCCCCCATTTCTTTTGAGCAGGTTTTATGGAGTTGACGCTTGCATTGGCAAGAAAATAAAAGGTATTGTCATTATTTGCCTGAAATAGACCTGATGTTTCCCTGTTGTCTGTCGGCAGTTGAATGACTAAATTTCGCTGGGATTTAAACTGTTGTTTATGTAAAGAAGCTGTGTAATTGCTGTTATGTTGTGAGAATGCCAACGAACCATCTGGTTTCTCTGTGAAATCTGGCTTATATGTGTCTTGAAAGACATGGATATCCAAGGTGAAGTTTTCAATGGGGGATGTATAGTTTAAGGGTAGGTGGTAGTAACGAGCCTGATCGGATGCTGTTGTCAGATTTTCCGAATAGCTGATCTGAACGGTCCGCTTCCCATTCGCTGGTAATGGGTAAATCCGAGTTCGGAAATTATTTCCTTCGACTTTTTCCAATAGACCGGGATCGACCCGGCGTGTTTCTATACTTTCAAATACTTCGGTACCTTTATTTTTATCGACTGGAACTGCCTGGCGTAATTTGCCGTTGATATCTAAGGCGTAGCCGCTCACGGAGACGCCTTCCGGCATAGGGAATGTCAGTTCGCCCTCGAGATCGCGATTGGTCTTATTGTCGAAGACCATTGTCATCGTCGTTTTGGCCATATTTCCGAAGATCGCAACATCTACTTTTAGGTCTGCCAACATCACCTTGTTTTGCTGGCCATCGTCATTTTTAATTCTTAAGCTGGGTATTTCGCGTGTAGTTTTGATCTGAGATTTCGTATCCACATTGGAAAATACCAAAATTATGAAAAGGGCAACTATAATCTTTTTCATCTTTCTATGTTTAGTAGGTGAGGTCCGTGAATACATCGATGGTTCGCGGCACAATTAGTTGTTATTTTTCTAGTGATGCAGGAAAATTCAAAATTCCATAACCGAGGGTATTTAATTTTTATAGGATGTTTTTTACGATAGATGCAGTTTATTTAAACTTATGTTAATGATTGGCTAATATCTGGCAATTATGTTTGCATCAGTATTCGGACAGCCAGCCAAGCATAGATTGTTTAGACTAACCCTACTGTTTTATCAGATATGCAAGGCAACAGGAATAGAATTTGGCTATTGGAGTGAACCTGAATAGCAGTAAACATTATTTGAAAAATTTGTACAGATGAAAAAAATATACAGTGTACTGGGGATAGCCCTATTGTGTGCTTCATGTAGTAAAGATGATGTGTCGCAGATTACTGACCCGACAGAACTGACCTATCCGCAAAAGGCAATAGCAACAGACCCAAAAGTATTAAGTGATATTAATGGTGTAAAAGTGTATAATGGAGGCTATGGGTCTTCGATGGTCCAAGATCCTACTGATAAATCTATATTTTATCTTTTAACTGATAGGGGACCAAATATTGATGGGACAGAAAGTGATAGTAAAGTATTTGCTACTCCGGCATTTGCACCGCAGATCGGTAAATTCAGATTAAAGGAAAATACGCTAACATTGGAATCTGTTATCGAATTGAAAAATAAAGATGGTGTGAAATTGAATGGTCTGCCAAATCCTGAAGGGAAGGGTGGTTCTGGAGAAAAAGCATTGGGGGTTGATGGTAAAGATCTAGGGAAAAGCGAGGATGGAATCGATTCAGAGGGACTAGCGAGAGCGGCGGATGGATCTTGGTGGGTCAGTGACGAATACGGACCACATATCGTTCATTTTGACGCTTCGGGAAAAGAAATCGAACGGATTAATCCTTGGTCTACGGGTAAAAAGTTGCCTTTGGTATTTGCCAAACGTCGTCCTAATCGCGGAATGGAGGGATTGACGCTTACACCAGACGGTAAAACATTGGTCGGAATCATGCAATTTCCACTGTATAATCCCTCTAAAGACGCGATTAAAAATTCGTTGGCAATCCGTATTGTTACGCTCGATATTGCGAGCGGCGCCACGAAACAATATGTCTATATGATGGAGCGTACCGATTTGCAGGCTGTGAGTGAAATCGCTGCCGTGAGCAATTCAACATTTATTGTCTTGGAACGTGATGGGGAATACGCGACAGAAGCAACTCGCTCTACTGTATTTAAGAAAATTTATAAAATAGATCTTTCTGGCGCAACAGATATCTCGGATGCGAATAATACCGCAACTGGGAAATTATTTGACGGTAAAACTGTCGAGGAACTCAAAGACGCAGCTACATTGGCAAAGTATAATATTAAACCAGTCAATAAGACATTGGTTGCTGATTTAATGACTGACATCAAGGAATTGTATCCGCATGATAAAGCAGAGGGCTTGGCTGTCATTAATCCATTCATGATCGCGGTATGTAATGATGATGATTTTGGGGTGACTGGAAAAGGCTTCTATGAGTCGAAAATATTACCTTACATAAAGACTGTAGACAAAAACAGTATTTATTTTGTTAAGCTTAAGGACCCATTGAAATAGGGACTAATTACTGATCATAAAAAAGGTCCGTTGAATTTTCAACGGACCTTTTTATGATTTTATACTGTTCAAGCTTTCGTCCTTATTACTGAATATTGAAGGTGGCTTGGCGTATCATTAGTATGCCCCCCCTGTTGAGCGCGGCCTACTTTTATGCATTTATTGTCGCCAGGAAGTCTTTGCTTTCAAGCTCTGAATACCCCATTAAGTATTCATCGACTTTTCGAGCACATTCGCGTCCTTCGGAGATGGCCCAAACAACAAGCGATTGGCCTTTACGGCAGTCTCCGGCAGTGAAGATATTATCAATAGTCGTTTGGTAGTCTTTGTCATTTGCAAGGATATTTCCTTTTTCATCTACACGAACACCTAA
Source organism: uncultured Sphingobacterium sp. (assembly GCF_964277905.1). Classification (NCBI taxonomy): domain Bacteria; kingdom Pseudomonadati; phylum Bacteroidota; class Sphingobacteriia; order Sphingobacteriales; family Sphingobacteriaceae; genus Sphingobacterium; species uncultured Sphingobacterium sp. The sequence continues at coordinate 179,529 of NZ_CAXYKD010000001.1, forward strand.
CTGTTCTAAGAGCGTATGTTCAGTGTGTTGATAACCAATAGCCAATAATACGAGGTCTGCCGGTATTTCACGGATCTCGGATTCTCCTAAGCGGGTTCTTTTTCCAAATTCATCAACTTCGTATTGAACTTCTTTGATTTTTATAGCTTTGATATGGCCATCTTCATCTTTAACAAACTCTTGCGTTTCTGTAGCCCAAAGTCTTTCACAACCTTCTTCTTGGGAAGAGGAGGTTCCGAATGTGAGCTTGTCCATCGGCCAAGGATTGTTTTTTAGGCGGTGTTTAGATGGTGTAGGTTTGCGGGCAATCTGTGTAATACTTTTTGCACGATGACGATTGGATGTACCAATACAGTCCGATCCGGTATCGCCGTCACCGATGACAACAACATGTTTGTCTGTTGCCAAGATGCGGTCTTGTTCGACAGCAATTCCACTTACTTCTTTATTCTGTTGGGTCAAAAAGTCCATGGCAAAATGTATGCCTTTAGCTTCATGTCCCGGTAATTGCATGTGCCAAGGAACGGTTGAGCCAGTGGCCAATATAACTGCATCATAAGCTTTTAATTCATAAAAGCTGATATCTTTGCCAACTTCTGTGTTAACCTTGAATTCTATTCCCGATTCTTTCATGAGATTGATACGACGATCGATCACCGATTTTTCTAATTTAAAATCCGGAATACCGTAACGGAGTAAACCTCCAACCTGATCATCACGTTCGAAGACGATAACATCGTGCCCAGCCTTATTGAGCTGAGCGGCAGCCGCTAGTCCTGCTGGACCAGAGCCGACGACAGCGACGCGTTTGCCTGTTTTTAAATAGCTTTTATGTGCTTTGACATAACCCTTTTTAAAAGCAATCTCAATAATATGTTTTTCGATCTCCTCAATAGTGATCGGAGTACTATGTATGCCAAGTACACAGGCTGATTCGCATGGTGCCGGACATATTCTACCTGTAAATTCAGGGAAGTTATTGGTGGAGGACAAAATCTGATAAGCCTCTTCCCATTTTCCATCGTATACGGCATCGTTAAACTCAGGGATGACATTGCCCAGTGGGCAACCTGAATGACAAAATGGAATGCCGCAGTCCATGCAGCGCGCGGCCTGCTTATTGAGCTCGTTCTCCGAATACCCTTTATTGAATTCCTTAAAGTGCTGTACGCGACCTTCCACAGCTTCTTTTGTCGGAAGCACGCGCTCAAATTCTTTAAAACCTGTAATTTTTCCCATGATGTGCTTCCTATATTATGCTTCAACTAATTTTTGACGAATGACATTTTTGTATTCTCTAGGGAATACCTTAATGAATTTATTTTTTTCTCTTGACCAATTTTGTAGAATGAAATCTGCTCTACGGCTATTGGTGAGTAAGATATGACGTTTCAGTAAGGCGATAATTGCGGTTTCGTCTTCACTTTCCAATGGGTCCAGATCGACCATTTCCTGATTGCAGTTTTCGCGGAAATCCTCGTTAATGTCGTAGATCCATGCGATACCACCGCTCATTCCGGCAGCAAAGTTACGACCCGTTGCCCCTAAGATCAGCGCACGGCCCCCAGTCATGTACTCACAGCCATGGTCACCAACACCTTCAACTACAGCTGTTGCGCCTGAGTTACGTACTGCAAAACGTTCACCGGCCTGTCCGTTGACGAATAGATGTCCGGATGTTGCTCCAAATAGTGCAACGTTGCCGATAATGATATTATCTTCCGGTACAAGAGCACTTTCTGCAACTGGATAGATTGCTAACTGCGCTCCTGATAGTCCTTTTCCAACATAATCATTGGCTTCACCTTGTAATTCAAATGAAAGACCCTTTGTTGAAAATGCACCGAAACTTTGTCCGGCCGAACCTTCAAATTTGAAATTGATGGTATTGTCAGGTAGACCTTCAGAACCATAGAGTTTTGAAATTTCATTGGATAACATTGTTCCGATGGTGCGGTCTGTATTTTTGACCTTGAATGTGCCAAATACAGGGGTTTTGCTGTCTAAAGCCAATTTTGACTGTTTTAGGAGGCCCCAATCCAAAATCATAGCCATGCCGTGATCCTGCTCTTCGGTATTGTATAACGATTGTCCAGGCTCGTTGCGTTCCACATGTAGAATGTCTGTGAAATCAATTTTCTTAGCTTTCCAATGGTTTATATTCTCGCGTTTTTTCAAGAATTGAGCTCTTCCCACCATTTCGTTGATGGTACGGAAGCCTAGATAAGCCATAGTTTCACGGACTTCCTCCGCGAGGAAGGTAAATAAGTTGACAATATCTTCTGGTTTTCCAGAGAATAATTTACGCAGTTCTGGATCTTGAGTTGCAACACCTACAGGACACGTATTCAGGTGGCATTTACGCATCATGATACAGCCGCCGGCAACCAATGCTGCTGTAGATACGCCCCATTCCTCAGCGCCCAATAGTGTAGCGATGATGATGTCGCGACCTGTTTTTACCTGGCCGTCCGCTTGTAACACGACACGACTGCGCAATTTGTTTTTAACAAGTGTCTGATGCGCTTCTGCAAGGCCTAATTCCCAAGGTAGTCCAGCGTGCTTGATTGAACTGATTGGAGATGCACCTGTACCACCATCAAAACCTGCAATAAGAATGACGTCGGCATGGGCTTTTGCAACTCCGGCAGCAATGGTACCAACACCTGCTTTAGAGACCAATTTTACGTTGATTCTTGCTTGACGGTTAGCATTCTTTAGGTCAAAGATCAGCTGGGCTAAATCTTCGATGGAGTAAATATCGTGGTGGGGTGGTGGTGAAATCAGACCGACACCCGGTGTAGAGTGTCTGGTTTTTGCAATCCAGGCATCCACTTTGGGACCCGGTAATTGACCTCCTTCTCCCGGTTTGGCACCTTGGGCCATTTTGATCTGTAGTTCGTCCGCTTGTGTCAGATAATTGGACGTGACACCAAAACGAGCCGAGGCAACCTGTTTAATTGCCGAGCGCATAGAATCTCCATTTGGAAGCGGTTGATAACGCAATTCATCTTCTCCACCTTCACCAGTGTTCGATTTTGCACCGATGCGGTTCATGGCGATGGCAAGGGTACTATGCGCTTCGTGGGAAATTGATCCAAAGGACATCGCTCCGGTTGCGAAACGTTTTAGAATTTCACTAGCAGGTTCTACTTGCTCCAATGGAATAGAATTGCGATGTTTTGCAAAGTCCAACAATCCACGAAGAGTAAACATATGTTCCTTCTGCTCGTTGATTTTCTGAGCGTATTTTTTATAGGTTGCGTAATCTCCGGTGCGACAGGCCTGTTGCAATAGGTGAATCGTGTCGGGATTCCAAAGGTGGCCTTCACCGCGGCGTTTCCATTGGTAAATACCGCCCTCTGGCAATAGATTTTGCGGTGTACGGCTTTTTTCAAATCCACGCCAGTGTTTTGAGAGGGCTTCTTTGGCAAGATCATCTAATGTCATGCCACCGATACGTGAGACTGCTCCGCAGAAAAATTTATCAACGACAGATTTGTCGATGCCGAGTACCTCGAAAATCTGCGCTCCGTGGTAGGATTGCAATGTAGAGATCCCCATTTTGGAGAAAATCTTCAACAAACCATTATTGACGGCCTTGACGTAGTTTTTGGATAATTCTGGCCAAGTGAGCTCTGTATCTAAGGTATTTTGTTCCTTCATCGTACGGATGCTCGCCAATGCCATATACGGGTTGATCGCAGTGGCACCGAAAGCTAATAGGCAGGCAAAATGGTGCACTTCCCAAGCATCACCGGCTTCGACCACGAGACCTACAGCGCCACGGTTACCTGTTTTGATCAAGTGGTGATGGACTGCTGAAACAGCAAGTAACGATGGTATTGCTGCATGTTTGGAATCGATCGCACGATCTGAAAGAATTAAGACTTCAAAACCATCACGTACGGCATCATCCGCATAGCGGCACAAGCGTTCCAGACCTGCTTCCAATGATCCAGGCTTACCATCTGAGCGGAAATAAGACTGAATGGTTTTTGCTTGGAACAATCCTGTGTCGATCGAACGCAATTTCTCCAGTTCTTTGGAGGTCAAGATTGGATGCGGTAAAGTCACACAGTGACAGAATTTCTTGTCTTCGATCAGTATATTGCCTGCATTACCGATGAATGTTGCTAAACTCATGACCAAGCGTTCGCGAATCGGATCGATTGGCGGGTTGGTTACTTGGGCAAAAAATTGCTTAAAATAACTTGAAATATGCTGTGGTTGATCGGACAGAATGGCCAGCGGAACATCGGACCCCATTGAGCCTGTCGGTTCGTACCCTGTCAATGCCATTGGGGTCAGGATGGTTTCCAGATCCTCGCGGGAGAAACCAAATGTCTTTTGATATTTGAAAACGGAATCTTTGGAAAGATAGGTGTAGGTTACACGAGGCTCTTCCAGTTCTTCCAGTTTGATTTTGTAATTGTCCAACCAATCGCTGTAGGGCTGCTGGTTGATCAGCTGATCTTTTACTTCGTTATCGGTAAGGATACGGCCCTGTTCCATATCGACAAGAAAAATCTTGCCTGCTTGTTGGCGGCCTTTTTTGATGATGGTAGACTCCTCGATCGGAAGCGCTCCCGCTTCAGAAGCAACAACGACGCGGTCGTCTGAGGTTACGGCATAACGTAGTGGACGTAAACCATTGCGGTCTAGTGTAGCACCAATATGCTTACCATCGGTGAAGCAGAGGGCTGCAGGACCATCCCAAGGCTCCATCAACGTCGCATGGTATTCGTAGAAAGCACGTTTTAAAGGATCCATTTGTGTATTGCCATCCCAAGCTTCAGGTACCAACATCAACATGACGTGGGTGAGGCTACGACCGCTGTGTAAAAGAAGTTCCGCTACATTGTCGAGGCAGGCCGAATCGGACTGACCACGGTCAACGATTGGAAGTAAGATTTCCATCTCTTCTTCCGTAAAATAGGGCGATGATAAAGCGCGCATACCTGCATAAAACCAATTCAGGTTACCTGTCAACGTATTGATCTCGCCATTGTGTGCCAGCATACGGAATGGTTGAGCAAGCGACCATGAAGGGAAGGTGTTGGTGGAAAAGCGCGAGTGAACTAAGCCAAAAGCAGATACCACACGAGGATCGCGTAAATCAAGATAATAAGTTCCGACCTGGTATGTTGTTAATTGACCTTTGTAAATAATTGTTTTGCAAGAAAGCGATGCAAAGTAAAGCGGGAGAGGATATTCTTGTTGTTGTTTAACTTTTTGAATGATCAGGCGACGTAGTACAAAAAGTTTGCGTTCAAATTCTTCAGTGTTTGAAACGCCGTCCGGTCTGCTGACAAAAAATTGGACAATTTCAGGTTCTGCACTGAGCGCTGTTGGTCCAATACCTTCACGATTGACTGGTACTGGACGGTAGCCAAGGAATTTCATACCCCTTTCTGTTGCCGCTTCCTCAATCAAATCCCGACATATTTTGTTCATGTCTTCTTCTTTAGGAAGAAAGACCATACCTGTGCCATAATAACCTGGCTCTTCCAGTTGTATACCCAAGTTGATACATTCTTCCCATAAAAATTCATGTGGAAGCTGGATCATGATACCTGCTCCGTCACCGCTTTCTGGGTCACAGCCACAAGCACCGCGGTGTTCCATGTTTTCCAACATGGTCAATGCATCCTTTACTTGTGCGTGTGATTTATTCCCTTTGATATGGGCGACAAAGCCTACCCCACAGGCGTCATGCTCAAAATTAGGGTCGTAGAGGCCCTCCGTTTTCGGTCTTTGTTGAATCATCTTTCCTTTTCAAATATTATACATTGCTAATATAGGAATAAAAAACGTAAATATTGTAAATATTCTAATGAAAATGTATTTAATTTGATTTTATCATTTCTTTTGAAGTGTTTTGTTGCTGATATTGTATTTGGTATTCGTGGCTGTTAATACAGTTTGATGCGTAGCTGAATAATGCAACATTTGGCAATATTTTTTTGTGCGATATGGAAAAAGCATCCCAAGATTGCGAGAATATATATAAATTAGGCAAAGTATTGCATATCCTTTTATGCTGTATCGACATGGCTTAACTAAAGAGAATGAGATGAAAATAACTGAAATTGAAATTTATCGACTAAGCATTCCTATGGAACCTTTTGTCATTGCGACAGGGACAATGGACTATGCGCAAAATACTTTTATACGTATATATACCGATGCCAATATATATGGTGTGGGCGAATGTTCTGCCTTTCCGATGATCGTTGGAGAAACACAAGATACTTGCTTAGTTCTGGCTAGAGATTTTGCAAAGATCTGGAAGGGGCGCGATCCTTTGGCCATAGAAGAGCGTTTGGCTGAATTGGATTTGTATATTGCCGGTAACAAAACGATCAAATCGGCTTTTGATATGGCCTTGTATGACTTGGCCGCCAAACATGCTGGTCTACCGCTTTATCAGTTTCTAAAGGGAACGAAACGAGAAATTACGACAGATATCACTTTAGGAATTGCGTCTCCGGAAGAGATGGCGCTGAAGGCAAAGCGTTTACAGGACGAAGGTGCGGTCATGTTTAAAGTTAAACTGGGGAAGGAGCCAAAAACGGATATTGCACGCATTCGTGAAATACGTAAGGCTGTTGGATTCGAAATGCCTATTCGCGTGGATGCAAATCAAGGCTGGTCTTATGCGGGGGCAATAGAAGCTTTGCAGGGGCTAGAACCTTTTAAGATACAATTTTGTGAGCAACCAATGCGTACCTGGGATGACGAATATTTACCGCAATTGCGCACAGAAACTATTGTTCCCGTGATGGCGGATGAATCTGTTTATTCTCACCATGACGCAGAGCGTCTCTGCAAAGCTGATGCTTGCGATTATATTAATATTAAATTTTCGAAATCAGGAGGTATTCAAGAGGCCTTAAAAATTAATCATATTGCCGCGGAATACGGTATTACTTGTATGATCGGAGGAATGTTGGAATCTCGCTTGGCTTTGGCTGCTAAGGTACATTTCGCGTATGCTGCCCCAAATGTCAAGTTTTTTGATCTGGACACTTGTATGGTTGGCCATCTGGAGGATCCTGTTATCGGTGGTATTCAATATGACGGATACAAAATACATATCTCAGACCAAATTGGAATCGGGGCAGATATAGACCAAACTTTTTTAGATCAATGCGAGAAATGGATCATTTAAATTGGAAAAAAAATTATGAATAGTATGAACTGGGGAATAGGGACACAAGAGATTATTGTCCTGATTATTATCGTTATCTTTTTGGTAGCGGCCTATTTGTTTTTCTCTAAGTTGTTGAAAAAGTAGGTTTTAATTTCTTTTTTTTGATTGAATATCTTCTGTGAACTTGTTTTTCAGTTTTATAACTTATTTTTCAGTTGTAAAACTAAAAAATAAGTTATAGCTTTATGTTAGCATAAACAACGTATCAAATTATGGAAGAATTAACAAAAAAAGAAGAGGAAGTCATGCAGGCGATCTGGAAGCTCAAAGAGGTCTTTGTCAAAGATATTATTGAGTATCTGGATCCAAGTAATTCCATACCCTATAATACAATCTCCTCGATTGTAAGAATATTGGAAAAGAAAGGGTATGTAGGTTATAGAGCCTTCGGAAAAACTTATCAATATTATCCTTTGATTTCGAAGATGCAATACCGAAAGTTATCATTCTCAAGAGTGCTCGATCATTATTTTGATGATTCGGTTGAGAACTTACTGTCTTTTATGGTAAAAGAAAAGAAGCTTTCGGCGGAGGATATTCAGAAAATAGAACAACTCATCAAAAAACACGAAGATCATGAATAGCTTACTTTATTATTTATTTGAAGTTAACTGCAGTCTGGTAATCGGCGCAGTTCTTTATTTTCTGGTATTCAGACAGCTTTCATTTTTTCAATGGAACCGTTATTTTATCCTGGGTTTATGTTTGTTGAGTCTGCTTCTGCCATTTGGAACTGTACGTTTGGGCGAACTATTTCTTTCGCCGACAAGTCCAGTGCTCGCTTTTGAACAATCGAACACAGTTGCTCATTCGATAGGAGCTTCGGGTGATCTCGTATCTGAAACAGAAATGGTCGATTCTTTCTGGCATTCCTTTTCGATTGGATATGGCATTGCTTATGGTTATCTGCTTGTATCTTTTGTTTTGTTATGCCGATTTGCGTTACGCTATATCCGCTTAGGCCGTCGTATTGGACAGCTGAGTCAGTATAAATTTGAAGGATTTACGATGGTTGCTCCCTTTGGACATTATGCAAATTGTTCAGTTCAGCATGTAATTGTTATGGAAGAAGATCAGCTTGATACGCCAGATGGAAAATTGATTTTTGAACATGAGAGCCAGCATATTGTTTTTAAACATCGTCGGGATAAATTGTTTATAGAAATTTTTCGTTGTCTTTTTTGGCTAAATCCATTTGTTTATTGGATGCGTAGACAGTTGTATTTGGTGCATGAATATCAGGTTGACGAGGTATTGGCCAATCGATATGGTAACAGCCGCTATGCCCGTTTTCTACTGACTTTAACGCAACAGCCCTGTCCTGCTGGATTGCAGAGCAGTTTATTTAACAATAGGCATGAGCTGGTTGAACGGGTTCAGGCCATGATGGCAAAACCTTCCTCTAAAAAGAAAAGATGGCAATACGTATTGACCGTTCCTTTATTAGGCTTTTTACTGCTATTTTACTCTTTTATTAATCCACCGAAGAGCGTTTGGTTTTCCGCATCTTTAAATGGGAAAAAGAATCCGTCTAAAACGATCATCCTTGACCCCGGACACGGTGGGAAAGACACGGGGGGGATTTCATCTTTCGGATTGGAAGAAAAATCATTGACCTGGGAAACCTGTTTACTTTTGAAACAGGAGCTGGAGCGCAAGGGGTACAAAGTAGTGTTGTCAAGGGCTGCTGATGAATATAAATTACTCAGAGACCGATCGAACTTTGAAGGGGATTTATTGCTATCGATCCATTTCGACAATGTAAAGGACAAACAATCTCTTCCTATTCGAATATTATATCAGTCGGGGGTTAATCATACGATGCTAGAAGAGCTTAACCGCAAATTTGCATTTAGTTTGGGGCAAAGGTTGCAACAGAATGGACTGGCAGCAAGTGCTCCGGCGATAAATACAAAACTAGCGATTTTACGTGGTGCTAAAATACCGGCACTTCTTCTTGAGCTGGATAACATCAATGCCATTGATAAAAATGTGAAACCTGACTTTGTCAATAAACTAGCCCACGCTATAGATCAAAGTTTCGAATACTGATCTGTTTCATAGCCGTGTTTTGAAACGAGAGATTTTGGAACAGGAATTCAACATTTATTCTAAAACAGTGGTCGATTCAAGAATTATTGGCCTAAATTTTAATTATACATTTGGCCTTTATAAAAAGCAAAAGATCAAACAGACTTCGATCGAAGGAGAAGCGTCACGTTTATAATCGCATATGAGGAATACCATTCTTTTTACATTTGTTAAAAAAAATGTGGTCTATACGCGTTTTGAATCTCTGTTGGAACGAAAATAGATTATATTCAGTACCTTTGCGATACTTATTATTTTATAAAAGTTAGAAAATATCATGAGTACTCAAAAAGGACCTATTTCTCAATTTATTGAGCATAATTACCGTCACTTTAACGCAGCTGCATTAGTAGATGCTGCAAAAGGTTACGAGGAACATCTATTGGATGGTGGAAAAATGTTGATCTCTTTGGGAGGTGCAATGTCTACCGCTGAATTGGGTGTTTCTTTGGCAGAAATGATCCGTCAAGATAAAGTACACTTTATTTCTTGTACTGGTGCTAATTTGGAAGAGGATGTGATGAACCTTGTGGCACACTCACACTACAAAAGAATCCCGAATTATAGAGATTTGACAGCTGAGCAAGAAAGAGAGCTATTGGATAATCACTATAATCGTGTTACAGATACTTGTATTCCGGAAGAAGAAGCTTTCCGTCGTTTGCAGAAACATCTTGAAGATGTTTGGCACGCTGCTGAGGCTAAAGGTGAGCGTTACTTACCACATGAGTTTCTTTATCAAGTTGTTAACTCTGGTGTGTTGGAGCAATATTATGAAATCGACCCAAAAGATTCTTGGATTGTTGCTGCTGCTGAGAAAAATTTACCAATTGTATGTCCAGGATGGGAAGATTCAACGACAGGTAATATCTTCGCTTCCAATGTGATCAAAGGTAAATTGAAAGCGAGTACGGTTAAATCTGGTATTGAGTATATGATTTACTTGACAGAGTGGTACCGTAACAACTCAGCAGGTAAAGGTGTTGGATTTTTCCAAATCGCAGGTGGTATTTCTGGTGACTTCCCAATCTGTGTAGTTCCGATGATGTATCAAGATCTTGAATGGGAAGAAGTACCTTTCTGGGCTTATTTCTGTCAAATTTCAGATTCAACAACTTCGTATGGTTCTTACTCTGGTGCTGTTCCAAATGAGAAAATCACTTGGGGCAAATTAGATATTGATACACCTAAATTTATCGTAGAATCTGATGCGACGATCGTTGCGCCATTAATCTTCTCGTATATCTTAGGTCATTAATCTTTTTGACATACAGAAAGGAGCGATTCTTCGCTCCTTTTTCTTTTCCCTTTTTCTTCTTTATCTTTACTGTCTAATATTTCTTTTCTCGATGAGCAATCTTACAACAGATAATCCCGTTGCACTTCAGACCTTAATGGATGAAACAATCTTTGGAAATGGTTTTGATTTTCAAGGCGATCTGTCTGCACATCCTTTACAGGAGGAGAACAGTGCGCATGCGCAAACAGCTGTTGTACAGGCATCATCGACAACGAAGGACACTTCGTGTGTAGCAGTGGGGGTAGGTGCGGAGCAGGCCGTTGTGGCTATTGAGCCCCGCAAGGGCGGTGATACTGTTAACCATCTTGAAGTATTGGGTGGTGAATTTATCTATCAAGGAAATAAGGATCAGGGAGTACTTTTTATTTTGCGTTACGAGCAATACCCCTACTTTTCTCCAGCCGCATTGGACGCTTTTGAAAAAACAATTGGTGCCTTGAAATTGACCAAAGAGACCGTTGCGGTTCTCAATTTGGCAAATTCCCATAACCCGAATGATTTTAAGCGCATTATGCAGTTTTTTCAACCGACTAAGATTATATTGTTGGGTGTGGAACCTGCATCTTTGAAACTTCCATTTATTGAACATAATTCCTATATGAAAGGCCGTATTGCAACGGTTTTTAATACGTTCAGTTTTGAAGAGATGTTTGTCGATGTGAATAAAAAGAAGCTGTTCTGGAACGAATTTAAGACCTTTATTGTTTCTTGATTTTTTTATCAGAAACTTGTTATGAATAAAATTGGGATTTAAGAGGGAATGTGAGCTCTTAAACCCCATCTATTATTTAATCTTCTTTGTTATTAATTTGGCAAGGGACTTTGCAGTTTTAGCGTAACCCTCGGCTATTCTGTCATTGGTATTGGGTATCCCGACGAAATCAAAATCTCCAGGTGCTTTTTCACTGTTTATTTCGAGTAGCACATTAGCGGGATTAGCTGTTTCGATAAACTTTAATAATGTGGTAACTTTTGCATGTTGTTTCATTACTCCGGCAAACCACCCTGGATAGATCCATGTTGTTTGAACGACTAATGTGTAAGGGGCCGATTCTTTGCTCCCTGTCGCGATAGCACAGTTTTTGTTCATAGAAGCAAAAAATTTGTTTGGAAATGCTGTAGATTTAGAATAAGCCCAGTCGTTTTTCCAGTTTTCGGCTTCATTCGTACCTTTATTTGCACTGATGTCTTTGTTTCTTTTTTCTAAATAGTCATTTTCTGACATCTTCTCGTTATAAAAGGTCATGGGAGTATAATCAAACACAACGTTCAATTCTTGTTGTCCTTTTAGGAACTCAAAATTTCCAGAAAGAACTTTCATTTTTTGTGCAAATGTACTGCATGGCGACACCATCACTAAGAACAGCAGTAGATAAACTGCTAAAGAAAACTTTTTCATTATTTTTATTGGGTTAATAGTTGCCAAATATAAGTTTTATTACAGAATATATATATCGTAATGCTTATTTTTGAAGGTGTAACTTCATGGAAAAATCGTAGCCCACGGCAGAGTGAGGAGCACGGTCGATAAAGCGAAAGAACAAACAAAAACTAAATTTGAATAAGATGCTAGAACTTGTATTTGCAACCAATAATGCCCATAAATTAGAGGAAGTCCAAGCGATCGTGGGGAGTGCTTTTATCATTAAGAGCTTAAATGATATTGACTGTAATGATGATATTCCAGAGACGGGAGTGACCTTTGAAGAAAATGCCCAGCAGAAAACGGACTATTTGGTGAACAAATATGGTCTTTACTGTTTTGGAGATGACTCAGGCTTGGAAATTGATGCATTAAATGGCGAGCCTGGAGTTTATTCAGCACGTTATTCCGGATCGAGGGATATGGAAAAGAATATTGATCTTGTCCTGGAAAATTTAGGCAATAACCCCAATCGTACAGCGAGATTCAAAACAGTTATTTCCTTATATTTGAATGAGCAGCAGCACTTTTTTGAAGGAAGTATCGAGGGGAAAATTATTGAAGAACGTAAGGGTATTGATGGTTTTGGTTATGATCCCATTTTTATTCCGAATGGCTATGATAGAACGTTTGCCGAAATGACAGCTGCGGAAAAAAATAGCATTAGCCACCGAGCGATTGCTGTAGGCAAACTTGCTGAATACCTAAAAACAAAATAGGTTAATATTTCTTTCAATTAGATTAGAAGTAGGAGCTTTCAATTTACCAGGAGGAGATCCTAATCTGATCGGTTGAAGCCTAAAAAAAGGAAGTGCAAAACAATTTGTTTCGCACTTCCTTTTTTTTATTGACTTCTGCTATTATTTAGCTTTTACTTTTGTTTGGGTACTATCTTGAGCAGGTATTATCGCCGATTTACTAGTTGTTGAGTCGGACTTTGCAGCTACTTTGTCAGTTGCGGTCTTTACACTTGTTTTCGTAGCGTTAGCTTTATCCGTTGTTTCAGATGGCTTGGCTGTTTTGGTTACAGCGCTTGTTTTATTGTTTGCAGCTTCCACCTCTTTTTCTTTCTCGAGAGTTTCGTCCGCGCCAGCTTTTTTGGTGGCGCCTTTTTGGGGAGTAGTTGTTTTATCGCCTTTCTTAATAGACTTCATTGTTCCAGATTCTTCACCTTCTGGTGCCGCCGGAACCGTAAATGACGCTTTTGAAAGATCCCTTTTTCGATTTAATAAATCATCTTTTGATTTAGGTCGATCTTCGGGGCGCCAGGTGAAATTCGGAAGAAACTCCTTGTCGGCCGTGACTTCAGCAATAGGATATACTTTGCCATCGACTTTCCGAATAGATACATATTCCTTCAGCTTATTATCTTCCATCAAGATCTTGAAACGACTGCTTCGATCATGGACAAGCTCAGTGGTTATATTGGTCTTTTCATCAATATTGTAGAATATATTTTCAGCGTTGCCATCAACAAACAGACGTTCCATACGGTTATTGGTGAAAAAGCTAGTAATCTTCCGACCTTTAATCTGATTGAATTTCAATGAGTCACTTGTTGCGTTTACCATGAAAGCGTTACCGACAAGTAGCGAATTGTCTAATTTTTGATTCTTTACCTGTAGGAAAATGGTATCGCCCGATATTTGTGAGTTTTCGGCCCACATCATTGGTTTTCCCATCAGTCTGAACATGGAATCTTGCATACCATAATACATAGAATCTGCTACTGCTTGCAAGTCCGATTTAAATAATCGGGCATTATAGTATGCCTTTATAATCCGTGTTTTGGCCGTATCCTGAGCGAGAGAATCCCGTTTACCCTTTTGGGCATTTTTTAAAGCTGCTCCCATCAGTTTATCGGATTCACCGCCTTTCGGGATGATCGCTTTTTTACGCAATACACTATCAGCCTTGAGATTTTTTTCAATTTCTATCTTGTTTTGGTCACCGACAATAGCTGGTGTTTTTTTTGTTGCAATCGGTTTCTTATTTGTAAGTGTATCTTGTACTTTTTTAATGCTCTTTTCAAGAACCGGTTTGCCGCTGTCTTTTTTATGCAAACTGTCGATTCCCTTGTGAAGGTCATCTTTTATGTTTTCTAATGTACCCGTGGAATCAACTGTTGTTGAGCTGGAATCCTGGTCACCATAATCGACCTCATTGTCATCCTCAATCGCCCCACCTTCACGATTCAATTTAAAATCTTTTGCAATATAATCTCGGCGAAATATCATCTGTGAGAAGAGCGTGTCGGCTGTCATAAAAACAGAATCTACCTGTGAATCAGCCTTAAGTGGTTTATTATTGCCGCTTTTGATATTTTTACCTGGATTTTCCTTTTCTTCTAGAGCAACTTGCGATGTAGTTTTATTTGATTTGAGGTCATCTTTGTGTTGTTCTTTTTCAATCTTCTTCAATTCTTTAGCTTCATTTTTTAGCTCTTTCTCCGATTTTTGTTGGACGGGAGACAAAGAAGATACAGAATCTTTTTGTGTTGAATCTTTTTTGACAACCGAAATGATCAGGGGTTTGTCCGTCATTGTAATGGATTCGTTTCTCCCGTTGTACAAACCAAATCCACCATAGGCATAAAATTTGTCCAAGGTATCAACAAAGACCACATTTTTTACGGCTTTACCGATTCCCACTTGTCTATCGTAGAATAGGCTGTCTCCCTTAAGAAACTTTGTCCCTTCTGTGTAGAGGTTGTTTTTAGAGAAATAAGCCTGGCCCGTTGCCATATGGTATCGGCCTTTTTCAGTATACAGGTTTTCCCCTTTATTTCCCTTGATATTGGTAGGCCCATAGAAATCAGTAATGCGTGTATTACCATTATATTTCATGGAGTCTGTATAGACTTTTACATTGGTTGATCGGACCACAACTTTTTGATTGAAATAAGATTCCCCTGTATTTTCGAAATAAGTAGCTCGCTGACTTGTAATTGTATCGCTTCCTGATAGAATACGCCCACCACTGTAATAATTACCGATTTTACTTCGCATATTATAGACAAGATGATCGGTTGTCAGTATAGAGCCACTGGTGCTGACCATTCGTACAGCGCCCGTAAGTGTAGCGAGCTGCATGGCCGCTTCATAGTGCAATTTATTGGAAAATATCTGCGTACCGTCGGGTTGAGTAATGATTACATTTCCAAAGGCTTCAAAAAATTGTCTACCAATGTTGTCTTTGTGTAAATAGCCACTATCTGATGATAGTGTTGAGCCTACATGTTCATAGACTGGGCGGTAAAAGAGGATATTGCCGTCTTTTCCAGTAATAATATGGGATGATGAAAGAAGCTTTAGTTCATCCTGTTTCTGAGCTTGGACCGACAAGCCAGTTAAAATAAATACAATAAGTGTATAAATGTATTGTTTCACAAGGGCAAAAATATGGATTTTAATTGCTACTTCACTGGATTTCACAAATTTTAAGACTTGAATTTATCATTCGGACAAAATATACCGTAACTTTGTTATATGAATGTGCTGGAAAGACTAATGGGCTATATTGAGAAGGAGCATTTGTTGATGCCTCATGATAAAATATTGCTTACGGTGAGTGGAGGAAAGGACTCGATGTTAATGGCACATTTATTTGCAAAAGCAGGGTATACGATTGCTATTGCACATTGCAATTTTCAATTAAGGGGGGCGGAATCTGAAGAGGATGAAGCTCTAGTCAGAAAATTTGCAGCGGAAAATAATGTGCCAATATACGTGAAGCACTTTGATACACAGGCTTACGCAAAGGACCATCAGATTTCGATTCAAATGGCGGCACGGGAACTTCGTTATGCTTGGTTTGAGAAATTGCGACATGAGCTGCAGTTCGACCGAATTGCAGTAGCTCAGCATCTGAACGATCATATCGAAACGGTACTCCTGAACCTTTCACGTGGAACCGGTCTCCAAGGCCTCCAGGGTATTTTCCCTATCAGAGAGCGCATCATCCGACCACTACTTTTTCTGAAGGCTAGCGAAATTGAACATTTCGTGAATATGTATGGGATTGCTTATCGAGACGATCAATCCAACTTTTCAACAAAATATGCACGTAATAAAATAAGGATTGATATCATCCCACATTTTAAAAAACTTCAGCCAGATTTTGAGATGGTCTTCGAGCAGAATATCAATCATTTTAAGGAATCTTACCAGCTGTTGCAGCAATTTGTGGAGCCCATTCGGAGAAAGCTGTTTTACCCTATTGACGAAGGATGGGGAGTTCGGAAGGAAGATCTGGAACCCTATATAGATAATCTGCCTTTGCTCTATGAGTTGTTTTCGGCTTTTAATTTCTCAAAGCCGGTACTAAGTGATCTCCAACAAGCTTGGTCAAGAGAGTCTGGACGTATTTTTCAATCCGAAGCCTACCATATGCTCCTGGATAGAAATGAACTTTTTATTCGTGAAAAGGAATTTATTTCACCTGATGAGGCTTTAATCACCTCCGAAACTTCAACTGTGGAGTGGAAACACTATTGTTTTCATGCCAATGTTTCTGCGGATCTAACTATTGTCAAAGCGAGTGAGGTTGCAAAGCTGGATTATGATGTATTAGTTTTCCCGCTCACGATTCGATCATGGAAAGTTGGCGATAGCTTCTATCCTTTAGGTATGGAAGGGCGCAAGAAGTTGAGTGATTTTTTTATCAATAAGAAGATCAGCTTATTTGAAAAGGAAAATATCCCGATCGTGGTGAATGGAAATGGAGATATCCTTTGGGTAGCCAATTATCGCATGGACAATCGTTATAAAATTACCGCCAATACAAAAAAAGTCCTTACTTTAGTTTGCAGAACTGATTAGCAAGAAAAATTGTTGCTGCTAAAAATGATGGAAGGATCCTGAATGATACAAAATCTATAGCAGCAAAAATGATACTAATGAGGAGTTCAAATAGTAAGAGACAATGGTGCGAAGTCTCCAAATTAATAGCTAAATCTTAAGTAAATGAAAGAAGGTGTACTCTATTCGGAAAATCAATATTTAGGTCGTGACCGTGTTTGGATCAGCGTGCGTTTAGTGCTCGTACTTTTTTGTTTTACGGCATTTTATTTGAATTTAGACCATTTGATATCGAGCCAATTGTTCTTTATTGTAGGAGTAGGGATTATCATCACATCTATTGTCATGATGTATATGGTATTATTTCGTACGGAAGTATTTCAAGACCATATACTTATTAGTGGACTATGGTCTACTCGAGTCGTCAAAATCGATCTTGCCTCCATTACAAAAATAGAAAAGGCGCCTTATAGTACATTCTTTTTCAATAATCCTGTTTATAATCTGCACACTAAAGGAAAGATTAAATTCTTCGCTGGAGGCAAAAATGCTGTTTTTTTAACAGATAAAGATGGTCTTACTTATGTGTTGGGTACACAGCGCCAGGAAGAGCTCTATCGAATTATTATGGAAACAAAAGCGCGATTAGGAAAGTCTTAAAATTTGTTAATAAATTCTTATCTGACATTTTAAAGACAACAGTTTATCGAGTTATTGGTTAAATTTGATAAAATAGCAACGAATTAACTATGGCATTTTTAAAATTTATACTTATTACATTCGCTGTTTACTTTGTAGTAAGATTCTTATTTAGATTATTTTTACCATTTGCAATGCGTAAAGCAGCTGAAAAGTTGATGAAAAAAGCGCAGCAGCAGGGGGGAGCATACGGTAGCCAAGGATCAGGCGGTACCTTTTATTATGAATTTAATGGTCAAGGGCAACAGGAAAGTAAAAGGTCTCAGCCCGAAGGTAAGGTACATGTCGATTACATTCCGCCGAAAGAAAGCCCTGAACGCAAAGGCACTGAAACCGCTGGTGAGTTTGTGGATTTTGAGGAAATAAAATAATTTTTAGCAATCCAAATAGCGTATCTTTGTGCTATGTGGCTGAAGCAACTTTCTGTTCTAAATTTCAAGAATTACTCGGAATCATCTTTGGAATTTCTCCCCGAGGTAAATGCGTTTACAGGGAATAATGGTGTTGGTAAAACCAATCTTTTGGATGCGATTCACTATTTATCACTCTGTAAAAGTTATTTCAATCCAATTGATTCGCAGCATATCAAATCAGGAAATGACTGGTTTATGGTACAGGGTGAATTTGATAAAGAATCCATTAGTGATTTCATTTCTTGTAGCCTAAAAAAAAATCAGAAAAAGCAATTTAAAAAAAATAAGAAGGATTATCCGCGACTGGCTGATCATATCGGCTTATTTCCTTTGGTCATGGTATCCCCAAACGATAGCATCATCGTCACAGATGGGAGTGAAGAGCGTAGAAAGTTTGTGGATAATGTGATTTCCCAAACAGATAATAAATATTTAGATACCCTGATTATTTATAATAAGTTTTTAGCCCAACGTAACAGTCTCCTTAAACAAGCACGTCAAACCAGTGTGTTGGATCTTGGCCTAATCGAAATTCTCAATTTTCAACTTGAAGAAGTTGGAAATATTATTTTTCAAAAAAGAAGGTCTTTTATGGAGGAGTTTCAGCCGGAGTTTGACCGACACTATCAGTTCCTTACCGAGGATGCAGAGTCTGTTCAATTACAATATGAATCGCCTTTAATGACAGATTCTTTTCTAAATATTTTGGAGAAGAATTTGGAACGTGACCGTATGCTGGAACGCACAACGCAAGGAATACATAAAGATGATCTGATCTTTACCATTCACGGTGGAATGCCCTTAAAGAAGTTTGGTTCTCAGGGCCAACAAAAATCTTTTCTAATTGCCCTGAAGCTTGCACAATATTCTTATCTCCAGCAGAAAAAGGGTTTTAAGCCCCTACTTCTTTTGGATGACATCTTTGATAAACTTGATGATCGCCGTACACATAAATTGATGCAGATGGTTTCAGAAGATGATTTTGGACAGATTTTCCTGACAGATACGGATTCCGTGAGAATTCAGCGAATCTTTGACGAAATCAGCCGACCTGTTCGTATATTTGATATTGAAGGAGGACAAGTCAATGTATAAGAAGCAAACTAAAAAAAGCCTGGAATTCATTCGGTCAAGCGACGATATGACAATTAAGGAGGGGGTTGAGCGTCTTCTTGAGGCTTATAAACTACGGAGAAAATTTGATGAAACTTCGATCGCATCTGTTTGGCCTCAATTGATTGGTAAAGCTATCGCTAATCGCACACAGCAGCTATATGTTCGTGATAAAAAACTGTTCGTTCGTGTAGAGTCTGCTGTTATTAAGAATGAATTGGCGCTTATGCGAAGACAAATTCTTGGAAGGGTAAATGAATATGTAGGTCACGTCATTATTGAAGAAGTCGTGATTTTATAAAACCTCCTTTCATGTTAGATCAACTCTTTCGAGATTTTTTTCCTATTTCTGAGGCTAGTACCTTAAAACTTTTCTCAAACTTCGAACGCATTGAATTAAAACGAGGTGAATATCTGATCAAGGCGGGCGATTACTCTTCCAATCTGTTTGTGATAGAATCCGGATTAATCCGTCAATATGCTTGGTCAAAAAAAGGAGAGTTTACGCAATGGATAGGTACAAGGAATCATTTTGTGACAGATCTTGCTTCTTTCATTTTTGACAGGGCTTCCATATGGAATTTCCAATGCATTAGCGATTGTACGGTATACCGTTTGTCAAAGTCCGATTACCAGCGAATGGAATCCGAAATTGTGGAATGGAATAAATTTGAGAAGGCTTTTTTGGCAAAATGCTTTTGTACTATGGAGCAGCGAATCTCGGATTTTATTTGTCTAACAGCGGAAGAAAGGTATGTCCAATACTTTGAACAACATAAATTATTATTCCAACAAGTTCCCCTTCAATATATCGCCTCCGTGTTGGGTATGAGCCCAGAAACCTTGAGTCGTATTCGAGCAAAAATAAGTTCTTGATAAAAGTCAAGAGCGAGCTGCCTGTCTTTTTCTAGTTTTGTCCTGTAGCTGTTAACGAACAGCTTGCTTAATCGAACACGTAACCAAAATTTTGTGTATTTATACGGTTCATAATAGGCTTGGAATAGTTTGTTTGTAGCTGTAATAATTGAAATTAATACGAAACTAGAATAGCATCACATACGCTTTATCGTTATTTGAACACAGGTGAAGAAGCTTGAGCTATTTTGTCGTTTCAGCGATAAAAAGAACAAAATGAAAAAGATTGAAACGAGTATTCTCATTGATGCAACAGCAGAAGAGGTTTGGCAGGTATTAAGTGAATTTAAGGCTTATTCCCAATGGAGCCCAACAATCAAGCAGTTTGAAAAGCAACCGGTAGTCGGAAAACGCTGCAAAGTCCTTTTAGAACAACCAAACGGATTCAAGATCAAAATGAATCCAAAATTCCTTTCTATTGAACAGAATAGCGAGCTGCGCTGGAAAGGAGATTTATTCTTTCCAGGTATTTTTGATGGCGAGCATTATTTTAGGCTAGAACAAGTGGGAGCTTCACAAGTTAGATTTGTCCAAGGTGAATTTTTTTCTGGATTGTTGGTTCCTTTTCTGGGAAAACTACTGATAGAAACAAAACGCGGATTTGAACTTTTCAACATAGCGATAAAAGGACGGGTAGAGTGTCGTTCTTAACTTTCCACAGGGATCTGTTAGTCTAGTTTATTTATAAACATGATATTTAGCGAATTTGTCGATGAATGTTATCTTATACACATTTTTATGTGTATAACCCCTTAGTTTTACACATTTTGTTATTTTTTTGAATCCTTTTGGTTTGCGTTATTAACAATTTGGTGTTGATAAAGGAGTACTTATACACATTTTATGTTAATGTATAGGTGTTGACAGGCTACTTATTAACATTTATTGTGTTAATAAGTAGCCTGTTTTGTTGATAAGTATGTTGATAGGGGGAGTTTATACACAAATTACCAACAATGCTGCTGTTGGTAATTTTGCAAATAGTTAATAAGGGGAGTTTCTATTGAAAGTTGGTTTTTATAGGAATTGCTCCAAATCACCTTTTCCTTCACGAATAATATCAAAAGTTCCTTCTGTAAGATCGACCACGGTAGATGCGACATTATCGCCATAACCGCCATCTATAACAGCATCAACTAGATCTTCGTATTTTTCATGAATTAATTCGGGATCAGTAGAATATTCAATAATTTCATCTTCATCGTGAATGGAGGTTGTCACAATAGGGTTGCCTAATTGTTTGACAATTTCACGAACAATATTATTGTCTGGCACACGTATACCCACAGTCTTCTTTTTGGAACTTAGTAGCTTAGGGACTTTAGTTGTTGCGTTAAAAATAAAGGTAAAAGGTCCAGGCAAGGCTTTTTTTAATACACGGAATACGGAGGTATCGAAGGATTTTGTGTATTGCGAAATATCTGTTAAATCATAGCATATAAATGATAGATTGGCCTTTTCTGGTTTTAGACCTCTAATTTCACATACTCGTTCTATGGCTTTTTGTTGCGTGATATCACAGCCGATACCATATACGGTATCAGTAGGGTAGATGATTACACCTCCACGCCGTAGAATATCAACCGCCTGTTCTATTGCCTTGGGGTTAGGATTGTCGTTATATATCTTAATAAGCATTTTCTATTTTTGTTAAGTACCTGAATTAGGTTTAATCTTAGCCACTGTTGTAGGAAGTCAATAGGGCAATGGTTATTATCTGCATTCAGATACGCTATATCTAAAAGAACAACAGCCAAAATATTTTGTTTTGGCTGTTGTTCTTTATATTAAAATTCTGCGTTTTTCGGCGTACGTGGGAATGGAATGACGTCGCGAATATTGGTCATTCCTGTCGTGAATAAAACGAGGCGTTCAAAACCTACACCAAATCCTGAATGCGGTACCGATCCAAAACGACGTGTATCCAAGAACCACTCCATTTCTTCTGCAGGAATACCAACTTCAGCCATGCGATCGAGTAAGCGATCAAGGTTTTCTTCACGCTGCGAACCACCGACCATTTCACCAATACCTGGGAAAAGAATATCCATGGCACGTACGGTGTTTCTTCCTTGCGCATCCGGCTCATTTTGCTTCATATAGAAGGACTTGATTTCGCGCGGATAGTCTGTTAAGATAACAGGTTTCTTGAAGTGTTTTTCAACCAAATAGCGTTCGTGTTCCGATTGTAAATCAGCACCCCAATCATCAATTAAATATTTGAATTGTTTCTTTTGGTTTGGTTTGCTACGCTTTAATATTTCAACAGCATCGGTATAGGTAACGCGTTCAAAATCGTTTGTTAATACGAAGTTTAATTTCTCAACAAGATTTAATTCTGAGCGTTCTGCAGCAGGCTTAGATTTCTCTTCTTCCAACAAACGATTGGTTAAGAACTCAATTTCTTCTGGACAGGTTTCCAAAGCATATTTGATTACATATTTCAGCAAAGCTTCGGCCAAGTCCATATTGTCCTCTAATTCATAGAAAGCCATTTCGGGTTCGATCATCCAAAATTCAGCCAAATGACGTGTTGTATTTGAGTTTTCCGCTCTAAATGTTGGACCGAACGTATAGATGTTTCCAAATGCCATGGCACCAAGCTCACCTTCCAATTGGCCCGATACAGTAAGGTTCGTCGATTTTCCAAAAAAGTCTTCTTTGAAATCGATATCTCCATTTTCTTTGCGTGGCGGGTTTTTTAAATCCAAGGTTGTAACCTGAAACATTTCTCCAGCACCTTCCGCATCGGAACCTGTGATGATTGGTGTATGCATGTAGACAAAGTCGTTTTCCTGAAAAAACTTGTGTACCGCAAATGCTAAAGCATTACGCACTTTGAATACTGCATTGAATGTTCCGGTACGGAAACGCAAATGCGCAATTTCACGTAAAAATTCTAAGCTATGCTTTTTGGGTTGTAATGGATATTTTTCGGGGTCAGAGTCGCCAATAATACTTACTTCAGTAGCTTTTACCTCAACTTTTTGCCCTTTACCCAATGATTCTATCAATTGACCTTTTACGCGAACTGCGGCTCCAGTAGTGATACGTTTTAAGATATCTTCAGGTGTATTTTCAAAATCGACAACTGCTTGAATATTATTGATTGACGAACCGTCATTGATTGCTATAAACTGATTGTTGCGGAAAGTTCTTACCCAACCTTTAACAACGACCTCTTTGCCAAATTCTGTGGCATTCAATAGTTCCTTTATTCTTGTGTGTTCCATCTTAATTTTTGGAGATTGACTTGTAAAAGATGCTTTGTTAAAAAAGCAATACAAAAATAAGCTATTCTGTTGGTTTATTGGTTATAAATGTTGATTTAATTCGCTTAAAGATGGTTCGTTAACCTGCACAAGGAAAATATATTTTGAAATAAAGACAGGTGAAAACTCAAAGATTGGAAAATGGCACACACCTCGTTTTGCTACGGAATATAGGTTTGCTAAGAAGAGAGCTTTTTGTTTGTGTGGCGAACGATAGGAAGATTAGAAACAAAAAACGCGGACTATAACTAGTCCGCGTTTTTTGTTATGATGATTAAAGGAATTAACCTTTCAATACTTTCGTTACCAATTCAGCAGCTTCTTTCAATAAGATTGCAGAATAAACTTGTAAACCGGACTCATCAATTAATTTTTTCGCTTCTTCAGCATTCGTACCTTGAAGGCGAACGATGATTGGAACAGGGATGTTACCGATTTCGCTGTAAGCATCAATTACACCTTGAGCAACACGGTCACAACGAACAATACCACCGAAGATATTAATTAAGATCGCTTTTACGTTAGGGTCCTTTAAAATGATATTGAAACCAGCTTTTACAGTTTCAGCATTTGCAGTACCACCTACGTCCAAGAAATTTGCAGGTTCACCACCAGCTAATTTAATGATATCCATTGTAGCCATTGCTAAACCAGCACCATTTACCATACAACCTACGTTACCATCTAATTTAACGTAGTTTAGGTTTGATTCACCAGCTTCAACTTCCGTTGGATCTTCCTCAGTTACATCACGCATAGCAGCGTAATCTGGGTGACGGTACAAAGCGTTCTCATCAAGATTTACTTTCGCATCAACTGCTAGGATCTTGTCGTCTGAAGTTTTTAATACCGGATTGATCTCAAACATAGAAGAGTCTGTAGAATCGTATGCTTTGTAAAGAGCGGCAACAAATTTCACCATTTCTTTGTGTGCAGCACCAGAAAGACCAAGATTGAAAGCAATTTTACGTGCTTGGAACCCTTGTAAGCCTACTTTTGGATCGATTTCTTCTTTGAAAATCAAGTGTGGTGTTTTTTCTGCAACTTCTTCGATGTCCATACCACCTTCTGTAGAGTACATAACGATGTTACGTCCCTTAGCACGGTCTAATAATACAGACATGTAGAATTCTTTTGTTTCGCTCTCGCCAGGATAATAAACGTCTTGAGCTACCAAAACTTTGTTTACTTTTTTACCTTCAGGTCCAGTTTGAGGCGTTACTAATTGCATGCCAATGATGTCAGTTGCTCTTTGTTTGACTTCATCTAAGTTCTTAGCTAACTTGACACCACCACCTTTACCACGGCCACCAGCGTGAATTTGAGCTTTAACAACAACCCAATCAGAGTTGTAGTCTTCTTTCATTTTTTTGGCCGCTTCCACAGCTTGCTCTGGAGTATCTGCTACGATACCTTCCTGTACGCGCACACCAAAGCTCTTTAGTATTTGCTTTCCTTGATATTCGTGAATGTTCATTTGCAAAAATATTTGGCGTAAAAATATAATTTTTTGGGGGATAAGACAAGGGATAAGTTGCTCTTTTATCTATTTTTTGACATTTAGACAAAATAAAATGGCTGGAATAGAGAAATAACAGCTTATTTATTCAAACTCGTGGTATCGTAAATTTATTTATCTTTGTCCTATGATGTTACATGCCAAAGGAATTCACAAAGCTTATGGGTCATTACCAATTTTGAAAGGTGTTGATATCGCTGTTGAAAAAGGGGAAATCGTCAGTATTGTCGGTGCTTCAGGAGCTGGTAAAAGTACACTGTTGCACATCATTGGTACCTTGGATAAGCCTGATCAGGGAACGGTTTCCATCAATGGTGTTGATGTTCAAAAATTGAATGCTAAAAAGCTAAGCGCTTTCCGAAATGAACATATTGGTTTTGTTTTTCAATTTCACCATTTGCTGCCTGAATTTACAGCCTTGGAAAACGTGTGTATTCCAGCTTTTATTCAAGGAAAGGGAAGGTCCGAGGCGGAAGCTAAAGCAAGAGAATTACTTGAACTATTGGGGGTTTCTCATCGTATTGATCACAAGCCTGCTGAAATGTCTGGCGGAGAACAACAACGTGTTTCTGTGGCTCGTGCTCTGATCAATGATCCTTCCATTATTTTGGCAGATGAACCTTCGGGTAATCTTGACTCAGAGAATGCAGCAGCTTTGCATCAGTTGTTTTTTGATCTTAGACATAAATTTCAGCAGACATTTATTATCGTTACCCATAATGAGGAGCTTGCCCGAATTTCGGACCGAACGATACATATGCGCGATGGGTTAGTCGTGTAACAGTAATCCGGATTATAATTATATTTTTAATGAAGAAAATACTCATAACTTTCGGGACCAGACCTTTGGCGATGCGTATCGCTAAAAGACTTGGGGCTGATTTCGAAATATTATATGCAAGTTCAGAAGATATTCCAGAATTGCTTTTAGCGTCGGGGAAATATGCCAAAATTCCAAAAGGTCTTCTTCCTACTTTTGCACATGAGATACTCAAATTAAGTTTAGACCAACAGGTTGATTATGTGCTGCCTTTAGGTGGTTTTGAGCTGGAACCATTGGCTGCAGCCAAAGTTTTATTTGAGGAATATCAGATTTCAGTTCTTGTCCCTGATAAAGATCTGCTTGAAACTATTCCTGTTATGGAAAATCCGCCAGCTGATTTGCCTTATAGACTTCTGTCAAAGGGCAACGATTTATTGGACTCAGCGACTTTCGAAAGATCACTGGATGGATTGTTTGTTGCTTCGGATTCCGGGGAGGATTTAGCATTAATCTGTGTATCCAAATAGAATCTTATTTTTGTGGTTAGTGTCATTAAGGTTTTAACCCTGTTGACATAGCCCTTAAATTTTAAGCTTTTATATATCATGATGTTCCCAGAAGAAAAAAAGGTATATGTTTTTGAATTAGATGATGTTGTTTTTCCTAAAAGGGATTACTTACTTCAAGTATATTATCTTTTTGCTAATTTTATAGAATTTACAGAGACAGTTCCGGCTCAAGCAGATTTGGTTCAATTTATGAAAAATCACCTCGAGCATCAAGGTGAGAATTTATTGTTCGAACATGCGCAGCAAACTTTTGGATTTGATCAAAAATATAAGGAAAATTTTGAGCGGCTTCATGTCAATGCAATTTTGCCACTACAGTTACATTTGTTTGATCATATTAATACGCTGTTTAGGCAGTTAAAAGCCGCAGATAAACATGTTTGTATTTTGACGAAAGGAAATCCGCTAGAACAACTCAATAAAGTCAAATTTGTGGATTGGGGTGAATATGGGGATGATATAAAAGTTTACTTTAAGGATGAACTTGTTTTTAGGGGAATTGATCCATTGGAGTTCCTCGCCAATGAGTTTACGGTGGACACGACCGCAATTCAATTTGTAGACTAAGTTTACAGTCAGTATCTTTGTTGAATCTACCAACAATAATTGTTATTAAAGTCGTTGTCGATATTGTTGAGAAAAAATTATGATTAGGGATATAAAAGCCCTATTTTTATATAAAGCCCTTGGATTTATGAATAAAGTGAACAAGCCTGCCACGATTAAAGAAATTGCCAAGAAGCTGAAAATCAGTCCTTCGACAGTTTCTAGAGCATTGAATGATCATCCTAGTATTGGATTGGTGACAACAATGCGCGTAAAAAAAATGGCCGAAGAATTGAATTATGAACCCAATCAAACGGCTATATTCTTCAAGCAGCGTAAAACATTTACGATTGCTGTTATCTTACCGAGTTTGTCCGAACCGTTTTTTTCTTTCGCCATTAGTGAAATTGAAAATGTTGCATCAGAACACCGATATACTGTGCTGATGGGACAATCACTGGATGACCCCGAGCGTGAAGAGCAGATCTTAAAAACATTTAAAAACCATCGTGTCGATGGGATTTTGATGTCTATAGGTAAAAAGACGACCAATTTAGAATTCATTGAGAAATTGGAAGCGTCTGGTATCCCGATTGTCTTCTTTGACTGTGTGCCTAGTTTACCCAATATCAATAAAGTACAAAGCGATCTTTCTACGGGTATGAACGAAGCTGTGGATGCTTTCGTCGCGCGTGGACATAAAGTTATTGCCCTTGTAAATGGGCCGAAAACCTTGCCGGCTAGTGAAGATCGAAAAGTAGCTTATCTATCCGCCATGAAAAGGAATGGTATGGATATTCTAGAAAAGAATATCATCGAAACAGACCTGAGTACGGAAGGAAACGAAAAGGCTATGGATAGTATATTTGCGATGTCTGAGCGACCTTCTGCAATTATATCTTTTAATGACTTTGTTACACTTGATTTGATGAAAGCGGCCAGACAAAAGGGGCTTGTCTTAAATCAAGATATTTTCTTTATTAGTTATGCCAACTATCCGTTATGGCAATATATGGAAAATCCGCCAATGGGACGCATAGAGCAATTTCCGGGAATGCAAGCGCGTAAAGCGGCTGAAATTTTATTTGAACGCATTGACAACACCGAGATTGTCGATCAACAGATCGTCTTTAAGTCGCGATTGGTTATGTAATCGCTATTAACCATTCGATCATAAAACTAAAAAGGGAAAAATCGTTAGATTTTCCCCTTTTTAGTTTTATTTGTTTTACTACTACAAGTGGATCACTTCACCGTAAGCATCAGCACAAGCTTCCATAATCGCTTCACTCATTGTTGGGTGAGGATGTATTGTTTTAATCATTTCATGACCTGTTGTTTCCAATTTGCGGGCAACAACAACTTCTGCAATCATTTCTGTAACATTGGCTCCGATAAGGTGTGCACCTAGGAACTCACCATATTTAGCATCAAAGATAACTTTAACAAAGCCATCTTTCGCACCAGCAGCTGAAGCTTTTCCTGAAGCTGAGAATGGGAATTTACCAACTTTAATTTCATACCCGGCTTCTTTTGCCGCTTTTTCGGTATAACCTACAGAAGCAATTTCTGGGGAACAATATGTACAGCCAGGGATATTATTGTAGTCAATAGGTTCAACATGTAGACCTTTGATTTTTTCAACACAAGTGATTCCTTCTGCTGAGGCAACGTGAGCCAAGGCTTGGCCTTTAACAATGTCACCGATCGCATATACACCTTCGATGTTTGTTTTGTAGAAATCATCTACAACAACACGGCCGCGATCAGTTTTTACACCAACCTCTTCCAAGCCGATATTTTCGATATTTGGAGCGATACCAACTGCCGATAATACAATCTCTGCTTCGATAACTTCAATACCTTTTTCTGTTTTGATAGAAACTTTGCTCAACTCACCTGTTGTGTCAACGGATTGAACTTCAGATTTCGTTAAGATGGTGATACCTTGTTTCTTTAAGCTTTTCTCTAATTGTTTTGAAATTTCCTCATCTTCAACAGGAACGATTCTATCCATAAATTCTACGATAGTTACTTTTGTTCCGATTGCATTATAGAAATAAGCGAACTCAACACCGATAGCACCTGAGCCAACAACAACTAAAGATTTTGGTTGTTTAGGAAGTGTCATTGCTTGACGATAGCCGATGATTTTTTTACCATCTTGAGGTAAATTAGGCAATTCACGTGAACGTGCACCAGTCGCTAGGATGGTATGTTTTGCCGAATATTCTTTAGTAGAACCGTCTGCTCCTTTCACATCGATTTTACCACCTTTTTTAATTTTTGCAGTTCCATTGATGACGTCGATCTTATTCTTTTTCATCAAGAACTGAATACCTTTACTCATTCCTTCAGCAACCCCGCGACTTCTTTTGACAATAGCGTCAAAATCAGCCTCACCACCTTGAACATTGATGCCGTAATCAGCGGCATGGTTTAAATATTCAAATACCTGAGCACTTTTCAATAATGCTTTTGTAGGGATACAGCCCCAGTTTAGACAGATTCCGCCTAATGATTCGCGTTCAATAATCGCTGTTTTGAACCCTAACTGAGCGGCTCTAATGGCAGCAACATACCCGCCTGGACCACTACCGATTACAATGATGTCGTAATTCATATAAATAAATATTCTGTAGTTGAGTGTTATAGCTTCAAATGACAAAATCTGTGAAGCATATATTCATTCAAAAGTACGCATTTTTTCTGATGAATATGAACTATTTATTGTAAAATTGGCGGTTTCTGATAAAACACTGTCGCTGTTTCTAGCTGAATGTCACATCCTGGTCAAAGGGGGAAAAATAATAGTTAAAGCGTTTTTAGAGTCTTATTTTTGAAGTTCACAATACACAGTTTATCATTATGTTAAGAATATTCAGACAGATCGCCCTGTGGGAAGCAATCTCCACCATTTGCTTGTTTTTTATTGCCATGCCGTTGAAATATTTCGCGGGAATCCCCGAAGCAGTCAAAATAGCCGGTTCCATTCATGGCTTCTTTGTCGTTATCTTCGTCGTTATGCTGATCATGTCAACTGTAGAATACAAGTGGCCTATATTAAAGGCCGTGAAATATTTCTTGGCTTCTTTGATCCCTATTTTTGGCTTTTGGGTGGAATTGGATCTTAAAAAAGAAATTGAAGGAAAGAGACAGAAATCATAGTTTGTTTAAAAAATACAAATGCATGAATTTTTGCAAAGGGTTAGGTAGGGGGGGAGATACCAAATTAATAAAGACAGGGGAGATGTTTAATCATCTCTACCTGTCTTCTCAATCCCCATATACGCATAGGTAATGCTATCTTTTCCATGAGGAGCTGGATTACCATCTTCATCCAAGTTGACAAAGACCAATTTATCGATCGATAGAATTGTTTTCCTGGATATTTTATTGCGTACCTCGCAGCGCATCGTTAAAGATGTTGTTCCAAAATTAATCGCTTCAATACCCAGTTCGAGAATATCGCCTTGCTTGGCTGAGCTTACAAAGTTTATTTCTGAAATAAATTTCGTAACCACTTTGGGATTTCCTAATTGAACGATAGCATAGATGACTGCTTCTTCATCAATCCATCGCAGTAGTGTTCCTCCAAATAATGTTCCATTGGGATTTAGGTCTTCGGGTTTGACCCATTTTCTTGTATAAAAATTCATCGTGTATAGGTATTTATGACAAAGGGGAAAAGTTTCCTTTTCCCCTTGAGTATTCGATATTTCTCGCCTAAGCGTGTATTGCTCTGTTTGCTGTAGCTGCTAGCGCCGCCTCTTTGATTGCTTCAGTATAGGTTGGGTGTGCATGGCAAATACGCGCGATATCCTCTGCAGATGCACGGTATTCCATAGCTACGGTTGCCTCACCAATCATATCTGCTGCACGAGGACCAATCATATGTACACCTAATACTTCGTCAGTTGTCGCGTCTGCCAGTACTTTTACAAAACCATCCGTGTCACCAGATGCTTTTGCACGACCAGAAGCTTTGAAAGAGAATGATCCAGCTTTGTATTTTATACCTGCGTCTTTAAGTTGCTCTTCAGTCTTTCCAACAGAAGCAACCTCAGGCCAGGTATAAACAACACCTGGAATCAAATTATAATCAATATGTGGTTTTTGACCTGCAATATATTCTGCAACATATACACCTTCGTCCTCAGCTTTGTGTGCCAACATTGCTCCAGTGATCACATCACCAATTGCAAATACACCTTGTACAGCTGTTTCCAGATGGGCATTAACAGGGATTTTCTTGCCTCTTTCTTCTACTGTGATGCCGATATTTTCTAATCCTAAACCTTCAGAATATGCGGTACGACCAACGGCTACGATACAATAGTCGCCTTCTAAAGTGACTTCTTGTCCTTTCGGATCTTCAGCAGTTACTTTTACAACTTTACCTTTAGCGGAAGCTCCAGTCACTTTATGACCTAAATAGAACTCCATGCCTAATGATTTTTTCAAAACACGTTGTAGTTCTTTTCCTAAGCCACCATCCATTGTACCGATGATAGATTTTGCAAATTCAACAACAGAAACTTTTGAACCCAAACGAGCATAAACAGAACCTAGTTCCAAACCTATAACACCACCACCAATGACAATAAGGTGTTTTGGAATCTCTTTTAGGTTAAGTGCTTCGGTTGAGGTAATGATTCTTTTTTTATCAACAGGTAGGAAAGGCAATGAAGTCGGTTTCGATCCTGTTGCGATAATTACATTTTTACCAGTAATCTGTTCTGTAGAACCATCTGCTTTTGTTATTTTGATGGTGTTTTTGTCCACAAATGAACCCACCCCCTGAAAACTGTCAATTTTATTCTTCTTAAATAAGAAGGTAATACCAGCAGTATTTTGGGCAATGACATCGTCTTTACGAGCAATCATCTTTGCCATGTCTACTTTCAGGTCTTTCAAGCTGATGCCGAATGCATCAAAATTGTGCGCAGCATTGTGGTAATGCTCCGAAGAATCTAAAAGCGCTTTTGAAGGAATACATCCAACGTTAAGACAAGTACCACCAAATGTGCTATATTTTTCAATAACAGCTGTTTTTAATCCTAATTGGGCACAACGGATAGCTCCTACATATCCGCCTGGACCACTTCCGATTACAATTACGTCGTATTGCATTGATTACGTTTTATTTTTTTGTACCACAAATTTAATGATTATTAATGGGATAGGAAATCAAAACTTACGATTTGTGACCAAAGATCCTTACTTTCCATTTTTTTGATAAAAGAATGGAAATTATGCACCTTGGGGAACAATGAATCGGTGCTAGTGGGGGTATAAAATTGAAAAAAGGATATTCATAGTTTGAATATCCTTTTTTACTTATTAGTTATTCTGCAACAATTTTTCCTTGCATGACACCATAGTGACCAGGGAAGCTACAAATAAACGTATAAACTCCTTTTTCAAGTGTAAAAGTGATTTTATCAGTTTCTCCAGGTCCCAATAATTTTGTGTGGGAAACAATCGAAGATAAAGCTGATTTTGGAATATATTCGTCTGCAGCAGCTGCAGCAGCCTCAGCACCAAAAGTTGGAAGGTCAACACCTGGTTTTAGGATAACTACGTTATGTCCCATGGACTCTTTTGGCATAGTACCTGCATTTTTGAAAGATAATTCTACTGGCTCACCCGCTTTTACACGGAATAAATCCTTATTATATTTCATTTGATCGTTACCTTCTAAAGATAAGCTGTTGGAAATAGCCACGTTTTCAATTCCAGGCACTGTTTCTGTTGCTTGGCTTTCTGTTGAAGTTGTCGCTTCTGTACTAGTTGATTTTTCAGACTTGTCACTGTTTCCACCACAAGATGCAATTGATAAAGCAACTGCAACTGCTGGTATCATAAAAAGTTTTTTCATTTGAATGATTGTTTGTTTATCTTTTATTTATTGTAGGCATTTCCGCAGCCTTTAGCGGTTTAGTGATGAAGTTATGACGAACGTAATTCCTTTCTGGATGCACGTTCATGAGAAATAACATCAAAACATCTTGTTTATGTTCTAAAATTAATGATTTCATTGATAAATTGAAACTATCATTTCAATTTTGACAATAAAGTATCAATTGTTTTATATAATTTGATAGGATCGAATGGTTTTCCGACAACTTCATTGGCTCCGGCATCGAGCGCTTCCTGTTGTTCCGCTTGGAGCACAGAGGCTGAAATGGAAATAATCGGCATGTTTGCGATTATCGGATTAGTGTTTCGACGTATTTCCTTGATTGCTTCAAAACCACTCATGAGCGGCATATGGGCATCCATAAACACCAGATCAATTTTTTTCTTATTGATTTCCTCTAATGCAATGAGGCCATTTGTCGCCAAAGTGATTTCGCAATTCCAACTCTTCAGGATATTTGCCAGCATAAAACTGTTTAATTCATTGTCTTCAGCAATCAGAATCATCGGGAAGTTAAACTTGGGTAATTCTGTATAGAGTACCTGCGTTTCTTTCTCTACCGGTTTGTCTTTGATTTTGTCAAAAGTACATTCAAAGGAAAATATGCTTCCCTTACCATATTCACTCGATGCAAAAACCCGACCGTTGAGCAGTGCAGCAATACGTTTTACAATTGCAAGACCTAATCCGGTACCGCCAAATTTTTTGGTGATACTATCTTCTCCCTGTTCAAACGCAATAAATATTTTTTCCAAGGCGTCTTCTACAATGCCGATCCCTGTGTCTATAACCTGAAACCGTAAACAGATGCTATGGTTATCCTCTGTTAGAAGCTGAATTTTTAATACAACAGAACCTTCCGAGGTGAATTTGAAACTATTGGAGATGAAGTTGGTCAATATCTGTTTCAACCGTAATGGATCTGTCAGAAAATAACTTGTGATCCGATCGTCTACATCAATTGAAAAATTCAACCCTTTGTAGTTGGCTTTATCAATAAAGAGGTTGTTGAGATCATCTGTGATATCGTGCACTGATGTCGACTCCATGTTAAGTTTCATCATACCGGAGTCGACTTTCGAGAGGTCTAATATGTCGTTGATAATAGTCAACAGATTTTGAGAGGCAGAGTCCAGTTTATTGATCCAGTTTTCTTGCTCTAAAGTGAGCTGAGAGTTTTTTAGCATCTGTGTAATCCCCATAATGCCGTTAATTGGCGTCCGTATCTCATGGCTCATATTCGCTAAAAAGGTTTCCTTGGATTTCCGAGCAAGATCGGCCTCTTCTTTAGCTTTGAGAATGTCCTGTTTTGATTCTTCTAAGGCAATGTTTTTCTCTTTAATTTCCTGCTGTATCAGTAATTGCTGAACAAAAGATTTTACTTTTGCGATGGTCGCTTCTGGGTTCAGTGGTTTATATAGATAATCTACAGCTCCGCTATTAAGTCCCTGAATGAGGTATTTGTCTTCTTTTGAAATTGCTGTTACCATAATCGGGATAATATGGTTTGTTTTCGGATTCTTCTTTAGAAAGGAAACAAATTCAAAACCATTGATTTCTGGCATCTGTACATCAACGAGCGCTAAGTCAATATCCTCTTTCCAACAGATTTTTAAAGCTTCGTTAGGATCTGTGCTCGTCACTATATTTATATTTTCGATATCCTCCAGCAGTGCTTTAAGACTGATAATATTTTCAATTTTATCATCGACAATCAATATATTTATCTTCTTCATTATAGCAAATCTAAATACAATTTTAAGTCAATTGCTTGATATAATCTTTTATTTCTTGAATGGTCAAAATGCGCTCCTGTGCATCGAGTTGAATAGCTGCTTCGGGCATGATGGGAACTTCAGCAGTCGCAGGGTCTTGTACAAATGTCTTCCCGCCGTACCGTTTTATCATTAATAATCCTTGTGCACCATCCTGATTCGCTCCAGAGAATAGGATAGCTGTACAATTTTCTTTATATATTTCGGCCACGGATTCGAAAGTCACATCAATTGATGGTCTTGAGTATTGAACAGGTTCTGAGATATCCAAAGAAAAGCTATAGTCTGGTTCAACTAAAAGATGATAGCCTGCAGGGGCAAAATAAATAGTCCCATTTTCTATCGCTTCCTTATCATCTGCAGTTTTTATTTTTTGAACAAGCGCTTTGGAAAGCGTGTCCTCAATACTAGAAGCATATTTAGGGTTTCTGTGTACAATCACAATAACTGGTATGCGGATCGGTCGTTCCAATGACTTTAATATATTTAGAATGACACTAAACCCACCGGCAGACCCCGCTAACAAAAGAATTTTTCTTTCCATCACCGACTACCCAATTTTTTGGTAAATATTCTGTTTTTTGTTTACGACCTTAAATTTAGAAGCGTCTTTATAGTTGATTAAAGATTCTTTCGCTCCCAAACATAAGAAGCCCAGATGGCAAAGTGAATGATAGAATAAATCCAGGACTTTATTTTGCAATTCAGTATCAAAATAGATCAATACATTACGGCAGGTAATCAGTTGAAATTCATTAAAAACGCCATCGGACACCAAGCTATGCATGGAGAAAAGGACATTTTTTTTAAGACTATTATTAATGGTAGCGGCGTTGTACATCGCAGTATAATAATCCGACAATGAGTTTTTTGGTTCTGTTTTAATAAAATTTTCCGAGTACTCTTTAACTTTTGCAAGAGAATAGATACCGCGTTTTGCCTTTTCTAACACTTTGCCGTTAATGTCGGTACCATAAATAAATGCACGTTGGTAAAGATTTGCTTCTTCTAATAATATGGCCAGTGAATAAACTTCTTCGCCAGTAGAACAGCCTGCGCTCCAGAGTTTTATATGTGGATAAGTTGCGAGATAGGGAAATACATCTGTTTTTACTGCTTTATAAAAATCAGGATCCCTAAACATTTCAGTCACATTGACTGTAATTTCCTGTAGAAAATAGGTGCTGAATCCTGGCTGATTAATCAAATTGGACTTTAGCTCCTGTAAATTGAGCTTGTTAAGTTCCATTATTCTAGTCACACGTCTTTTTAAGGAAGCTCTTGTATAGCCCGACACATCATAGCCGTGGAGATTTTTGACTATATCAATAACTTCTTCCAACTCTTCAAAACTTATCATTGCTACTATTTTATCGGTTAACTCAGCCATACGCGCATTAGGGATATTAATTTGTCAACATCAACCGGTTTACTTATATAATCGTTTGCTCCAACAGCAATTGTTTTTTCTCTATCACCTTTCATTGCTTTCGCTGTCACAGCAATAATAGGAAGGTTTGCAAATTTCTTGTTTGCCCTTATTTTTTCAATAGCTTCATAACCATCCATAACGGGCATCATGATATCCATTAAGACAAGGTCAATTTGTTTATTTCGTTCAAGAATATCTAAAGCTTCCTGACCATTGTTGGCAATTTCAATGTTCATATCATAGCTTTCAAAGGCCGTACTAAGGGCAAAAATATTCCGCATATCGTCATCTGCTAATAATACTGTTTTGGAAGCTAAATTGTTCTCAGTAATTACAGAGGATCCTGAGTGATTGAACATCGTGTATTCGTGCTTATTGCTGCGAATTTTATTTAAGAATAAATTAACTTCATCAATCAGACGATTATTTGATTTAGCTGACTTAAGGACCATTGCTTGGCTGTGATGCAAAATTTCGGAAGTCTGCTCCGTATTGAGTTCCATCGCCGTATTGATGATAATGGGTAAATCCTTAAATTGATTGTTCGATTTGATTTCATTCAGGAGTTCAATGCCTGATTTGTCAGGGAGGTTCAGGTCCATAATGATGCAGTCAAACAATTTCTCTTGATCTAACAAATCGAGTGCTTGTCTTGCATTGAAAGCCTGAAATATTTGAATATGCTGTTCTTCTAAAGATTGTTTGATAAAATCGCTTTGGATTTCCTGATCTTCCACCAGCAGAATTTTTTTCAATGGATGACTAGTCGATGCTTTTATTTTTAAGAATGTTTCAGCCAAAGATTCTTCTGATACAGGTTTAGCCATAAATCCAATGGCTCCGGCAGAGATAGGTTCATCATGTAAAAATGTTCCTGCCGACATCATGTGCACGGGGATCTCCTTTGTGCTTTCAATTTTTTTGAGGTTACGAAGAACTTCCCAACCATCCATTTTAGGTAACATGATATCTAAGATAATTGCGGCAGGTCGTAAATTTTGAGCCTTTTGTAAACCATCTTGCCCATCATAGCTGATGTATACATCGTAGCCATTCTGTTCGGCGTAGTCTTTTAGAATATCTGCAAAAATAAAATCATCCTCAATAATCAGAAGTTTATTGTGTTTTCCATCGTTGTCGATCGACTTCGTTTTTTCGACTATAGGAGATTCTTTCGGAATTTGCGTTGGCGGATTGCTTTCTTTTTCGATAGATGCTACTTTCTTGACTGAAATTTGAATTTCCTGTTCTACCGGGATGCTGAAGGTGAAGATACTACCATCACCAACCTTACTGGATAAGCTTATTTTCCCTTTTAATAAGCTAGCAATTTCGCGGCATATCGATAAGCCGAGACCAGTGCCGCCATATTTACGGCTAGTTGAACCATCTTCCTGTTTAAAAGCATCAAAGATTAGCTCTTGTTTTTCAGGAGAAATGCCAATACCGCTATCTTTAACCGTAAAAAGAAGATTTTCTGCTTCAGCTTTTATTGCTAAAGAGACTTCGCCCTTTTCGCTTGTAAACTTGAACGCATTGGATAATAAATTCTTGAGGACTTGTTGTATACGATGTTCATCACCAATGAATTCCTGCGGTGCATTTACGTCGACATCGAGTAAGAAGTGAATATTTTTCGACGCTGCGGTATCACTGAAAAAATCTTTAATATAATTGAGAAGATAGTTTGTGTTGATACGTTCTTTTTGGACTTCAACTTTACCAGATTCAATTTTTGCCAGATCCAACAATTCGTTAATTAAATGAAGGAGATCTGAGCCGGCACTGTGAATAACAGAAGCATACTTTATTTGGTCCTCACTGAGGTTTTTCTTTTTGTTATCCTGAAGTAATTTGGCAAGAATGAGAATACTATTAAGCGGTGTCCGCAATTCATGGCTCATATTGGCCATAAATTCAGATTTATATTTGCTGGACAACTCTACTTCCTCTATTTTTTGGGCTATGGCCTGACGGGCTTTTTCTAGATCTTCATTTTGGGCAAAGAGCAATTTTGCCTTCTCGTCCAGCTCATTATTGGTTTGGATAAGTTCTTCCTGCTGTACTCGAAGCTCTTCTTCAGAAGCCTCCAACAAATGTGTCTTATGGATTAACTCTTCATTAGTTGTTCTCAATTCCTCCTGTTGAGTCTCTAATTCTTCCGTTTGTTGTTGAAGTTCCTCATAAAGATCGGCAAGCTTTCCATGAGTTTGGGCTACTTTGATGATAACAGCAATGTTATCTTTTGCTTTATCCAAGAAGTTAAATCGCAGTTGCTCGTCCTTCTCATTGATAATGGGGCAACAAATCTCCATAACACCGACACAATGGCTTTCATAAGAGAAGGGTACAATATAAATCTCAGCTTCTAAGTGATCGGATAATGAGGTCTCTAAGATAAGGTGTTTGTGGTCAATATCTTTTATTTTAACGACTTCATGATTGTTTGCAACTTCGCCCAAAATGCCATCGTTTTCTTTAAACGTTCGTTTGATATACTGTGTGGAGGAAATGCCAATTTTGTGGCAAAGCTGATACTCTTGATAGTTATCATCGAAAATATAAATAGTCCCACCTAATGCTTTTATCGTAGAAGCAATAGCATGTAGGCTTATTTCGGCAATTTTCTTGTCTGTATAATCACCGCGTAACTGTTCGTCGATGCCATTAATCGCATTCAAAATCCAGTTATCACTGTTGGTCTGTTCTTGCAATAGTTGTAGACTTTTATTGGATTCTTGTTGACTTTTCACTGTAGACCTCAGAAATCTAGAGATCGAG
Source organism: uncultured Sphingobacterium sp. (assembly GCF_964277905.1). NCBI lineage: Bacteria > Pseudomonadati > Bacteroidota > Sphingobacteriia > Sphingobacteriales > Sphingobacteriaceae > Sphingobacterium > uncultured Sphingobacterium sp. Next base: position 218,078 of record NZ_CAXYKD010000001.1, read on the forward strand.
GAAATTTTAGCGAGAATATAGAAGAACCCACTTAAGCCAATGGCGATGAAAAGGTAAGTAATGTACTGGGCCAGTTGCAGTTCATTTCTAGATTTTTCTAAGAGTCTTGCCCGTTGGTCTAATAGATCTCTGGACATGAGATCGATCTGATTTAATATCGAGGCCTTTCGTTCGTGAATATTATGGGATATGGATTGAGTTTCCTTTGTGTGACCGATATCCTGCTCAAAGTCGTAAAATGCAACAATATCTTTGCGGATGTTTTCAGTGCTGTTTGGCTGAACATGATAGAAATCATCTTTCAAACTTAAAGATCGCAACAGTTCGTCCATTTTTTTTAATTCCATTTTATAAGGAATAAATAGTGAAGCGTCTTTCTTATTCAGGTAATCCAGTTTGATGTCATTTACCTCGTCTACACTTGATTTAATTTCATTAATGATATTGAATCTATTTTCGGCTACACGAACAATACTTCGCTCGTTATTTAAATTATGATGCAGCGATATGAAAAAATATAGGGCTGAAAGGAAGATAAGCGAAAAAGAAATTATCACTCCTATGGTAATTTGCTTTCTATAATTTTTTCGATCCATGTTAGAATGAGTTTATCGTTTACTTTTCTGTAGGTATTGTGTTTCGATGGTACCTGGGGGAAAAGATATATGTAAAATAACAAAAAAACTTGCTATTCCTAAAATAATCGAAAGTCAGAATAGAAACAAACCTATAAACAGTCAAGGGGCATCCCAAAATAATCGATTACCGCGCAATAGCGATTTTTTGTTACGTAAGCGTAGCTCATACCATTTTTTTGTCTTCTAATTCTTAGTTGCGGCAAGTAGGGGTCAAGCAGTGATCAAATTAGGCCTTCTAACAGTACTTGTTCAGTGTTTGTTCAGTGCTCGTTCAGTGATCACTCAGTATAGACTGATAAGCAGTGACTGATCACTGTCTAAAAATTGATTGACAATTGTTCTTAACTATATGTTGGTAGGAAAGTGGTTCGGTCAAGTCTATTAAATAGAAGAAGAAAAAATGCTTATAAAAACAAAACCCTGATGATGGGCACCAGGGTTCGTTACTAACCAATTATAAACCTAAATTATGAAAAGACTCTTTAAGGGCTTCTAAACTAAATTAGTTGCCGTGTTGTGCCGTGAAAACTAAAAATGATTGTTTTTTTAAATCTTATGCAAGCTTCAAGTAAATAACTCTTCTGATTGCTTGCTGTTAGTGTTTCATAGCGAGATAACCTTTAATTATCTTCTACAAAGATACGGTAAATATACAGTAGCATCCAAATATTTTTGAGAATAAGTTGCTAATACAACTATGTTGTGACACACAAATGATATTTCGGCTTAACTGAATAATTATCTGACAGTCCTGTCAATTAGATCAGTATCGCTACGCGAATTATTACTCGAAATGCCTTACTTTTACAAAAATAAATTTTTATGGTATTGACCGAATTTAAATCGATAAGAGCATTTGTATTGGATGTAGATGGTGTATTGACTGATGGTACTGTACAAGTTAATGAAGAAGGGCATCAGTTACGTACATTTAATATAAAAGATGGCTATGCTATGCAGTTGGCGATCAAGAAAGGTTACCCTATTTTTATTATCACAGGTGGAGGTTCGAAGGGGGTAGAGCAGCGGATGAAAGGTTTGGGAATCAAAGAAGTGTATTCAAAAGTTAGTGACAAACTGTCTAAAATGAAAGAACTTGCTTATGATTACAAGCTTGAATTAAATCAGTTGATGTACATCGGTGACGATATTCCTGATTTTAGCTGCATGAAGTCTGTTGGCGTAGCTGTTTCTCCGGCAGATGCAGTAGAAGAGATCAAGAAAATTTCACATTATGTGTCTGGTTTTTGTGGCGGAAAGGGAGTTGTGCGTGAATTGATCGAAAAGGTCATGAAAGTACAAGGTAATTGGTATGAGGATGAAACAGTAAAAAGTATATAGGGATGTTGAAAAATATAAAAAATAGAACAATTATATTAGGGTCTCAATCTCCACGGAGAAAACAGCTGTTAGCAGGGCTTGGGCTGACATTTGAAGTCGACGTTCGGGAAACGGCAGAATATGTGGATCCCAATTTATCCGCTGCAGAAGTCGTTCGTCAAATCGCTATTTGTAAAGCGGAGGCATTTAGGGATAAAGACGATTGTTTGGTTATCTGTGCTGATACTATTGTCGTATCGGATAAGGGTGAAATTTTAGGTAAGCCCAAAGATGAACTAGAAGCCAAAGCAACGCTAACAAACTTGTCTGGTAAGAAACATTTGGTGTTGACTGCTGTAGCGATCTCATGGGAGGGTAAGATTAGCACTTTTGTCGAAACGACAACTGTTTATTTTTACGAATTAGATGCGGATGAAATCGATCATTATGTTACTAAATTTTCACCATTAGATAAAGCGGGTTCTTATGGAATACAGGAATGGATCGGCTTAATCGCTGTAAAAAAAATAGAGGGAGAATATAATAATGTGGTCGGATTGCCAACGGCAAAGCTTTATCAAGAATTGAAAAAGTTAATCTAAAAAAGCGGCTTTTGCCGCTTTTTTATTATTCCTTGATTTTTTAGCTGAGCTGTTATTTGATGAAATAACGAACCCCAGTGTAGAACATGCGTCCTGTTAATGGTCCCCAGAGCATCGAAGTGTCAAAATAGCTTCCAAAGGGTTGATCCGCTGCAAGTATTGGCATATTTTGGAAATAATTAGACAGATTTTCTCCGCCCACATATACAGTGAAGTTTTTCTCTTTCCCAAAAGTTTTGCTAATCTGCGCATTCATGGTTGCATAAGCTTTTGATGCAGTAGGCATTTGATATTCAACGGGGTTCTCTGCTGTTGACGGAATACGTTTTTGTCCAACTACATTCAACGTATAGTCTAGACTCCAGCCAGAATGGTGATTATAAGCTAGGTTGACAAAACCACGGTGTTTGGCCAATAGCGGTTTGGTCTTTCTGCCACTTTCAAAATCAGTTTGGACATCAAGTAAGCGATAGGCCAATCTCGTTTCAAAATGTGGTGCTGGCATAAAGCGAAATTCTGTTTGCAAGCTATTGGAGAAAGACTTCCCATTCAAATTGTAAAAATTGATCTCTCGGGGATTTTCGTAATCGACCACGACCTGGTTAGAGAAGCTGTTGTGGAAAAATTCAACGGATGCCGAAGCCTCACGTCCAAAGATCCGCATACTTTGGTCTATCGCTATTCCGCTATTCCAGGAGACTTCAGGTTGTAGGCCATAAGCTTTATCGTATATATTAGGCGATTGAATAACCAATTTTCTACTGCTTGCCAAGACGGCCGTATTTTCTGCGAATATATTTGCTGTACGTTGACCTCTTCCTGAGCTAGCTCGAACCGTTGTTCCCGAAATCGGGGCATAACGTAAATGGATGCGTGGTGTTGTAAACCAACCGTACAGGGAATTGTAGTCTTGGCGGAGACCGATAATGGCATCAAATTTTTCTGATGGACTATAGGTATATTCTGCAAATGCTCCCGAAACCACTTCTTTCCTTTTGAAGTTTTGATCTTTTAAATACCGCTCATTGTAATTGTCATAATTAATGGAGGCACCAACGCGATACTTATGAGCGACTGTACCGATAATATCTTGAAATAAGAGGTTAGCGTATCCATTTTGTTGGTCCGAATTGTAGTTATTGAGCCCAAAATAGCTTTTTTGATTGTAATTTGACCCTGCAAGCTGGAGACCTATGCTGCGATGCTTATTTTCGGGGAACACATAACCAATTTTAGCGAAACCTTCTACACGTTCAATATCAAACCCTAAACCATAGCGATTCGTTGTACCCTTATCTGTCTTTTCGTTAAAATCAATCTGCCCGCCTGTACGGTCGTCATTGAGATATTTTACCCCAAATTGTACCATAAGTCCTTTTCCATTTTCATAAAACCAACGGTTGACCCCAGAGAATAGATTGCCAACGGGTACATCTCTAAATCCGTTGTGACTAAAGTTCATGGATTTATTGTACATGAAATTGTCGTGCAATAGAACTGCAGTGGACCAATGCTGACCAATTTTTTGTGAAAGATTTAAGTTGACATCTGTGCGTCCCATGTTGTTAGCATAGGCATTAAAAAACAATCTTTCTGAATTTTGAGGTTTTTTCAATTCGACGTTGATCTGTCCGGCCATGTTTTCGAAACCGTTGGCTACGGAACCGATACCTTTCGCGATTTGAATTGATTCAATCCATGTTCCTGCAATAGAATTTAAACCTAAAGGAGAAGCGAGCCCACGAGGTCCGGGTAAATTTTCAACGGTTAATTGGGTATAAATACCACTGAGACCTAGCATTTGAATCTGTTTGCTGCCTGTTACTGCATCAGCACTGACGACATCGACGGAGGCATTGGTTTCAAAGCTCTCGCTTAAATCACAGCACGCCGCTTTGAATAACTCCTTTCCTGTAAGAACTTCCAGTCGTGCAGGTGTCATACGGTCGATGTAATTTGAGCGTCGTGTTCCTTTTACCTCGACTTCCATCAACACATTTCCCTTTGCTGTAATCATGATGACTTCATGAAGATCTTTGATGGTGATGGTGTCAGGTTTCATCCCAACATAACTTACAACCAATTTGTTGAACCCTTCTTTATGGTCCAATTTAAAAACACCATTTTCGTTTGTCCTTGTGTTTTTTGTTGGAAGGTTGGCCCAGTGTAAATTGGCACCAATAATGGGCTTAAGATCCCCCTTTTCATTTTCTTCAACGACAACACCGGTAACAGTATGTGGATGGTCATGGTTATCGGTTGTTACAGTTTTCTTTTCGGGTATTTTGCCATTTTCCAATCGCGGATACATACAACATTCATGGAGTTTAGCATAGGATTCATCAGTGGCAATCAAGTTGTCTACATCATGACCAACTTGAGCAATATTTTTCTTGATTGCCTCCAGTTGAACTTTTTGGGGGTTATATTTGATTTGCAATAAGTTGTCTCCTGCATTCCAAACGGCCGTTTCTACGCCATGCATTTTTGCGGCAGTTTCAATACGTTTTTTACACATGGCACAATTTCCAGCCACGGTAAGAGTCCTCGTACTGTCGGTCTGTGCCTGTACAAATGCCAGAAAAAATAAGGATAGAATGGTTGTCGTATATATTTTTTTGAAAATTTGATTCATCATTTTAATTAAGAGTATTCGCTTCAACTAGCATTTAATTTTTACCTTCATGATACCACGCAACCACATTCAAGGGGTACGGATTTATTTTTTCAGTTCTACTACTATTTTTGCTGAATGATTTAAAATCCACTGTTTTTTTGTTCCGTGACAAGCTACGGAAAGGTCAATGCTGGGAATGACAGTCTGCTGTTCTCACGAAATATAAAAACGATACTGGACTTCGGTCAATTCAAGAAAATGAACTGCGTTGGGTGAAAAGAGGTGATATTAAATTCTAAAATTTTGATTGAGAATAAAAACAGGTGGGTTCTGTCTATTGTCGCTCGCAAAATCGGTATACTTTAGTTTAGAAAAATCGTCTTCCTCCCCAGAGAAATGATAATAATTAAGTATCCAATGAAGCGTAACTATTGCGGGAGAAAAAGTGTTAAAATCAAGATTTTGTGTTACTCGGCTGAAGTGATCGACCTTTTGTGCTTCGATCTTAACATCTTTACAGCTTCCTGTTTCATGACAGTGGTTCTGCTTTTTTTTTGCAGACTTGGCACAAAGAGGGCAGGCCATATTATGGCTTTCCGATAACGATACACTTTTTGTTTCCCCTTGGCAAAAATGAAGATGCAGTGAGGCACCACTTGCTGCGAGCAAATAGAAAAATAAGCCGATAAATAGTGCAATTTTCTTCATTGAAGCAAAAATAAAGAAAATATGTAATTTTTTTTTGTAATATTTTGGATAAATGTTATAACTTGTAGTAACAAATGAAAAACCAAAAATTACCAGAGTTATGTATTTATTATTTATCAATCCGGTCAGCTCGTATTTGTTAGCTATCTTTTTGATTGTTGGGGCAATTCTATTGTACAAGGGATTCTATCATTTGGTTCGTCGTATACAGGAATAGTACAGTGTGTTCGATCTTTTTTCGGAACACTTTATCGGATAACAACGTATGTAATTTATTTCCTGAAATTTACCTATTCCAGGAAGATGTTATAAAGAAGATGTTATAAGAATGGGAACATTTTTTAAATGCTCCCATTCGTTTTGTTTATCGGCTTAATAAAGGATCACTTTTTCCCGCATTTCCAATTTCGACACGACCCGCATATTGTTCCTCAAAGTTTAGAAAACCAGCGCAGGTGAGGCGGAAATCATACCAAAAGTTTTGCTTAGCCAAATCAAAATGTATCCTAATGGATTGCCCACCTTTAAGTTGCAGTTTCCTTTTTTCTTTTCCATAGCTGATATCCTCGAAAACAAGTTGCTGGGTTGTTTTCCCATTGTTTGTACATGAAAAAGACAAACGCCCAGTAAACGCGGATTCATTTTTATTTTTTTCATAGGTACAGCGGACCTTTAACTCTGGGTTGTTTGTGTCACCTTTAAACGCTCGATAAAATCCATTTGGGCCATAGATCTCGAGGTGGTACATTTTTTTATCGAAGGCGTCTAGCGACCATTGGTCCGTTACACGATCTCCAGGAGAAATAGCATAATTTCTTGAGGTTCCAACTTCTCCTTTGTAGCTAGCAGCATGGTAGACTGTAAAAGGTGAGCCCGCAGCGTGTTTGCCAAAAATTTTATTTGAAGCTTCAAATGTGACCAAGTAATCCCCTTTGGATTGGTATTCGCCATGCACATAAAGTTCATAGGGAAGGATACATGAATCCCGGAGCCCTTTTTCTTGTTTTGGGAAATAAGGTGAACCGCTGGGGTCTTCCTCTATTTGTTTGATCTCCATTGCGCTGAGCGCTTTGAAGCCCATGGGAAGGCCTTTGAACTTGGCTTGGTGAATCTCTTGGATAAAAGGTTCCCGTTCTAGCACAATCGGTTTGTTAATGATTTCGCCATGGTAAGGCCTAAATGCCGAAGTTAAATCTCCACATACTGTACGCCGCCAACTGCTGATGTTGGTTTCTTTTATATCTTTCTTGATTTTGTGGTTAATAAACTTCTCTAGGAATTGTAAACTAGAGGTATGGTCAAACACTTGCGAATTGACCCAACCGCCTCTGGTCCATGGAGAAGCAATGATCATCGGTACACGATAACCAAGACCGATATTGCTTTCTCTTCCGCTTTCAGGATAATATTGCTCATCGCGGCGTACATATTCTAACCCAGGATTGATTCCCGCTGATACTTTTCCGCTTTCTGTATCATCCGGATTTGGAGCTGTAAAGGGTGCAAAGTGGTCAAAATACCCGTCGTTCTCGTCATATGTCAGTATAAAAATTGTTTTTTTCCAAACTTCTGGATTTTGGGTAAGAATGTCCATGATTTCGCTAACATACCATGCGCCAAACCAAGGAGAATCAGGATGGTCAGAAAAAAGCTGCGGTGGAGCCAGCCATGATACGGTTGGAAGTTTACCTTCCTCGACATCTTTTCGGAATTGATACAGGACATCCCCTTTAGGGATCTGTAATTCGCGCTGTTGCCCCCCTTCTTGATAATGCATTGTTTCCAATTCCATATATTCAGGCTGTGCACTGTTGTTAACAAAAGCACGGCGATGAATATCTTTTGTCCGCTCGTCGAGCTTTTCAAAGTTCTCGGCTGTATATAACTGTAATTCTTCTTGAGTATGCTTGAGATTTTTCTTTAAATTTTCAAGTGCTTCGCCAGCTGTTGTTTCGCTAATTTTGCGCTCAAGATCTTCTTTTTTTAATGTCAGGAGCTGACGATAGCGTGGATGATATTTGACTTGATATTGGGGGAAGTACTCCATCGGATTACAACCAAAATTGGCGAGCCAGCTGTTTGCCTCACCACTATAACCAGCGCTGCTCGAAGAAATTTCATTTTGATAGATTTTCCAGTCTATGCCTAATTCCGAAAGGCGTTCGGGGAAAGTTGTCCATGTTGCTTTCCCGCTAAACTCGGAGTCTCCATTCCAAACCAAGGCCTTTCCTGTAAGATTTTCCCGGATATTGGCTGTCCAGAAATAAAGCCTATTCGGATTCGTGCCGGTGATGCTCGAACAAAAGTGTTGGTCACAGATTGTGAAAGAGTCTGCGAGAGAATAATAAAATGGAATATCTTCGCGACTATAATGTCCCATAGTCAACGGTAGATTCGAAAATTCTTTAAATCCGGAATGTTTTACATCCAACCATTTGTTCATCTTGCCTTTATTGCGAGCATCTGTTTGGTCGGTCCAGTTGTGCGGGAGACAACCCATCCAGGTGACTTTTGAATCTTTGATATCCAATCGGAAGGGAGCAAATGTTTCGCCGGATTTTTGCGTCTGAAACCAGACTTTATTCCGATTGGGTTGACGGATAGCTCTAGGATCATTGAAGCCTCTTACACCACGCAGTGTTCCAAAGGCATGATCAAATGAACGGTTTTCCTGCATTAATAAAACAACGTGTTCGGCATCATAAAATGTGCTGCCCAATGCTGGATTTATAGCCATCGCTTTCGCAATAGCGGATGGAATAACATGGGAGATAGAAGCTCCCCCAGCAAGCATAGCCGCTTTCTTTAAAAAATCTCTTCGAGTATCCATGGTTATATCAGTATTGATTTGGTTGGCTGCCTATTGCTTGGTTAATCAAGGCAACAAAGTTATTCTTTTCCAAAAATCATATTTTCGAAAACTGTCTTAAAAATAAGAGTTCGATCCAAGAAAAAAGACTTTAGACCGAACTCTTATTAAAAAATTAACGCTTTGCTAATTTCTAGCCTACATATTAAGCTTTGATAGACGCAATAAATGCTGGAATCTGTGCAAGATAATCCGGTTCTTTTAGCCGTTTGACAAATGCTGTACCTATAATGGCACCGGCTGTATGCTTACTTGCTTTTTGAAAGGTAGGTTTATCGGAGATACCGAAACCAACGATCAATGGGTTTTTTAATTGAAGATCATGTATCCGCTTGAAGTAAGCAGCTGTATCGTCTCCAACATCAAGTGTTTTACCCGTCGTTGCATTGGAAGAAAGTAAATAAATAAAGCTCCTAGAAAGGCTGTCTATTTTTCTGATTCGTTCTTCAGAAGTCTGCGGTGTTACAATGAAGATATTTGCAATCCCATTTTTCTCGAACGTCTCTTTGTAAAGTTCTTCGTATTCATCCATGGGTAGGTCAGGTATAATGACACCGTTCACACCTGCATTTTTACATTCTTCACAGAATCTTTCAACACCAAATTGGAGCACAGGATTAAAGTAGCCCATCAAAAATACGGGAATGCTAACATGCTTGCGGAGGTCAATCAATTGATCGAACAACTTTTTTACGGTCATGCCATTTGCCAAAGAGACTTCTGAACTGTGCTGAATGACAGGCCCATCTGCCACTGGGTCGGAATAAGGAAAACCAATTTCCAAAAAGTCCGCGCCAGCTTCTTCCAATTTCTTGGCAATACTTATTGTGCTGTCCAATGTTGGATACCCAGCTGTAAAATATATCGATAAAAGGGGAGTACCTTCTTTTTTTTCAATTGTATTCATGCCTTAAAAATCAAAGTATTTCATATAATTATCTAGATCCTTGTCACCACGTCCAGAAAGACAGACAACGACAGTCTCATCACCTTTAAAAGGTATTTTTTCCAAATAAGCCAGGGCATGAGAACTCTCAATAGCCGGTATGATACCTTCTAGTCGGGTGAGCTCAAGACCTGCCTGCATCGCTTCGTCGTCGGTCACACTTACATAGTTACCTCTGCCGGATTTGAATAACCAAGCGTGTTGAGGGCCAATACCGGGGTAATCGAGTCCTGCCGATATGGAGTAAGGTTCTATGACCTGGCCATCCGCTGTTTGCATCAGTATAGATCGGCTTCCATGTAAAACGCCCTCTTTTCCTAGTGCTGTTGTCGCAGCGGATTCGCCTGAATCAACACCATGGCCAGCTGCCTCAACGGCATACAATTGAACCGATTCTTCATCGAGGTAATGATAGAACATACCTGCCGCATTGGAGCCTCCACCGACACAAGCCAATACCATATCTGGATTTTCTCTTCCTGTTTTTGCTAATAGTTGTTTTTTCGTTTCTTCAGAAATAATAGACTGAAAGCGAGCAACCATATCGGGATAAGGATGTGGTCCCACAACAGACCCAATGATATAATGGGTGTCGACAGGATTGTTGATCCAATCTCGCAAAGCTTCATTGGTCGCATCCTTTAGCGTTTTGGAGCCCGATGTTGCGGGAATAACTTCGGCACCCATCATTTTCATCCGTGCTACATTTGGAGCTTGACGTTGAATATCAACTTCTCCCATGTACACTGCACATTGTATACCTTTCAGCGCACAAACGGTAGCTGTGGCAACGCCATGCTGTCCTGCGCCTGTCTCCGCAATGATGCGCTTTTTACCCAAGCGTTCCGCTAATAGAATTTGGCCAATGGTATTGTTGATTTTATGCGCTCCGGTATGGTTAAGGTCCTCCCGTTTTAGGTAAATCGTGGTTCCATATTTTTCAGAAAGACGCTTGGCATGATATAATGGAGAAGGACGTCCGACATAATCGCTGAGCAGTTGGTTAAATTCCTCCTGGAAGCTCTCTTCTTCGATAATTTTGAGATATTCTTCACGTAGCTCTTTCACATTGGGATAGAGCATCTCAGGGATATAGGCTCCTCCAAAGGGACCATAATATCCTTTTTCATTGACTTGATATATACTCATTTTTTAATAGTATTTATACTGTGGCTTAATAGCTCAATATCTTTTAAGCCGGGTTCTACTTCAAATTTTGAATTTAAATCCAGTGCATATAGCCGTGGATCATTTCTTTCTAGTGCTGTTTTGATATTTTCGGGATCTAAACCGCCGCTGAGAAAATAGGGGGTAGTAAGTTTGTATTGGTCCAATAGGGACCAGTCAAATTGTACTCCTGTACCACCATAGGAACTACTTTTTGTGTCAAATAAAAAGTAGTCTACAATTTTAGCGTAAGGATCCAGCTGTATCCAGTCAAAGTTCTTATCGACTCCGAAGGCTTTCACGATGCTAACTGCTGATTTTTCTTTCAATTCAAGACAGAATTCCGCAGATTCATTTCCATGCAGTTGAATTGCATTTAGTTGGAATTCAGTTATTTTATCTAGAATTTCTGAAAGGCTGGCATTGACGAAAACTCCGACCTTGCTTAGGCTGTCAAGGTCCTTAATGTATGAGGAGGAGCTTTGACCAACATAACGTTTGGATTGATCATAAAATATAAATCCCATATAATCGATGCCCAAGGAGGCTACAGCGGTTATATTGTCGGGATATTTCATGCCACAAACTTTTACTTTGATCGCCATTTTATTTTTTGATTAGTTTTTGGAAACTGCGCAAAGCTTTACCTCCCATCAATGAACTTTCAGCTTCATAAAAACAGTCGCCAAAAGATTTTTCGGGATTAAAGGTCTTAATCGCAAATGCGGCATTGGTCAAAACAACATTGTTCTGCACATCTGTACCCTGATTGTTCAATATAGATAAGAATGTCTGGGCCGCATCTGCTATCGTTTCACCTCCCGTCAACTCCTGAGCTGAGACTGGGGTAAAACCAAGTTCTTCCATGTTGTAGTAATTCTCTCCTTGGTTGTTGATTACCTTAAAATCACCGGTCATGGATATCTCATCATAACCGTCCAAAGCATGAATAATGGAATATTGTTTGTTGGTATTTTGATATAGATAACCATACAATCTTGCTAATTCCAAACTAAATACACCAACAGACTGAAATCTAGGATTGGAAGGATTTGTCAATGGTCCCAGCATGTTAAAGAAAGTCTTAACACCCAATGCACGACGTATCGGGGCAACGGTTTTCATGGCAGGGTGAAACAATGGCGCATGTAGGAAACAGATATTGGCTTCATCAAGCTGGCGTTGTAGTTCAGCCTTGTCGTTGCTGAACTGATAGCCTAAATATTCCATGACATTGGATGAACCACAGCTCGAAGATACCCCGATATTACCGTGTTTTGCGACATGGTAACCAGCCCCAGCGGTGATAAAAGATGCTATTGTCGAGATATTGAAGGTATTTTTACCATCCCCACCTGTACCGCAAAGGTCAATTAAATCATAACCGTTAAAATCCAGCTTGAGGCATAAATCATACATTGCATCTCTAAACCCTCCAAGCTCTTCAACGCGAATACTGCGCATACCATAAGCCGTCATAAATGCCGCAATTTGGTGACTGTCATATTTGCCCATGGCAATGTTGGTTAGAATCTCGTAGGCCTCTTGCCGAGAAAATGTCTTGTATTCAAATAAATGCGCTAAAATTTCTTTCATGGTAATTTAAATAAAAAAAGGGCTTACCTTATTTAGGCAAGCCCATCATATCTTGACGTATTAATCAAATAATGCAATAGGAGTTTGCCACAACGTTATTCGTTGTGCCACCACCAAGCTTTATTTGATACAGTTGTTATCATTGTTATTTTTATTAATACAAATATGGTTGATAGAATTATAAAATGCAAGTGTTTTTATTGAAAAAATTTTAAGAAAGCATCATTGGCTTAATATTGCTCACAAATATACTGTAAAATAAAACCTGATAAGCGTGCATTTATGTAAAACTAAGCGTGATATTTAAGGGTTCTAGGAGCAAGCGTCTGATAAAATAGGGGCGATGAAAACTAATAGAATACAAAATGAGCTTTATTGTTCCCTTTGGAAACTAATGTAAAAGAAGCAATTTTGCTATCACGGATGACTGCCGCAAATACAAAACGCTTGAGGTATTTGACAAAGTAGACTTGTTGCGGGTCAATACCTTCGAGATCGATATCACTTGTTTCTTTTCTTCCTGCTTGAGCAAAGCTAAGATATTCCAGTTGGTTGATATCCTTGCTCTGTACATTTATCCTGATTTCATCGATGCTTGCCAATAGGTATTCCTGTAGATCTTCGTCCAGTTTTTTTGATGTTATTAGATCTTGGCTTAAAATAATATCAGTCGCTAAATTAGGATCATTCAAGCGCTGGACAAACTTTTTTAAAACAACAACATATTCATTGGAAGTTTGTTGTTCCTGAGCAAATAGGCTTTGGCTGACTATACAGCCAATAAACATGAACAACAATAGCTTTAATTTTATATTCATATCTGTAAGACTTAGCTTCATCAAAATAGATTAAAACTATGGAATAAAAACCTTCGGGAGGTTATGGATATCGTACGGAGTTGTCTCCGAAAAGAGGGCGATACCTTTAATAAAAAACGCCTTTTGAACAAAGGCGTTTTTTATTTTTTAGTATTCATCTTCATTGAAGAAGAAATCGTCTTTTGTTGGATAGTCGGGCCAAATTTCTTCGATATTTTCATATGGCTCACCATCGTCCTCAAGAGATTGTAAGTTTTCAATCACCTCAACAGGTGCACCCGAACGAATAGCGTAATCGATTAATTCATCTTTTGTTGCTGGCCATGGTGCATCTTCTAGATGCGAAGCTAATTCTAATGTCCAATACATATAAAAACAATTTAAGTTCTCTATTTTCGCAAAACTATGATTTAATTTAACTTAAGCAAGTAAATCACGTGTTATTTTTGCTGTATTAATGTAAGTTGTTGATTTTTAGTGTCATAATATTTTTAGATATTCTCAAAGTCACTTCCCTTTTCGTTTAATGCATCAAGTCTTGGTGACACTGATTTGATTTCAGGGTTTGGATAATCATTTTCGATCAAGCCATCTCGCATGCGTACAATACGGTGTGCATGTAATGCGATATCCTCTTCATGTGTCACTAGAATAATGGTATTACCCTTGGAGTGAATTTCTTCCAGTAGGCCCATAATTTCAATGGACGTTTTGGTGTCAAGGTTTCCTGTTGGCTCATCGGCAAGTATAATGGAAGGATCGTTGATCAATGCTCTTGCAACAGCAACACGTTGTCGTTGCCCACCCGATAGTTCGTTAGGTCTATGATCCATACGATGCCCTAAGCCGACACTTTCCAATGCTGCAGTGGCTTTTTCCTCACGTCTAACTTTATTATAGCCCGCGTAAATTAGGGGAAGCGCAACATTTTCAAGTGCTGTATTCTTTGGTAATAGGTTAAAAGTTTGAAAGACAAAACCAATTTCTTTGTTCCTTACTTCGGCGAGTTCATCGTCAGTCATGTCACTCACATTAATCCCATTGAGGATATATTCTCCTCGGCTTGGCGTATCCAAGCAACCGAGAATGTTCATTAACGTGGATTTGCCTGATCCTGAAGGCCCCATTAAGGCCACAAATTCTCCTTTATGGATGTTGAGTGTAACGGAGCTTAAGGCATGAATTGTTTCCGCACCAATTTGGTATTCTCTAGCAATATCCTTGATTTCGATTAAGATCTTTCCTGACATATTTTTTGGAGGTTCTCTAGGTTATGAAAATACGATTTATTCTTCATAATCCAATAGGAATGCATTTTGTCATATACAACTTTTTCTAGTTCTGATGCATTATCATCGTTAAAATCTTTAGTCTCTATCGGGGTGAATACATGTATTTTAACTATTCCAGGCCGAGATCCCCTTTTCGAGCCGTCATCGAAAAAGATATCCCAGGCATTTTCTATGATAATGGGCACTGTGGGAACGTCATTCTGAATAGCAATTCGAAAGGCTCCGGATTTAAATGCGTGAATCTGCGGGGGGAAACCGTCATCGATTTTTCCTTCCGGAAAGATAACGACACTTCTGCCATTTCGGACGAGTTCATTGGCACGTTGGAAGGCCTTGAAAGAAGATACTTTACTTCTTCTTGTGACCGGGATATCTATTGTTTTGAAAAAAATACGTGTAACCGGATTTTTAAGCAATGAAGCTTTTCCGATAAATGAAAAAGGAGCTGGGCATAAATAGGTGAGGGCCGTTATATCCAAGACCGAAGTATGATTGGGACACAATACCATGGAACGGTTCCAATCTATTTTTGATTCATAGCTCACCTTAAAAAATACACCAGCTAGGGCCGAACCACTAACTGATACCCAGCGTCGCATACGGGCGATTCTAGCATAGTTTTTTTCGGGACGTCGTGCTAAAAAATAGATATAAGGGAAAAACAGAAGAAAAACAAGTAGAACGCTGATAAAATACCAATACCGATGGAGTTTTTTGAGCAATAGGATCATACAAGTCAACTAATTTTGACCTAAAGTAAAGAAAGAAAATGGATAATTAATTATCCATTTTCTTTTTTAGTCTACTGTGAAACCATATTTCTTGTAAATATTCTTGGCTGTTGGCGAGTCCATGAATTTTAAAAAGTCATCTGCTGCCTGTGTATGGGGTGCGTTTTTAAGCTTTGCAGCGACGTAAGTTGCAGTTGTATTTTGCGCATCAGGAATGGTGATCCCTTCAACTGGATGGCCAATTAGTTTTTGGTAAACGACTTCGGAAGCCCAAACGGGAGCCGCATCGGCCTGTCCATACAATACACGCATGGGGCTTTCGCGATGGTGGATCTTGGTCAGATAAGTGCTGCCATCTTTGACCTTATCATCCATGATTTTCTTGACGAGTTGTTCGCCCCCGGCTTTTTTATAAGATGCTTTGATCTGTTCGCCAATTCCTTCCCATTGGGGATTAGGCATGCTGATACGAACTTTGTCATTCCCCAGATCATTCAATGTTCTGATATTAGCGGGATTTCCTTTTGGAATCATCAAACAGATATTGTTGTAGCAATAAACCTGTGTATGGCTGAAGTAATCTGCCATCTCGTTGATCGCTCGTTTGCTCGCTGTGTAAATATCGGGCTTATGCGTAATGCGTAGATTGTCTATCGTGATTGATCCGCCTTTAATCTGTTTAGCTAAAATGCCCGGCGGCAGGGTTTCAATAAAAATACGTTCGTATTGTGGATATTCTTTTTTGAATGATGCAAGTAGATCATCGACAACCATAAATTGATTGCCAGCGAAAAAGACAGTAAGCTGCGGATTCTCGATATCACCATATAAATCTGGAATATTGTCTATCCCGGGTACCGTAAAATTTAGAGCCGATTCTGGTGGATTATTCCAGGGGGGATCAAAACGATGTTCTTGTGCCTTAATTTCCTGGGCTCCCAATAATGCTATTGTTAGACCAAGCAGTAGAAAATTTTTCATTATACTTATGGTTTAACGATAACCCAACCTTCATTTGCTCTTAAGATTAATTCACCATTTCCGCTAGGAACATAGCCTATAAAATCAAATAGTTCTTCTTTGGCAATATGTTTCTCTTCCAACGTATTTAGGCACTGCGCTACGATAACGCCTTTCTCGACGAGGTCTTTCAAAGGTTTCTCATATTGGCTGTTCTTTTTTAGGTAAGCTTCGGTACCACCGGAAAATGCAACCAACTCAATCTGTAAGTGTCCTTTTAACCGTGGGTCTTTCAAGACATTGTTAATATTACGGATTGCTTTTTCAATTGTTTTTGGATCATTGCTGTCCAGCTGATAAATGGCTTTATACGCTTTTTTCTTTGCAACGGCACCGCTGTATTGATGGTTATTGAGCAACAATTTATTGTCCTGTGCTTTCGCTTGAATAGTCGTTATCGCTACTAAAATGCAAGCGATTGTAAATTGTTTTTTCATATTTATTATTGATTTAATGGGGTATTTATGTTTAAAAATTAAAAGGTCCGAGTTTATGTTGTTCTATACTAACGTTATCGGCATAAGGTGGATAGGGGCTATCTTTGGGTTTTTTGCTTAAATTAGGATAGTCCAATTGCTTGTTTGTTTTTTGAGGTCTATCGAAAGAATTGATATATGCTGCGACATCATAGGCCTCGTCGTCTTTCAATTGAGGTGCATCATAAGTTGCGCCTAAAGGCATATTAGCTTTGATAAAACGAGCCGCGGTAAGCAATCGTGCCATTCCAGCACCGTCATTGTAGCTGTCTTTTCCCCATAAGGGTGGATATTGATATCCTTTTCCCGCTGTTTGTGGTAGCCCCTGACCATCCTTTCCATGACAACTTGTACATTTATTCTCAAAGACCAATTGACCATGTTTCAAGTCCGCAGCACGGTTGGGAATATCCATTTTTATAAATCCTTGGCCTGCCAACCGACCTTTATTAACTGTATTTATGCTGATGTTTTTAATATAGGTGATAATGGCTCTCATTTCCTTACTATTTTCAGGAATGGCTCGGCCGTTCATGCTTCTCTCAAAGCAACCATTGATGCGCTCTTCAAGTGATTCAACCTTATTTTCTCGTCCAATATAGGTTGGAAAGACATTGGTGAGCCCGACATAAGGGGCAGCAAAAGCCTTTGTGCCTCCATTGAGATGGCAGCTGCTGCAGGCAAGCTTGTTTCCGATTTTGACCTCCCCATCATAGAAATAATCGTATGTATTTTTGATTAGCTTTTCACCATAAATGGCCATTTTACCTTCGGGATTATCTTTGAATGAGATTTCCTTAAATTGGGAAACGTGCGTAATAAGCGAGTCGTTGCGCATTTCAAGAGAATCTGTTTGCTTTTTGTTTTCCTCATGTTTTAGTGGAAATACACATAAGGTCGTACATGTAATAACCAATGCTACAATGATCCAGCTGAGTGCCTTTAAATAATCTGTTAGTTTTTTATATTCCATTACGCTAATTCATTTGTACAAATCTAGCCGCCTCAAATCTGGAATTAAAACGAAGTTTGTTTATGAGATATAACATTTGGTTATAACTTGAAGTTTTGCCGCAGACAGAATTGCAGAAACTGGTTGGGTGTACCGGCAAGGCCTCCATATAAATGGGTAAAATAGAAATAACGTTCTATTGTCAATTGTGGAATATCAACAATGGTCAATAGATTATTTAACACTTCTTTTTGCACTGTATGAATAGATAAAAAAGCAAAGCTGTTGCGACGAGCAAGGTAGCCTTTGATACTCTCTGTTGAAGGCAAGATCATTTCTATCTGTACTTCGGATAGATTAATGCTTTTATCTTTTAGTGCATTCTCAATAATTGTTCGTGTACCCGAGCCCTGCTCGCGTAATACCAAAGGTAAGCGCGTGATATCGGATAGTATTGGATTTTTTAATTGAGCTAATAGTGGGTTTTGGCTATTTGTGACCAGAACTAGCTCATCCTTCATAAAAGGAATGTATTTCAGCGCCCGGTTGTCGGTAGACCCCTCCGTGATACCTAAATCCAATGTTTTGTCGATAAGCTGCTCCTCAATACTGCGGCTATTGGATTGAAAAGACTGGATACGGTTGTTGGGATGTTGGGATAGAAAATCGGCAAGCAGAGCAGGTAAAACATATTGGGAGATGGTTGTGCTGGCTCCTAAGACCAGATTTCCTTTTCGCCCTTCCTGCAACTCCTGTATTTCTTGGCCCGCCTGATTATACAGATTGATAATCTGTTGGGCATATTTATAGAGAATCTGACCTGAATCGGTTAAATTAAGATTGTTGCCCTTTCTTTCGAAGAGTGGTACGCCAAGTTTCTTCTCTAGTTCTTGGATGTTTTTGCTTACGGCTGGTTGTGAGATGAAAAGGGCCGAAGCCGTTTTGGTGAAATTAAGGTGCTGAGCCGCAGTGTAAAATACAATTAAACGAAAATCAAAATCCATAAAACGATAAAGGGTTATTTCTAAAATTTAAAAATAACCCTTTATCTAATGAAAAACTAAATTATTTGCTTAGTTCCGCGTAATATTTATGAAATAAAGGAATTGTTGATATTCCCATAAGGTAATTCTCAATACCATACTTTTCATTGGGAGAGTGTAGGTTGTCACTATCTAGTCCGAAGCCTAGGAGTACAGTCTTCAAACCCAATACTTCTTCAAAAAGAGCGACGATTGGAATTGAACCACCACCACGCGTTGGGATAGGCTTAACACCAAAGGTGTCATGTAGGGCTTTTTCTGCCGCTTTGTAAGCAACACTGTCGGTCGGTGTGACGACAGGTTCACCACCATGATGAGGTTTAACTTCTACTTTCACATAGTCTGGTGCAATAGAATCAAAATGTTTTTTGAAAAGCTCCGTAATACGGTGAGAGTTTTGGTTTGGTACAAGACGCATTGAAATTTTTGCATTCGCTTTTGAAGGCAATACCGTTTTGGCGCCTTCACCGATATAACCACTCCAAATACCGTTTACTTCTAAGGTTGGGCGAATACCGGTGCGTTCTAATGTTGTGAAACCCTTTTCTCCCCAGATATTTTGGATACCCAGGTCAGTTTTGTATTCTTCAATGTCAAAAGGTGCTTCATTTAATGCTTTGCGTTCTTCAGCCGTCAATTCGACAACATCATCATAAAATCCAGGGATAGCGATATGATTGTTTTCGTCATGTAATGATGCAATCAGTTTTGCTAATATCGTCGCCGGATTGGCTACTGCTCCACCATATACGCCGGAGTGTAAATCTCTATTAGGCCCCGTAACTTCAACTTCAACATAAGAAAGTCCACGTAAGCCAGTTTCTAACGATGGTTGAGCCATGCTGATCATCGATGTATCGGAAATAACAATAACATCAGCTTTCAGTCTTTCTGTATTTTCTTTAACAAATGTGCCCAAATTGACTGAGCCCACTTCCTCTTCACCCTCAATCATAAATTTGATGTTGCATGCTAATGCATCATTTTTAATCATGTATTCGAAGGCTTTTACATGCATATAAAACTGACCTTTATCATCGGCAGATCCACGTGCATAGATTTTGCCATCACGGACCGTCGGTTCGAAAGGAGGGGTATCCCACAACTCGTATGGATCAGCAGGTTGTACGTCGTAATGACCATATGTCAACACTGTCGGAAGTGCCGGATCGATAATTTTTTCTCCATAAACGATTGGATTACCAGCGGTAGGACAAACTTCTACATTGTCTGCTCCAGCTTCACGCAATTTCTGAGCAACAAATTCAGCAGTTTTTTCAACATCTCCTTTAAATTTAGGATCGGCACTTACTGATGGTAAACGCAATAAATCAAACAACTCATCCAAAAAACGTTGCTTGTTTGCTTCTACATATTCTTTAATGTTTTGCATATTGTTTGTGTTTGAAACAAATTTACACAAATCGAGACATTTAACTCAATTTGTTGTAACCTTTTCGGGAATGGTTGCGACTAATGTAAAAACTAATTCAAATAATTATGGAAAAGCAATCAGTAGGGGCCATTTTAGGAATCGGACTATTTACATGTATCACGTTGTGTGTTTATTTTATTATGCGGTATCGGAGCGTGGCTGTACAGATTCCAGGTGAAAATAAGAAAAGAGAGTCACTAGATTGGCAAAAGCCCGGTATTTTGGTGCTTGGCATAGGAATAGGATTATTCATTGTGGGAATTTTGGACAACTACATGAATACTGATTTGCCAGATTCACTTGCCGTCGCAATTTTGATTATTTCTGCGGGTGTTGCAATGATAATTGCTAACCGATTGGATAAAAAACGCGATATTTAACCCGCCAATGGATGAAATCTATATTCGAAAAGTTCTATCAGGCGATGTGGAATCCTATCGTTATTTTATAAAAACGTATAAGGATATGGCATTTTCTGTCGCTCTTTCTATTGTAAAGGAAGAGCATTTGGCAGAAGATGTCGTTCAGGATGCATTTATAAAATGCTATCAATCGCTGTCTTCCTTTGAAGGGAAATCGAAATTTAGTACCTGGTTTTACCGAATTGTTGTGCATGTTGCTTTTAATGCTATTCGTCATAAGAAACTGGAGTTGGTCAATTTTGATCTATCCCACCATGACATGTCGCATGAAGATTCCGTATTGGATGAAATAATCGACCACGAGAGAAAAGAAATGATCAACGATGCACTCACTATTCTGCCCGCTCGAGAGTCTGTTGCATTACGGTTGTTCTATCTTGAAGAACAGTCGATGGATGAAATTAAAGAAATTATGGGCTGGACATTAGCGAATACCAAAGTGATCTTGCACCGGGCCCGTAAAAATATGCAGATCATTTTAAGTCAGTTAATTAAAAAAGCAGAGTATTATGGATAAGGAACAGGAAAAATTCAAGAAAGTTATGCAAATGAGTAAAATAGAAATGCCATTTGATGATTTTGAACAACGTATCATGAACGGTATTGCTGCGCTTGAGAAAGATAAAGAGAAAGCTCTGTCAAATAAAAAGTATGCGATTACATTTTTTCTTCTTGGGACTGTTTGTGGCATGATGTTCAATAATTATCTGATGGCCAAAATTCAAGTTGCAGACATTGCCCCTGATCTTAAAAATTATAGTGCGATTGGTGGCCAGTTATCTTTTGCTGTTTTGATATGCTTTTTCTGTCTTCAGTTGTGGCGTTTGATCAATATGCAACAGAAGAGGCCTTATCAAGCATAGTGAAGATCTTTTGTATGAATACATCGGATCTGAGCTTCTGTAAAAAGGATCTCTTATTTTGCTCGAATGGGGAACTATGAACCAAAATCCATTTTTTAAGAAAAAAAATTAAATTTACTGTAACAAAACATTGGTTTTATCTACTAATGTTATATTGATATTAATTTACTATCCAACAATTTTATGAAAAGAGTTTTACAAACTCTCTTATTTTTCATTTTTGCTATTCCCGGTTTGGCTTTGGGCCAATCCAAGATTGCTGGAAAAATAAGTGATGTAAAGGACCAACTAAAGTTATCAGATGCAACAGTTATGCTGTTGACCGCTAAAGATTCCATATTAACAGGCTTTACGAGATCTGACGAAAATGGTCTGTTTTCCTTAGCCAAGCCCGATACAGGAGCTTACGTGCTGATCGTGAGTTATCCCAAGTATGGCGATTTTTATACGGAGATTCAATCTGGAGTGGATTACTCCAAATTGGCTATTGGCCTAACAAATACAGCCACATTATTACAAGAAGTCATCGTTACTGGACGGATCCCAATCACAATTAAAGGTGATACCACAGAATATGATGCCGGCAGTTTTAAAGTTGAGAAGAATGCCAAGGTTGAAGACCTGTTGAAAGCTTTGCCTGGCATCACGGTTGATGCATCTGGAAAGATTACTGCACAAGGTAAAACAGTCAAAAAAGTATTGGTAGACGGTGAAGAATTTTTCGGTGATGATCCGACACTGGTGACACGAAATATCCGATCGGATATGGTGGATAAAGTTCAGGTATACGAGAAAAAATCCGAGCAGGCAGAGCGAACAGGAGTGGATGACGGTCAGCGTGAGCAAACGATCAATGTAAAGCTAAAAGAAGGCTCTAAAAATGGCATGTTCGGAAAAGCGCTTATTGGCGGTGGAACCGATGACTACTATATGGGGCAATTGATGTTGAACAAGTTTAAGGGATCGCAGAAAATATCAGTTTATGGGCTTTTTGGTAATAATGGTACCACGAGCATGAACTGGCAGGATGCACAAAAGTATGGTGGTGATTCAGGTGTTTCCTATGGTGATGATGGATCGATGAGCTGGTCTAATTTTACGGATCCTTTTTCTGGACAAGGGGTTATTGGTGTACCTAAAGCCATAAATTCGGGCGTTAACTTCTCGGATAAATTTGATAAGGATAAACATACAGTCAACATTAACTATAAATACGGAAGATTGAGCAGCGATGGAAATGATGAAACGATTACGACCGGTTTGATCAATAACAAATCAGTGAAGAATGTAGATTCTGAAAATGACCAGCATCGTGCCAATCTGAAATATGACCTGAAATTAGATTCGTTAAATCTCTTAACCATACGAGGCGGGGCATCAAGAAAGAATCTTTGGTCAGATAACAAGCGTGAGGCTTATCAGTTTGGCCAAAATGCAGATACAACTATTGCTGAGAATACTCGAGAATTGGTGAAAAATAATATCAACGAGTTCAATTTTAGTACTTATTTTACGCACAAATTCAAGAAAAAAGGACGTTCTTTTACATTCGATGGTCAATGGAAAAGAAATGAGATGAAAGGTACTGGACATTTAAATTCCGACCTGAGAAATTATAGCTTAAAAACGGATTCAACTACAGATCAAAGTAAGGTGCGTAACAATACAAGTGACGTGCTAAGCGCTTCAATTTCCTATACCGAACCTTTATCCAAAATTTGGAATCTTGTTGTGGGAACAGGAATTGAGCAAAGTAATAGTAGTTCCATCGTGGAGTCTTTCAATATTGATGGAGAGGGAAATTATACTCAATTGGATCGTCGTTTCAGTAATAACTACGATTTTGATAGAAGCAGCAATAGGTACAAATTGGCTGTAGTTCATACAACTGAAAAATTTAAGTTCACTGTGGCTAATAATTTCAATAATGACAAATTGAAACAGTTCAATAACTATACAAGCGAGGGGATTACAAGAAGTTACTTTACGTACAATCCAAATGTAAGTGCAGGTTATTCCTTTACAAAAACTAAGGGGTTATGGATGAACTATACGGGTAAAAATCAATTACCTTCTTTAAGCCAGATCCAACCGATCTTGGATAACTCAGACCAGATTAATCGCTATTTGGGAAATGAAAACTTAAAACCATCATTTAGAAACTCATTAAATCTGAATTATAATTCGTTCCGTGTGTTGACCGGAAACTATGTTTATGTCGGTGGTAATATTTCTACCGAAAGGAACCCGATAACACAGAATATTGATACATTGAACGGGATCAATACATATACTTGGAATAATGTTGATGGTAAGACAAATACTTCCCTGAACGTATGGTCTGGAGTTTATTTCAAGCTGAGCAAAAAACTTGGCCTGTCCAACTCGCCACAGTTTTATGTGAATATGAGTGATAATTATAATATGTTCAATCACCAATTGAATAAAGTAAATACGACGAACTTTAATTTTACGTATAATTTCAAAAGAGATACCAAGACAGGTTTAAATTTTGACCTGAACTTTAGTCCGCAATATCGTTTGATGAAATCAAGTTTGGAACGCAATACCAACAGTAATGGTTTTGTTTTCGCTTCCAACGGAAGTGTGGAGTATTTTTTCAACAAAACATTTAAGGTTTATACCAATTATACCTACTCCTACGAGGCAGCCACCAAAGCTTTTGATGAGAAGTTTGAGCAGTTTTTGTTGCATCCGGGTGTAAGCAAGAAATTCCTGAAAAATGAATCGTTGGTGTTGGATTTTATGATCAACGATGTTCTTAACCAGAACAAAGGCTTTAGTCGTTCGGCATCGACTTCTGTCTTTACCCAACGTCGATATGATACGATACGCAGATATTATATGCTTAAACTATCATGGGATTTTACAAAAATGTTTTTATAAAATATTAAGCGAAATACAATGTTAAAATATATCTTTTTTCTCTTCTTCTGTTGTTCAGCCTTAGGTCTTAAAGCACAGTATACATTGTTTGGTCGATCGGGAACTATTTCCTACGATAAGACGATGTATATGAAGAATATCGTAAGTAAAAAATTCATCGCTAAGGCCGATGATAACTCAAAACAGTTTTTTGAGCGTATAGTACCAAGATTACCAGAAAGTGCCGTGTTAAAGAAGTCAATGAAATTCAATACCACGGAGACTTTGTTCGAGTCGGTAAAAGACGAGAGCCTGGATGCAGAAATTAAGCAGTATATTATGATGCTTGCGCTAGACTTTGATGCAGCAACACTTTCAAATATGTCCAACCGATCCTTTTTGAGATACAACGATATCGTCGGTGAAAAAATCATCGTTCAGGATTCCATGAAACGTATCGAATGGAAAATCACAGATGAATACCGTGAGATCGCGGGCTACAATTGCAGAAGAGCCAATGGTATTACACTGGACTCCATTTATGTCATTGGATACTACTGCAATGAAATTCCTATCAGTGGCGGTCCAGAGTCCATCAATGGTCTTCCGGGAATGATTTTAGGCTTGGTTGTACCTAGTCAGCACGTTTCTTATTTTGCAACAAAAGTTGAACTCAGCAACACAGTTGTGATGGACAAAAAGAAATTTGACAATACGAAGGTAAAACGAATGACAAGAAAGGCCATGACAGATCAGATTACAGGTGTGCTGTCTCAACACATGAATAAAGAAACTGTTCAATTTATTATGGAACTTGGCAATTTATAAAGATCACAGCATGCTATTCAAATAATATGTTGTATATTTCTAACTGTTTAGATAAAAAAGCTCTTCTTTTGAAGAGCTTTTTTTATGATTTTTAATTTGTATCACATTGTTAATTAATGGTTTGTTTTGTTTTTGAATGTCTGTTTATTACTTGTGTTTTTTTTGAGATAAACTTAAATTAACTGAAACTAAATATTAGTTTTGTGCACGAATTTTATTATTTATATAATTATATACTATCCAAACCATATGATGAAAAGAGTGGGGCAACTACTTTTACTTATTTTATTCTGTTTCTGCGGAATAGTTCATGCTCAATCCCGGATTGAAGGAAAAATCATTGATGTAAAAGATCAGCTTAAGCTGCATAATGCAACAATTATGTTGTTAACAGCTAAAGATTCCATTTTGACCAATTTTGCCCGTTCGGATGAAAATGGTAAGTTCTCTCTTGAGCGGCCTGATACTGGACAATATTTTATCATTGTAACCTATCCGAAGTACGGTGAATATTACGCGGAGATCCTGCCAGGGCAGCATTACAGTAACATTTCTATTGGAATGACCAGCAGCGCAACCTTGCTGGAGGAAGTCATTGTTATGGGACGGGTGCCCATTAGTATCAAGGGTGATACAACGGAATATGATGCTGGAAGTTTTAAAGTGGAAAAAAACGCCAAAGTTGAAGATTTGTTGAAAGTCCTACCTGGGATTACCGTCGATGCCTCTGGAAAGATTACTGCCCAAGGAAAAACAGTGAAGAAAATGCTTGTTGACGGGGAGGAGTTCTTTGGTGACGATCCCATTTTAGTAAGCCGGAATATTCGTTCTGATATGGTTGATAAAATTCAGGTCTATGAAAAGAAGTCTGATAAGGCTGAGAAAACAGGGATTGATGATGGTGAACGTACACAGACAATCAACGTGAAGTTAAAAGAGGAAGCTAGACGTGGAATATTCGGCAAAGTGGATGTTGGTGGAGGTAGTGATAAATTCTACGCTGGACAGGGCTTTTTGAACTATTTTAATCAATCGTTTAAAGCTTCGGCTTATTTGATTGCAAGTAATACAGGCAAGAGTGGGCTCAGTTATGAGGAAGTATCAAGCATGGGGGGAGACTACGATAGAGGCGATAATTTTAATGGTGAAGGTATTCCTAAGTCCTTGAATACGGGATTTCTATATTCAGATAAAACCGCTAACAAAAAACATGCTTGGCGGATCGACTATAAGCATATCCGATCCGATGTTGATTTGGATCGCAGCGTGTTCACACGCAATGCGGCACGCGACACGATATTGACTAGCAACAGCAGCACATTGGCGTCAAATGAAAACAGAAAGCATAATATTGGTTTGAAATATGAATTTAAGGTCGATTCCATGTCGGATTTAACGGTTTGGGCAGGTGCAAACAAAAGACATGATAATAGTTCTTCAGAGACACAATCAACTACTGTAAATCAATTTGATCAAAAGATCAACGATAACATGCGAAAGTTTAAGAACGATTCTAGATCAGAACAGTATAATGCCTCAGCACTCTATGTAAGACGTTTTAAAAAGAAAGGCCGTTCGTTATCATTCAACTATTTTACATCGGGCAATAAACAGGATGGTGAGCAAGATTTGTTTTCTAAACTTAGATTTTACAAAGCAGGGAATGTTGAAAGAGATTCGACTCTCGACCAGAAGAAATTTGTTAAAAATAGCTCTTTTTCCACGGGGGGCGAATTTGCTTATTCCGAACCGATCTCAAAAAAGATTATCCTTTCTTTCGAATATGGATTGAATCTCAATAGAAATAACAATGCAGTTAGGTCTTTCGATAAAAATCAGAATACCGGTACTTTTGATAGACTAGATAGTTTGTATAGCAATGATTTCTTATATAAAACGATAAAAAACACCTATAATTTCGCAATTAATTACAAGCCCCTGGAAAAGCTAGTGGTCAATATCTCGAATAGGTTCGAAAATAATAATCTGTCGCAATTAAACCGTATGGAGAATTCGAGACTCTCACGATCATTTTTTGTATATAATCCGGTGGTTGATGTTAATTATGAAATACAAAAAAATAAATCGATCAATTTGGAATATCAGGGTACCAATGGTTTGCCCTCTTTAAATCAGATCCAGCCACTCCGGTCGAATTTGGATCCGCTGAATGAATATTTAGGTAATGAAAATTTGAAACCATCTTACACCAATAATTTGAACCTAAGCTTTAGAACCTATTCTGTATTGGAAGATAAGTTTATAGGTGTCTTTTTAAGTGCATCACGTACAAACAATGCATTGGTGCAAAATACAACGATTGATTCACTGGGTAAAACGACCTTTGTTTGGGGAAATTTGAATCATAATAGCAATAATCAAATTAGCATCAGGCCAATGTTTTATGGCAAGTTATGGAAAAAAATTCAATTGAGACATGGGGGAGGACCATCCGTATCTTTCAGCAACAATTATAACTATGTCAATACTGTTTTGGCGAATGCCAAGGTGCAGCGTTATGGGGTAAATTATGGTCTACAGCGATCGACTACCAAAGGCTTGGACTTTGGTATTGAATTGTCCCCAGGCTATCTTAT
This sequence comes from uncultured Sphingobacterium sp., assembly GCF_964277905.1. Taxonomy (NCBI): domain Bacteria; kingdom Pseudomonadati; phylum Bacteroidota; class Sphingobacteriia; order Sphingobacteriales; family Sphingobacteriaceae; genus Sphingobacterium; species uncultured Sphingobacterium sp. The sequence continues at coordinate 245,904 of NZ_CAXYKD010000001.1, forward strand.
CCAAGATAATTCCATTGGCGCAATGGAGGATAGTAAGGGATTTACGTTTTCATCTGAAGGAAACCTAAAGTACTTTCTGCCGGCCAAATTTATTGTGCGGGCAGATTTTAGCTATAGCTATCAGGCTCCTACAGCGGTGTACAGTAAAAAATTTGAACGATTTGTGCTGAGTCCCGCATTATCAAAAAAATTCCGAAAAGATGAAAAGCTTGAATTGACCTTTATGGTTAATGACCTCCTCAAACAGAATGTGGGTTTTGACAGAAGTCAAAACGGGACACTATTGACCGAACGCCGATACAACACAATCAGTAGATATTATATGGTTAAGCTGACTTGGGAAATAAATAAAATGCTCGTAAAATCGAAATAAAATGAAAGATATCAAAAATTTACTCGTCTTATTGCTGTTCTTTTTTTGGGGAGCCACAGCTTTTGGACAATATGCTTATTTTCCTACGCAAGGAACAATTACCTATGACAAAACCGTGTTTCTTAAAAACCTGCTCAAACGTTATGCAACCTATGCAAAAGACGAGGATACACGTAACTCGATCAAAGAAATGATGGAGCAGACTCCCGAAAATCAGGTGCTGAAAAAGAAACTGACATTTTCCAATGATGAGGTCCTCTATGAACATATTACTGAAGAGTATTCGGATGTTGTTAGCGGGCTGATGCGGTCTGGAATTTTTGAGTCAGGGATAAGTGGCTATCAAAATTTGAAGAGTAAAGCATTTAATTCTGTCTTTGAGTTAGGAGGGGAACGAGTTGTCGTGGCAGATTCGACATTAAAGATCAAGTGGAAAATCACGAATGAATACCGTGAAATCGCAGGTTATCCCTGCCGAAGGGCCAATGGACTTGTATTGGATTCCATCTATGCCGTTGCTTTTTATACGGATCAAATCCCTGTTTCGGGAGGTCCTTCGGCCTTTAATGGACTACCGGGGATGATCCTTGGTTTGGCGGTTCCAGAGCTGCATTACAATATGTTTGCAACGAAGGTGGAGTTGGGAGCCGTAAACCCTTCATCGGCAACATTGTTAAAGAAAAAAGATAAACCCTTGACCAGGCAACAGGTTTATGATAAACTGAAGGCCTCTTTCGGTGATTACCTGGGTATTAAGATTTACAATTTGGTGATGGCCTGTACATTTCTGTAAAAGCCAACAAAAAAAGGCCTTTCATTTGAAAGGCCTTTTTTATGTTTAACTTCGAAAAAACTATTTTCCGTCGTTTTTCTTAGCAGTAACTTCGTTACGAAGTTCTTGTGCTAAGGTTTTGATTTCTTGTAATCCTTTACGTACACGTGTACCAGCTGCAGAATTACCATTGTTGAAGAACTTGTCTGCATCAGCTTCGATAGAAGCTACTAACTCTTTTAATTTTACGTAGTTTTCCATTTTTTTATAATTATAATTTTAGTTTTTATGGTTTTTCCTAAACACTCCTTAAATATACAAAAACGAATCAAATAGAAAATAAATTTCGTTTTTTTTTATCGAAAAAGCTTAAAAAAAACTATTCAACAATCTTAAGTTCGTCAATAATGTTGGTTGCTCCTGCAAATTTATCGATGATAAATAATACATAACGGATATCAACTGAAATTGTACGTTGTAGCTTGTGGTCGAAGATCACATCACCAGCCATAGCTTCAATATTACCATCAAAAGCTAGGCCAATTAATTCGCCGTTGCCATTTATCACTGGTGAACCTGAGTTTCCGCCTGTTATGTCGTTGTCACTTAGGAAGTTCACTGGTAAATATCCTTTCTTGTCGGCATAACGACCATAGTCCTTATTATTGTACAGATCCATCAAACGTTGTGGTAAATCAAACTCCTCGTCGCCCTTTTTGTACTTCGCAATAGTGCCTTTTAACGTTGTGTAAAAGTTTTTGTCAGCATCGTTACGGGGATCTTGCGGTAGGCCCTTGATCGAACCGTAAGTTAAACGTAACGTACTGTTCGCATCTGGATAGAATTTACCTTTTGGATTCGAAGCCAATACCCCAGCGACATATTTACGATAAGCACCTTCAAATTTGTCGTCTTGTGTTTTCCAGCTAGGATCTACTTGACGGTATCTGTTAAGTAAGGCTGAAGAAAGTTTATACAATGGGTCATTGGCTAAAATTTCAGCGTTAGGGGTCTCCAGGTAATTGTTCAAACGTTCAGCAGAAGCGAAGATGCTGTTCTTCACAGATTCTTTGACATAAGCCGTAAAGTCACCATTATTTTTTGCAGCCAATTCTGCAATATATGGTGCAATATTTCCTGCTTTTTTAGCATAAAGATTCAATTCGTCAATCAATACTTGCTCTTCAAGTGGCATGTACATTTTTTCATAACCTGCATCGATGGCAGATTTTAAACGAGGAAGAATAGCATTTCTTCTTGCTTCATCTCCAGTAGTATATACTTCTAAACCTGATCCAATTGTGTTCGGTAAAGCTGCAATTGCACTAGAACGCAACATGCCCATTAAATAGTTGTCATGTCTAGCTTTCTCGTTTGTCGAAGCATAAAATTCGTTGATTGTTTTGATGACATCACCGTATTCTGCTTTGTTTGCAGCTTTATTTGCCCATTTGTCAAATTTAGCTTCGTCTTTTGCTTTAGATTCTGCGGTTTTATGTAATGTCAAAGCATCAATCATTCCTTGACGGTTTTTCCAGTAATTAGCTACCTGAGAGTATTTTGAAGCGTAGTTCAATTTTACAGCTTGGTCTTGATCCATAAATTTTTTCATGGCATCCATACCTGTTTTAGAAGCTTCTACCCAAGCTGGATAAGCGAATTTAACATTCTGATTGATTCCTCCAGCAGGCATCCAACGATTAGTACGTCCTGGATAGCCTAAGATCATCGCGAAATCTCCTTCTTGAACACCTTTTAAGCTGACAGGTAGGAAATGTTTAGGTTTCAAAGGCACATTATCTTTTGCATACTCCGCTGGATTACCATTTTTATCGGCGTAAACGCGGAAAATTGAGAAATCTCCGGTATGACGTGGCCATTCCCAGTTATCCGTATCACCGCCAAATTTTCCAATGCTATTTGGGGGTGTTCCCACCAAACGGACATCATTGTAATCTTGGTATACAAAATAATAATACTCATTGCCTTGGTAGAATGATTTTACTTCAACCACATATTTACCATTTTCGCTATTCTCTTTTTGAATTTTGGCAATTTCAGCAGCAATGATTTTTTTTCGTTCATCTTCAGCCATTTTGTTGTTGACCAAACCTAAGATTCGTTTTGAAACATCATCCATGCGCACAAAAAAGCGAACCGACAAAGATTTAGGCTTTAACTCTTCATTTTTTGATTTGGCCCAGAAACCATTTGTTAAATGATCATTTTCTGGTGTAGAAAGTTCAGCAATAGCACCATATCCACAGTGATGGTTGGTGAATACCAAGCCTTGATCAGAAACGATCTCAGCAGTACAGCCACCGTTGAATTGTACGATTGCATCTTTTAAGCTAGAGTGGTTAATGCTGTAGATTTCTTCGGCACTTAAGCGAAGTCCTTTTTTCTGCATATCTGACTCATTCAGACGCTTTAGATACATTAAAAACCACATTCCCTCATCGGCAAATGCAGCAAAGCTTGTTGTGATGAACAACAAACACATCCATAATTTTTTCATATCAACCTGATAAAAAGTTTGTTTATACAGTACAAAAATGCTTTAATTCTCTTAAAAACCAAAATATTAGACTTTATAATATGCTTTTTACCAATTTTTATGTCAATTGAAAGTAAATGTGTACCGTATTGGTTGTCAAGGAAAGTCAAATGGACTCTTTTCCTTATCTTTGCAAGATGCAGCAATCATTTGAAAATTTTAAATTCAATAAACAGATCTTAAATGCGATAGCGGAGGCGGGGTATCAACAACCGACAGAGATCCAAGAGAAGGCAATTACTCCAATATTGGCCGGGCAGGATGTGATGGGAATCGCTCAGACTGGAACAGGAAAAACGGCGGCATTCGTTTTGCCGATGCTGATGAAGCTAAAATATGCTCAGGGAAATGATGCGCGTGCGTTGATTTTGACACCAACGAGAGAATTGGCCATGCAGATCGAAGAAAATATTAAGCTGTTTTCTACTTATCTTGATTTGCGTTCAGTGGTACTTTATGGTGGATTAGGACCAAAAACTCAAATAGAAGCACTTGAAAAAGGAGTGGATATTATCGTTGCAACACCAGGTCGATTTTTGGACTTGTACCTGGAAGGGCACATTGTTGTCAAATCACTCAAATTTTTGGTCTTGGATGAGGCCGATAAGATGATGGATATGGGTTTTATTAGTAAGATCCACCGTGTACTTGAAATTGTGCCACGCAAACGTCAGAACTTATTGTTCTCAGCAACAATGAGTGAGCTTGTTCGCAAAATTGCAGGTGATTTCTTAGCGTTTCCGACCATTATTGAGGTTTCCGAACAAGCTACACCAGCCAAGACGGTAAGTCAAGCGCTATATGTTGTTCCCAACCAAAAGACAAAATTGAATTTACTTCAGCATCTCTTGAAAGATGATGAAGCGTTTAGTCGACTGATTGTTTTCTGTAAAACAAAGCAGGTAGCAGATAATGTCTTCCACTTTTTGGAACGTAAATACGGTAAAGATGAGGTTCGTGTTATTCATGCCAATAAAGGTCAGAATACACGTATCAACTCCATCAATGCGTTTAAGGAAGGGAATATTCGTATTTTGGTCGCAACGGATGTGGCGGCGCGAGGGCTTGACGTTTCTAATGTAAGCCATGTGATCAACTTTGAAGTACCTATTGTTATAGAAGATTATGTGCATCGTATTGGACGTACCGGGCGAGCTTTCAATGAGGGGGATGCTATCACGTTCTGTAATGATGCCGAGAAATATTACGTTCGCAAAATCGAAAAATTGATCAAGCAAAGTATACCTGTCTACGCACTACCAGAGGATGTCTTTATAGAGAAAACACCCTTTCATGAAAAACAGGATATTGCGCGCGAGATTGATAATCAAAAACGAAAAGATGATCCAGATTTCCAAGGTGCTTTTCACGAGAAAAAATACGTTATCAAACAGAAAGAAATGCGGGAGGCACAACGAGCTTCCGGATTTAAACCAAAAGCAAAAAGTAAAAGTAAGTCTGCAGGCGGAAAATCGGGAGGAACAAATCGTAATTTTAAAAAACGTTAATTTATTGTGCGCTTTACACCACTAAATATCGCTAGTGCATGCCTTGTTGCCTGGTTTGTTATGGAAAACCCCAATGACGAAAAGGCCTTATTTACTTGGGGCGCATTTATCCTATTGTTGTTGATATTGACCGTCATTGATATTGTATTTAGGGTCTTTGTAAAGCCAAATAAAAAAATGTGGTTATTACAATTGGCATTTTTGGTAGTCGTTTGTGTCACCAGTTTAATTGTCAGAGTAACCTTTGGGTAAGAGGTAAAATTAAAAATAAAGACGAGTTAGGTTGTGAATCGATGGCAAATATAGTTCCTGTTTCAAAAAACATAGCTCAATATAAATAGCTCAATAATATTAAAATGAAAAAAGCTGAAATAAAATTACAGGTAGAGTTAGATGAAAACAACGTGCCTGAAAATATCATGTGGTCTTCTACAGATGGAAATAATGCGGAGGAATTACCTGCAAAAGCGATGTTTTTAGCCCTATGGGATTCACATTATAAAAATTCAATGCGCATTGACCTTTGGACTAAAGATATGCCCTACGATGAGATGAAACGTTTTTTCTATGAAACGCTGCAAACATTGGGCGACTCTTTTATCCGTTCTTCAGGCGGTGATCCGATGGCGGAAAAAGTTATTGGCGACTTGCGTGATTACTGTGCGCATTTTGCAGATAAAATGGAAGTTTTAATGCCACAACAATAGTTTTTAACGCTTAACAGAAATTTGACCATGCAATACTTCTTAGTAAAATCTGAACCATTTAAATATAGCTGGGAACAATTTAATAAAGATGGCCGTACATTTTGGGATGGCGTTCGTAATTATCAAGCTAGGAATAATATCAAAGCTATGAAAGAAGGGGATCTGGTCCTGTTCTACCATAGCAATGAAGGAAAAGAAGTTGTGGGGGTGGCGAAAGTCGTCAAGGAATTTTATCAAGATCCGACAACAGATGATGAGCGTTGGGTCGTGGTGGATCTGGCACCTGTAGAGACGCTGAAGAAATCCGTTACGTTGGAAACCATTAAGGCTGATGAGCAGTTGCAGGATATCGCCTTGGTCAGACAAGGACGTTTGTCTGTAATGCCTTTGAAGCCAGAAGAATTTGATCGGATTTTAGCGCTTGGCAACGCGTAAGCTAGCGCAAATAAATCGACCCAGTGTATGGGGATATAAAAAAAAGGGAAAACGATCGTTTTCCCTTTTTTAGTATTTACCCAGTATGTAAGTCATGAACATCAAGCATTAGTTCTTTTGGCTAAAAAGACTGACCAGCGCTTTTAATTTTTTTGCATTTTCAGGCTTTAATTTCCCCGCGAGAATAAGGCGCAGTTCTCTTCGTTGTAATGCATCTTCGTAAGCTTTGTGTTCTATATCTGATTCTGGAATTAATACAGGCACAGCTTTAGGGTTGTTATCCGCATCAACAGCAACAAAGGTATAATAAGCTTCGTTGGTTTTTACACGGGTGCCTTCCGGTAAATTAGAAGCGAAAATTTCCATGCGTACCTCCAAAGAACTATTAAACGCACGTGTTACCTGAGCTTGTATCGTGACGACCTCACCGAGTTTAATGGATCGCTTAAAAGATACATTGTCGACTGATACTGTTACGACGACATTGCTGCAGTGTTTTTGAGCAGCAATAGCCGAACAGATATCCATCCAATACAATAAACGGCCACCCATCAAATTCCCAAAAGTATTTGTGTCGTTGGGTAATACCAATTCGTTCATCTCAGTGTATGACTCTCGCGCAAATTTCTCTATCATATCATTATTTGTCATTATCGTCCAAACGTTTTGAATTGATTATCTATGATTGCCAAAGAATCCATAAATGACGTCGGCACATAACCCAATTCAGCGTTAGATCTAGTCAGATCAAAGCCTGTCTGCCGTGGCCTGTTCTCCGCCTGTCCAATGCTGGCAGCACTGATCTCCGAAATCAATCCTTTATCTAGCTGCCAGTAGTCCGCAATTTTGTAGACAGCCTCATTGATCGACATTAATTCTGCTCCTGAAATATGAAATATTCCCTGCGCTTTTCGGTCAATAGCGAGTTGGCAAGCATAAGCTAAATCATCCACAAAGGTAGGCATTCTCCATTGGTCATTGACTACTTTTATGGGTTCATTTTGCGACAACTTACTTTTAGCCCATAATACTAGATTCGAGCGATTGGGGTCAGCATTGATCCCATATACTAATATCGTGCGAAGGATAGCATAATTACAGTTGGATTGTACAAGCACTTGTTCGGAAGCATATTTACTCTTTCCATATTCACTTTGTGGATTGGGGAGATCTGTTTCATCATAAGGCGCATTTTTTTTGCCATCAAATACAAAGTCCGTGGATAAGTGGATCAGTTGGGTCTGATGTGCAGTACAATAGGAAGCCAGATAGGCTACGAGATCGACGTTAAGCAATTGACATGCTGCTTGATCTGCTTCACAAGCTTCTACACTGGTCATAGCTGCTGTATGTACAATTGCATCAAAAGTTTGTGCAGATAAAAAATCTGTCAATTTTTCCCGATCCGATAGGTCTACCTGAAAGAAAGCATAATTCACTTGATTTGGGTTGCGATTTGGCCCCTTAGAAATGGCAACAACATCATATTGGTCATTTTTAGCAAGTAAATCAACGACTTTTTGGCCAAGGAATCCATTGGATCCTGTCACTAGAATTTTTTTCATCAACAATAATTAAATGATATCCAAGCGCCTGTTTATAACGACTCGTTTGCAGGGTCTTAAGTGCGCTGTTTAGTTTATTCACAAATCCGCCTTTTTTGTTTTAGTTGGTCCATATAAAATCCATTTTACTGGATTGTTTCATGATATTTTCAACTACTGTTTTTTCTAGATCTAAAATTGATTTTAAAGCATTATAATCAATTTTATCGGCATCATCGGTCGGCATATGGTAGTCTGGGTGTCCACCAGTATGGAAAAACAACACCGGTATATTCTTTTTGTAGAATGAGGTTTGGTCAGATCCGCCGTTGCCATCCTTGCTAAGATTAAATTTTATAGGTGCCTGAACATCTTTGAATATAGCTGGCCATTGACTACTTGTTCCATAGCCGATTACAGCAAGGCCATTGCTGGGATTATAACGGCCGATCATATCCATATTGAGCATGGCTGTGATTTTCTCCAATGGTAGGGTAGGGTGTTCCGTAAAATATTTGGAACCAACTAATCCCAATTCTTCCGCTCCGAAAGCAATAAACAACAAGTTGTAGGGTTCTTTTTCATTGTTGCTGCTAAAGTAACGTGCGAGCTCCAATAAACCAGCTGTACCGGAGGCATTATCGTCGGCTCCATTGTGGATTTTGCCTACTCCTAAGGAATCTTTTGAACTTCCTTGACGACCTGTTCCCAAGTGATCGTAATGTGCGCCTATAACAACTGTTAAGTCTGCGCCATTGTCAATAAATCCAATGATATTATCTGCATTGCGAATGCTGTCTGCAACTTTTACTTTCCAGACTTTGGCTTTGAAGGATTGGCGGTACCCTTTTTCACCTTTAGGCTGAAGTTTATATTTTTTGAATTCTTTTTCAATATAATCTGCAGCTTTAAATACTTCCTTACTGCCCGTTCCCCGTCCCTGCATTTTGTCGTCAGCGAGGTAATATATATGTTTCTTTAAGTTGGAAACTTCGATCTGCTGTGCCTGTGCTATTTGGATTCCTAGTAGGCCGCAAAATGTCAGAAGTAGGCTAATGTTTTTCATGCTAATAGTAGAGTTTAGATAGTTGTATTGGGTTATATGTACAAAAAAATAAAAGCCTTGGGATTAACAAGGCTTTTAGGGATATTTCGTTAATCTTCAACGATTTCACTGTGGATGCTGGATTTCTCTTCTTTTTCTGTTTTGAAATACCGTTTTTGAAATAACAGGATCAAAACCACCCCAACAGAAATTGCCGAGTCGGCAATGTTGAATACAGGTCGGAAGAAGAGGAACTCTTCACCGCCCCAAAAGGGCACCCAAGAAGGGAAGTTGCCTTGAATTAATGGGAAATAAAGCATATCGACCACTTTTCCGTGCAGGAAGGAAGAATAACCACCACCTGCTGGGAATAAACTCGCTTTATCATACCAGGTACTTTCACTAAAGATGACACCGTAAAAAGCAGAATCGATGATATTTCCTAAGGCACCGGCGAGAATTAGGGCAACATTCAAGATAAAACCACGGTTATACTTATTTTTGATCATGTAATGCAGGCCGTATCCAATACCAGCTACGGCTAAAATACGAAATACCGTCAAAAATAATTTTCCATAATCACCACCAAATTCCATACCATAGGCCATTCCATTGTTTTCAATAAAATGAATCTGGAAAAATTTGCCCAATACATGGTGGCTTTGTCCAATTGTCATTGTGAGCTTAACCCATATTTTTGACAATTGATCTATTAAAAGTATCGCTACGATGAGCGCGATCGGTTTCGTATAACCCTTCATTGTGTTATAAAAATGGTCTTTGCCTAAGCAAAGACCATATATTTAATGCCTAAAATTAATATTGTTTGTTTTTCGCTTCGATGCTCAACGTTGTATGTGGAACAGCTTTCAAACGTTCTTTTTGAATCAGTTTTCCGGTCTCTCTACAGATACCATACGTTTTGTTCTCGATGCGCACCAACGCCGCTTCTAGGTTGTCGATAAATTTCTTTTGACGAGCAGCCAATTGATTTGTTTGCTCTTTTTCTAAAGTAGCTGAACCATCTTCCAATGTCTTGTACGTTCCAGCAGTATCGTCGGTACCATTAGCATTACTGTTATTAAGCGTTGCGGTCAACGAGGTAAGCTCTTCTTTTGCTATTCTAAGCTTGTCCAAGATAATATCTTTGAATTCTTGTAATTCTGAATCGCTATAGCGTGTTTTCTCGTTGTTGTTTGCCATAATTTAATTTTTTTGGATTAATGCCTTAAGTTCTTTGCCATCGATCTCGATGGTCTCTCCTTCAGTTAGTGAATCTTCAAATACCAATGAATCGGCCAGAATTTCGGTGCAAATATACGATAAATTTTCGTTGGCAGCATTGACCACTTCTGAAGCAGCTGTTAACTTTACGTTAATTCTATCAGTGACTTCTAATCCTTTATCCTTCCTTAGATTTTGTAGGCGGTTGATCAATTCTCTTGATAAACCTTCTTTTTTCAATTCTTCGGTGATATGTACATCTAATGCTACGGTCAATTTACCTAGATTCGCGACTTGCCATCCTTCAACGTCTTCTGCTATAATTTCTACATCGCTCAGTAAAATCGTATATGGCGTGCCTGCTAGGGCCAATTCGCCTGTTGATTCCAATGTGCTGATTTGATCTATAGTCAACGATTGGATAGACGAAGAAACTAACTTCATATCCTTACCAACTTTCGCGCCAAGAGCTTTGAAATTTGGTTTTATTTTTTTCTTAATAATACCAGTGGTATCTGTAATGAACTCGATATCTTTGATATTGGTCTCAGAAAGTATCAGATCTTTTACTTTCTCTACCTTTTCTTGGAAAGCACTATCAAGTACCGGAACCAAAATTTTATTTAATGGTTGACGTACATTGATGGAAGTTTTCTTCCGTAAAGAAAGTGTCAGCGATGAGATATCCTGCGCTAAAGCCATGCGTTCTTCCAGATCTTTATCGACTAGACTTTCATTATAAACGGGGAAATTCGCCAGGTGAACAGATTCTACTTGTTCCTTGTTCGTGGCTGAATTCAAATCCAGGAATAATCTATCCGAGAAGAAAGGTGATATTGGCGACATCAATTTCGCAATCGTATCAAGACATGTATAAAGTGTTTGATAGGCCGAAATTTTATCTTCTGTATAATCTCCTTTCCAGAAACGACGACGGCAAAGACGGACATACCAGTTGCTGAGATGTTCATCAACAAAGTTTTGAATAGCGCGCGCGGCCTTTGTAGGCTCGTAATCCGCTAAGTATTCGTCTACTTCCTTGGTCAACGAATTTAACAAGGAGATAATCCAACGGTCAATTTCGGGACGTTTTTCCAAAGCAATATCTGGTTCTGAATAAGAGAACTTATCGATATTGGCATACAATGCAAAAAAAGCGTAGGTATTATATAAAGTACCAAAGAATTTACGGCGGACTTCATCCAACCCTTCCATATTGAATTTAAGGTTGTCCCATGGTGCGGCATTACTGATCATGTACCAGCGTGTTGCATCGGCACTGTATTGATCGATCGTCGAGAATGGATCAACACCATTGCCTAGGCGTTTGGACATCTTATTTCCATTTTTATCCAATACCAAGCCATTGGAAACCACGTTTTTGAAGGAAACCGATTTGTACATCATCGTAGAAATCGCATGTAAGGTAAAAAACCAACCCCGTGTTTGATCAACCCCTTCAGCGATAAAGTCTGCCGGGTATGCATGATCGAATCCAGCTTTAAAAGGAAACTCTTCGCCTTTGGCTAATTTTTCGTGATCCAATCCCCATTGTGCATAAGGCATTGCGCCCGAATCAAACCAGACGTCTATCAAATCAGGTTCGCGGAATAACTTTTGTCCGGCATCAGAAACAAGAACGATATCGTCCACATATGGGCGGTGAAGATCCAGTTGCTCGGTGTCGAATTTATCCAAGTAAGCTTTATTCTTCGCTTTTTCATCGTCAGACAAAACGTCTGAGGTCAAAGAAGTTTCCAATAAGGACTTTAATTCAGGTAAGGAGCCGATACAAACTTCTTCATTTTCGTCTTCTGAACGCCAGATAGGAAGTGGAGTTCCCCAGTAACGCGAACGCGAAAGGTTCCAGTCTACCAAGTTTTCTAACCAGTTTCCAAAGCGGCCGGTACCGGTTGCTTCAGGTTTCCAGTTGATGGTTTTATTTAATGCAACCAAATCTTCCTTCACTGCTGTGGTGCGGATAAACCAGCTATCTAATGGATAGTATAGAACAGGTTTGTCGGTACGCCAACAATGTGGATAGGTATGCTCATATTTTTTGACATCGAAAGCTTTGTTGTCCTCTTTTAGTTTGATAGAGATCAACACGTCTGTGGGTTTGAAGTCTTCTTTTGAACGTTCCTCAGCGCTGTAATATTCCTCTTTGACAAATCTTCCTGCAAAATCTGTGATTTCACTTACAAAACGTCCAGTACGGTCAACAGTAGGTACCTCTTTTCCATTTTCATCTTTCACCAAGATGCCCGGTACACCATGTTCTTTTGCTACACGAAAGTCATCCGCACCATAAGTAGGAGCAGCGTGGACGATACCGGTACCGTCTTCGGTCGTAACAAAGTCGCCTGGAATAACGCGGAAAGCATTTTCTTGTAAGTCCGCGTTGGTGATATAGGGCAACAATTGCTCATAGCGCAAGCCAACAAGTTCTTCGCCTACAAATTCTGCTGCAAGCTCCCAAGGAATTACTTTGTCGCCCAATTTATAGTCTTGGAAGGACGCATTTTCTCCTTCCGCTTTAAAATGTTTGCTGATCAAATCTTTCGCTAACACGACAGATACAGGAGCTCCAGTATATTTATTGAAAGTTCGGATCTTAACATAATTTATTTTCTTGCCTACAACCAAAGCTGTGTTGGACGGTAAAGTCCATGGCGTGGTCGTCCAGGCAATGAATGCTACATCCTCCGCATCGTCGTCAACTAATTTTTCTATAGCTGGATGAAGCTGACTTTTGATAAGTCTAAATTCTGCAACGATGGTGGTATCTTTAACATCTTTATAGGTGCCGGGCTGGTTAAGTTCATGCGAACTCAATCCTGTACCTGCTGCCGGAGAGTAAGGTTGTATCGTATAACCCTTGTACAAAAGACCTTTTTTGTAAAGTTCTTTTAATAAATACCATAAGGTTTCGATGTATTCATTCTTGTAAGTAATATAAGGATGCTCAAGGTCAACCCAATAGCCCATTTTGGTGGTTAGGTCATTCCATACATCGGTATATTTCATTACCTCCTTGCGACAAGCGTCATTATATTGTTCTACGGTAATCTTTTTGCCGATATCCTCTTTTGTGATTCCAAGAGCTTTTTCGACAGCAAGTTCAATGGGCAGACCATGGGTATCCCAGCCGCCTTTTCGTTTCACTTGGTAACCTTTCAAAGTCTTGTAACGACAGAAAATATCCTTAATCGTACGTGCCATCACGTGGTGAATTCCAGGCATTCCATTTGCAGAAGGCGGACCTTCAAAAAATGTATAGGTCTTGCTTTCAGGACGATTATTGATACTTTTTTCGAATATTTTTTCCTGTTCCCAACGGGTCAAAATCTCTTTACCTATCTCGGGTAAATTTAACTGCTTATATTCTTTGTACATCAGACTGTTGTATGCTTCTTTTCTAAAGGTCGCTAATTTAGTGATTTATGATGGAAAATGAAAGAGGGCTTTGTTGTGCTTATATCATTAAATCGAGGTTGAACTTTTTGAAATCTCCCCCTTGATCAACTCGCGAAAAACGACGGTAGTATCTGCTACGACAAAGGGACTACCCATGGCAGTCCCTTTGTTATTTCATTCTTGCTGAAATTCAGTTATGCTGAAAAACTGCTTCCGCATCCGCAGGTACTTGTTGCATTGGGATTATTGAATGTGAAGCCCCTTGCATCGAGTCCCGATTTGAAGTCGATTTCCATACCGGCAAGATATAGGCCATGTGCTTTGTTCATAAAGATGCGAATTCCTTGAATTTCGTATTCGTTATCGCCGTCCTTTTTCTGGTCAAAGCCCAAGATATAACTCATACCGGAACAACCGCCGCCTTCAACACCGACACGTAAACCAAAATCATCAGAGATTTCTTGTTGATCCTTTAATTTATTTAGTTCCTTGATTGCCCCTTCTGTTAAAGAAACAGGAGCAACTGCTGTATGTTCTGTACTCATTGTAATAGTGTTTTAGCCAATCCAATACAAAAATACATTTTTTTAATGGCAAAATGCTTGACCGGAATTTTTTGACATTTTCGAAACATTCAATTCTTCGTACGCTTATTCGGTCCGATAGCATCATAAAATGATCTTGACCTAATTAGGTAATTCGCATAAATAAGGTTTTTTTTCTAAGAATATTTAATAAAATAGGACTTTTTGTCGATATTCTTTATGGAATATGCTATCTTTGAGGCATTAAAATAAACTACAAAATTTACTTTACAACATTTAAAAACAATGGAAAGAGATCAAGCCATTTTTAATTTAATAGCTGATGAGCTTAAACGCCAAGAAGAAGGTATTGAATTAATTGCTTCAGAAAACTTTGTTTCAAAACAAGTGATGGAAGCTGCTGGTTCAGTGTTGACAAATAAATATGCAGAAGGCCTCCCAGGAAAACGTTACTATGGAGGTTGTGAAGTTGTGGATGAGATTGAAACCATCGCAATTGATCGTGCAAAACAATTATTTGGCGCAGAATGGGTAAATGTTCAGCCTCACTCTGGTGCTCAAGCAAATGCGGCTGTTTTTTTGGCGACAATCAAACCTGGTGACAAAATTTTAGGTCTTGATTTATCTCACGGTGGTCACTTGACACACGGTTCACCAGCGAACTTATCTGGTAAGATCTATCAACCATTATTTTATGGTGTAAAAGAACATACAGGTCTAATTGACTACGAGCAATTGGAAGAAACAGCGCTTCGTGAAAAACCAAAGATGATCATCTGTGGTGCTTCGGCTTATTCTCGTGATTGGGATTACGCGCGCATTCGTAAAGTTGCTGACGAGATTGGTGCTATCGTAATGGCTGATATTTCTCACCCTGCAGGTTTAATCGCTCGTGGTTTATTGAATGATCCACTTCCACATTGCCATATCGTTACGACAACGACGCACAAAACGCTTCGTGGTCCACGTGGTGGTATGATTATGGTCGGTAAAGATTTTGAAAATCCATGGGGTATCAAAACACCTAAAGGTGAAATCCGTACAATCACACAATTATTGGATTTAGCTGTATTCCCAGGTACACAAGGTGGTCCTTTGGAGCATACAATCGCAGCGAAAGCGATCGCTTACGGAGAGGCTTTATCCGATGAGTATATGGAATATATCGTTCAGGTAAAGAAAAATGCAGCTGCATTGGCACAATTCTTTGTAGAAAGAGATTACAAGATCATCTCTGGTGGTACAGACAATCACTTGATGTTGGTGGATCTTCGCAACAAAGATATTTCTGGTAAAGAAGCTGAAGCTGTATTAGGTAAAGCCGGTATCACAACAAATAAAAATATGGTTCCTTTCGATACACGTTCTCCTTTTGTGACTTCAGGTGTACGTTTTGGTACTGCTGCAATTACAACACGTGGTATTAAAGAGAATGAAATTATACAAATCGGCGAATTGATCGATGAGGCATTGAAAAATGCATCTAACGATGCTCAACTGGATTTGATCCATGGCAAAGTAAGAGCAATGATGGCTGAGTTCCCATTGTATAAATAAGAAATTCCCCTAGAAATAAAAAAAGCGGAATCACCGATGCGGTGGTTCCGCTTTTTTTATTTTCTTACAGCTATTTTCAGCATAACATGTATGGTATAAGTCCGTACCAATTTAACTTATCACGGGAATTATATAATAACCTGAACCGTACTTTATACGGTTCAAATAGGGATTCATCCGAATGAGGTCCCTATTAGGTCCCTATTAACTCCCTATAAAGTTCGGATTAAATAATGCCTCATTGGCGTGTTGCTCTTCTCATGTACAACCGCTGGTTTTAGCTTGTTTCGGAGGGATTGGGAGAATTGCCTTAAGAGCTCGGTTTGGAAATGTGAGGCAGATAACTTATTTTTAAATGTTAAAAAACCTTAAAATAAATTGTAATAATTTGATTACTCATTTATTTTGCGGTAATTTGGTTTTAGATTAATTGATTGTTTTACAATAAGAAAGGATAGTTTATACGGCAAACATTTACATTTTAACACAGAACTGATAATTTATTTGCGAACTGCTAAAAAAGTAAGTGACGTATGAGACTTCTAAAAGGTAAAAGCGATCAAGAGTTGATCCAAATGTATGTCGGTGGCCAAGAGTCCGGTCTAGAGGCATTGTTGAATCGATATAAATCGAAAATATATACTTCTATATATATGAAAGTAAAAGATGAATATCTTGCTGAAGATATTTTCCAGGAGACTTTCATTAAAATCATCAACACATTAAAATCCGGTAAATATAATGAAGAGGGTAAGTTTTTACCTTGGGCTATTCGTATAGCGCACAATATGATTGTTGACTTTTTTAGAAAAGCAAAACGTGCTCCAAATATTGTGAATGCTGATGGCTTTGATATTTTTGAGGTGCTCGAATTTAGTGATGAAAGCGCAGAGTCAAAAATGCTCAAACAGCAGGTTGATGTTGATCTTAAAAAAATGATCCAAAAACTTCCGGACGATCAAAAAGAAGTGCTCATTATGCGACACTTTTGTGATATGAGTTTTAAAGATATTGCGGAAATAACCGAAGTAAGTATCAATACTGCTTTGGGGAGGATGCGCTACGCATTGAGTAATTTACGTAAGATGATTGAAGGTACCGATCTTACCCTGCAAATGGGCTATTTATAATAAAGGGGGCATTTCAAAACGCCCCTTTTTATTTACATTCCTAATTGGGATTACAGGCAGTATCGCTGCTTTTGTATTTTCCTGCCGCTTGTTTGTAATTAAGGCAATGCTACAATCCTTTGCGCATCATGCCTTCAAAAGCCATTTCTTTCAATAAACTCCCCTGATCGAACTTAAAATAACTGTGCGCCTTCGGAAATGACCGATGAGTATACGTATTGAATTCTTGTTAATCAGTGTAAGTGTTTCGTTGGACCGAAGCTGAAAGCGGAGTTATTTGTCCAAATGATGTGGTAATTATGTCATGTGGAGATCAGAAGAACCTGTTCTTTTTGTCAGGTCAAAGACTTTTTTTATCTTAGAAATTTATGCATATACCTTTTTTCAACGATTGGAATAAGGTTTGATAGTCATATTATAACTATAAAACGATTGAATAGCTATGTACTTGATTTTATTTATTGGAATAATGGTGGTAAGCCTAATTGTCCAAACAAGATTCAAAAACAAATTTAAGAAATACTCCGAAATGCCTTTGAGCAACGGGATGTCTGGAGCTGAGATTGCGCAAAAAATGTTAAATGATAACGGTATATATGATGTAAAGGTATTGTCTATCCCAGATCGTTTGGGAGATCACTATAATCCGTCGGATAAAACCGTTAATTTAAGCCCTGAAGTTTACAGTGGTCGCAGTGTTGCAGCTGCAGCGGTAGCGGCGCACGAATGTGGTCACGCTGTACAGCACGCCAAAGCTTATAAATGGTTGGGATTCCGTTCGGCAATGGTACCGATGGTCAATGCGGCTTCCAAAATGACTTCATGGGTATTGATGCTCGGCGTTATGCTATTTGCTTTTTCTAAAGGTGGTAACCCATGGCTTTTAGCTGTTGGAGTTGGGGCGCTGGCTATTACGACCTTATTTTCTTTTATCACCTTGCCTGTCGAGTTTGATGCGTCGAACCGCGCGCTGGAATGGTTAAACCATGCTGGTGTAACCTATAATGGTGAAGAGCATGACGGTGCAAAAGATGCTTTGAAATGGGCAGCGATGACGTATGTTGTAGCAGCGTTAAGTGCGTTGGTGACACTTTTATATTATGCATCGATTTTATTCGGTGGCCGTAGAAGTGATTAAATAGGGGTATTGTAACTTTATCCTACAAAAATGCGATTATTTTTTATAGTCGCATTTTTTATGGTGTGTTAATGAGGTTACTATAGACAATTTTTTTAACTTTGCTGTTTATATAGAATAAGATTCAGATTTTATGTTTTCAAATCTTCAAGATAAGTTAGATAGGGCCTTTAAAGTATTAAAAGGACAAGGTAGTATTACCGAGATCAACGTTGCAGAAACGATGAAAGAAATTCGCAAAGCGTTGTTGGATGCCGATGTGAATTATAAAACTGCCAAAACTTTTACCGACGATGTTAAACAAAAAGCTTTAGGCGAAAATGTACTGACAAGTATTTCCCCGGGCCAATTGTTGACGAAGATCATGAATGATGAGTTGACAGCTTTGATGGGCGGATCTGTTACAGAGCTTGAGACTGGAAAAAATCCAACAGTTATTTTAATTGCGGGTTTGAATGGTGCTGGTAAAACAACGTTCTCAGGTAAGTTGGCCTTGTACCTTAAAGATAAAAAGAATAAAAAACCATTATTGGTGGCTGGTGACGTTTACCGTCCTGCAGCGATCGATCAATTGGAAGTGCTCGCGGAACAGGTGGGCGTACCAGTGTATGTGAATCGTGAATCTAACGATCCTATTGCGATTGCCAAAGCCGGTGTGGAAGAAGCAAAACGTAATGGAAATAACGTTGTAATCATCGATACAGCTGGTCGTTTGGCGATCGATGAGCCTTTAATGGTAGAGATTACTGCAGTTAAAGAAGCGACAAAACCAGACGAAATCCTATTTGTTGTGGATTCAATGACTGGTCAAGATGCCGTGAATACGGCTAAAACGTTCAACGACCGTCTGGACTTTACAGGTGTAGTATTGACTAAGTTGGATGGTGATACACGCGGTGGTGCTGCATTGTCGATTAAATCTGTCGTTAATAAACCCATTAAGTTTATTGGTACAGGTGAAAAGATGGATGCATTGGACGTATTCCACCCTGATCGTATGGCATCCCGTATTTTGGGTATGGGTGACGTCGTATCCTTAGTGGAACGTGCGCAGCAACAGTTTGACGAGAAGCAAGCTGCAGAGCTCCAAAAGAAAATCCGTAAGAATAAATTCGATTTCAACGATTTTAAATCCCAGATTCAACAAATCAAGAAAATGGGTAATATGAAAGACCTCATGGGAATGATCCCTGGTGTTGGTAAAGCAATGAAAGATATTGAAGTAGATGACAATGCTTTCAAACCCATTGAAGCGATTATCGATTCCATGACACCTTTTGAACGCGAAAATCCAGATGTCATTGATCAAAAACGTCGTTTACGTATTGCGAAAGGATCAGGTACTGATATTAATGAAGTGAATAAGTTATTGAAACAATTTGGTGATATGCGTAAAGTCATGAAGCAGATGTCTAATCCAGCGATGGCAGCTAAAATGATGCGTAATATGCCCAAAATGCCAGGAAAAATGTAATTTTTAGAGAATAGTTACATCATAAGAAGGGCATCGTTTTATACGATGCCCTATTTTTTTTTCTGAAAGTGTCTGATCTTATTGGCCAGAAAGAACCTTCAGTCCGCTTTCATTGCTGTTGGTGTCTGCGAAGTCATGAAGGCTTTGATCATTGTATTGCCTTTTTGATTAATTTTTTCGTTTCTACTATGCGCTGTACAAGATGAATCTATGTTACTTGCGGACAGGATACTGCTGGTTGATTCCGTAAAATTCGAACTGTTTTTAAAGAAATAATTCGTAATTTCAAGTTCCTCACCCGAGTGAACGAAATATTTGTTAAATTTGTAATTATTATGGATGACCCCGCGCAATTATCGGAATACGGCAAAATCCTTATCATTCTTCTGATAGGGGCGCTGTTAGTCTGTGCGACCATTTTTCTTGCACGTTTAATCTCTCCGAAAAAGAATAATCCCATCAAATCTGGTACCTACGAATGTGGAGAGGATCCCATTGGTTCTTCTTGGGTTCAGTTTAATCCACGGTTTTATGTGATCGCCCTCGTATTTTTACTTTTTGATGTGGAGCTTATTTTTATTTTTCCATGGGCCACTGTATTTGGACAGTCCGAATATATTGCAGCAGATGGAAGATGGGGGTGGTTTACCATGATAGAAATGGCGATGTTCATTGGCATTTTAATTCTAGGGTTGGTTTTTGTCTGGAAAAAGGGCGATTTAGAATGGGTTAAACCGAATGTGTCCTTACCTAAAGTTCCTGTACCTATCCCGGATAGCGCCTATGCAAGCCTGAATAGTAAGACCTATCAGGTGCGTGATTATGCACTGGTTGTAGATGAAACTGTCGCGCACAAAACAACGGTAGATGAACAGGTGTCGACGCCGAAACCAGCCTTTAAACCTCGATTTAAAAAACCTGAGTAAGCATGAGTTTAGATAGTCAATTGCAGAATAATGGTGTTATTGTTGCCAAATTAGATGATTTGCTGAATTGGGCAAGATTATCTTCGATGTGGCCTATGAGCTTTGGTATTGCTTGCTGCGCCATTGAAATGATGGGGGCAATGGCTTCAACTTACGATTTAGATCGGATGGGCGTATTTCCAAGGCCTTCTCCAAGGCAATCCGACGTGATCATTATTGCTGGAACGGTTACCTTTAAGATGGCCGATCGTATCAAGAAACTATATGAACAGATGCCAGATCCTAAATATGTTATTTCGATGGGCTCTTGTTCCAACTGTGGTGGTCCATATTGGCAGCATGGTTATCATGTGGTCAAGGGGGTAGATCGCGTTATCCCTGTGGATGTTTATGTCCAGGGATGTCCGCCACGTCCAGAGGCGCTAATTGGTGCTTTTATTGAATTGCAAAAAAAGATAGACAAAGAAAGCTTGTTAGGTGAGCAATTGTTCAGCGGAAAGGCTTAAAAGATAAATTTTATAAGATTTTAAATCAATTATGGCAAAAGATTTTTATGGTGAATTGCAATTGGGGATTCTTGGCGGTGGTCAACTGGGAAGAATGCTCATCCAGGAAGCCATTAATTACAATGTAAATGTTCATGTATTGGACCCGGATAAGAATGCTCCTTGTCGCAAGTTGTGCAATAAATTTGAATGTGGTTCATTGGGCGATTTTGAAACGGTCTATAATTTCGGTAAGGATTTGGACATGATCACGATCGAGATCGAGAAGGTGAATGTAGATGCTTTGGAGAAACTAGAAGGCGAGGGAGTAATCGTGTACCCACAATCACGTATCATTCGTCTGATTCAAGATAAAGGTCTACAAAAGCAATTTTTTAAACAAAACGATATACCAACGTCGGCGTTTCAATTGATATCCAATAAGGATAATTTAGTAAATGCCTCGTTAAACTTACCCTATATCCAGAAATTACGTAAGGATGGATATGATGGAAAAGGGGTTAAGAAGATTGTTACCCAGCAGGATATACAAGATGCGTTCGAAGAACCTAGCTTAATTGAAGAATGGGTAGATTTTGAAAAGGAAATTGCGGTCATTGTTGCCCGGAATGATAAGGGGGAGGTGTCTACATTTCCAATGGTGGAAATGGAATTTAATCCTCAGGCTAACTTGGTGGAATTTTTGATTGCGCCGTCTTTGTACGGTGTAGAGATTCAACAACGCGCAGAGGCTATAGCAAAAAAGATTGCCGATGATTTGCAGATCGTAGGTATATTGGCTGTAGAGATGTTCCTAACGAAAAATGGTGATATTTTGGTCAACGAATTGGCTCCGCGCCCTCATAATAGTGGTCATCAGACAATAGAGGGTAATTATGTGTCGCAATTTGCACAGCATTTAAGGGCTATATTCAATCTACCGTTAGGTGATACCAGATGCAGAACGAATGCCGTTATGATTAACCTGTTAGGTGAACCTGGCTATGAAGGATTGGCCAAATACGAGGGAGTAGAAGAGGTGTTGGCAATGGAAGGCGTATATATCCATTTATATGGAAAGAAATATACGAAGCCATTCCGCAAGATGGGCCATGTTTGTATCATCAATGATGATCGGGAGAAAGCGATCTCCAATGCAAGAAAAGTACAAGAAATATTAAAAGTTAAAGCTTAAACAATACTATGTCAGTCAATAATAAGGCCCAGGTAGGCATTATCATGGGAAGCAAATCAGACCTTCCTGTTATGCAGGATGCTATAGATGTGCTCAAAGCCCTTGGGGTGGAATTTGAGGTAACGATCGTCTCAGCACATCGTACACCGCAACGTATGTTTGATTATGCGAAAAATGCAGCTTTTCGTGGTTTGAAAGTTATTATTGCTGGAGCGGGTGGTGCGGCGCATTTGCCTGGAATGGTTGCTTCTATTACACATTTACCTGTGATAGGCGTGCCTGTAAAATCATCAAATTCCATTGATGGATGGGACTCGGTACTTTCTATTCTTCAGATGCCAAATGGTATTCCTGTAGCAACTGTCGCTTTAAATGCGGCGAAGAATGCAGGTATATTGGCGGCTCAGATTCTTGGTACACATGATGAAACAATCAGTAAGAATATCATCGAATTTAAAGAAGAGTTGGCGAGAAAAGTAATCGAGACAGCAGTGGAGGTAGAAGATACCGAATTTTAAGCTGACAATCTTACAAAATAAAAAAGGGAGCATTGCTCCCTTTTTTATTTTGTAAGATTTGCCTGTACATAATCGTAGCTTTTTTTGAGACTTTCCATCTTATTTGGCATATAGATATTGTCTTGCTCAACAAAAGCATATTTAAGTCCGGCTTTATTCCTTTCTTTAACGATTTCAGGGAAGTTGATGCTTCCGGTCCCCACTTCGGTATACTTGATATCATTGAAGATTTGCTCAATCGGCAATTTTCCATCTTTGGGCCATTCAATAGGATTGGATTTGGTTTTATCCATATCTTTGACATGCCAAAGTTTAAAACGGTTGGGGAATTTTTCAAACAAAGCTATCGGGTTTTTACCCGCTTTTTCTGCCCAGAAAAGGTCTAATTCAAAATCAACCAAATCAGGCTCAGTGAATGCTAACATCACCTCTTCACCCGTCGTATTATTGCCCAGATCCCTAAATTCCCAGAAGTGGTTGTGATAAGCAACTTTTAGACCTAATTTTTTAGCCTGTTCACCAGCCTTATTCAATTGCTCTGCAGCATAGAGATAATCGTCTTTTTTCAATGCATTCAGATCAAACATCGGTGTTACAGGAGCAATCACATATTCTTGACCAAGTTCTTTTGCTGCATCAAAATAAACCGCAAGGTCTTCTTTGTCGGTATGAGCTTTACTTAGGTATTTGGACATATCATAATGGCCTGAATGTGTTTTTAGACCGTTATCATCCAATATTTTCTTCAACTCTTTGTAGGGCAATTTCCAGAACTGTTTGGCTGTAGCATCTATTCCATAGAGCTCAACATGTTTATACCCAATTTTGGCAATTTGTTCCAAAGATCCTTTCGGATCTTTATCCATTAAATCGCGGATGGAATAAAGCTGTACGCCTATATTCTGTAATGGATTGTCGCTGATTGCACCGGCTTTATTTTGACAAGATATAAAGTTGGGCACCAGATAAGCTGCCGAAAGACCTATTCCAGCTTGCTTTAAAAATTGACGGCGAGAATTGTTCATCATATAATTGATTACTTGTTAGTGTACAATGTACAATTATTTGTTCAGAAATCAATGGTACAACAAGGAATATTTTTGAAGAGTATGTTGATCTTATAATTATAAAATCTTCGGAGAGATATGGTATTATGGGGGCGGTAAGAGTCCGTTACAGGGAAAGAGTGGGGAGGTCTTCATACCAATAAAAAAGGTCTGAATATTTTTCAGACCTTTTTTCTATTCAAGTAGGAAAACTTAAACAGTCATGATATCTTTTTCTTTCAGTTCAGCCAATTTATCAACTTTTACAATGAATGCATCTGTTAACTTTTGAACTTCACCTTCAGCAGTTTTGATTTCATCTTCTGAAGCGCCGTCATTTTTTAATTTTTTGATGGATTCGTTTACATCTTTACGGATATTACGAACACCAATACGGCCTTTTTCAGTTTCTTCTTTTACTTTCTTAACCAAATCACGTCTTCTTTCTTCTGTCAAAGGAGGAATATTCAGACGAATAACGATACCGTCATTTTGTGGGTTGATTCCTAGGTTAGCGTCTGTGATAGCTTTTTCAATTGCGTTGATGAGCGATTTTTCCCAAGGTTGGATAACAATAGTCCGTGCATCAGTTGTATTAATGTTAGCCACTTGTGAAAGTGGAGTGGCGCTGCCATAATAGTCTACTGAAATTCCATCTAACATGGATGGAGAAGCTTTACCCGCACGAATTTTAGTTAATTCGGATTCGGTGTGAGCAACTGCTTTGGACATCTTGTCTTTACAATCGTCCAATTCAATTGAAATTAGTTCGTTCATATAAGATTACGTTTTTTTACAGATTTAAATTATTTAACCACAGTTCCGACATGTTCACCATTGGCAAGTTTTAATAAATTGCCAGGTTTGTTCATATCAAATACAATGATCGGTAATTTGTTTTCTTGACAAAGGGTAAAGGCAGTCATATCCATGACATTTAATCCTTTCTCATAAACCTCTGTGAATGATATTTCTTCAAATTTTGTTGCACTAGGATCTTTTTCAGGATCGGCAGTATAGATACCATCTACACGTGTTCCTTTCAATACAGCATCGGCATTGATTTCGATTGCACGCAAAGATGCAGCGGTATCCGTTGTGAAATATGGGTTTCCAGTACCAGCTCCGAAAATAACAATACGGCCTTTTTCCAAATGGCGTACCGCTCTTCTACGAATGAATGGTTCGCAGATTTGCTCCATTTTGATCGCAGTAAGCAAACGTGTCTTTTTCCCAACTTTCTCAAGCGCATCTTGAAGAGCCATGCTGTTGATGACTGTGGCAAGCATGCCCATATAGTCTGCTTGAACACGGTCCATGCCTGATTTTTCAGCGCTTAGACCACGGTATATATTACCGCCACCGATAACAATTGCAATTTCTAAACCTTGATCGTGAATTTCTTTGATATCATTAGCGTATTGTGATACACGGTTAATATCGATACCATAGCTTTGGTCACCCATTAAGGATTCACCGCTAAGTTTTAATAAGATACGTTTGTATTTCATAATTGTTTTTTTGGAAATTTTCCAAAGGTCAAAGATAAAATATTTTTTTCATCCCTTAAGCCTTAAAGTGATATTTATTGTGCTTTTATTGTTTGATTAATGACTTCTTGGTAATACTGCTCATACAAAGGCATAATATTAGACAATTGGAATTTTTTTGCATGATTTAATGCCGCTTCTTTAAATTTTTCTAAGCGTTCTCCATCTTCCAAGATATAAATCGCGTTTTTCGCCATATCTTCAACATCACCAACAGCACTGAGAAATCCAGTTACACCATTTTCATTCAGCTCGGGTAAACCTCCGGTATTGGAAGAGATGACTGGAACTTGACAAGCCATGGCTTCTAAAGCCGCAAGACCGAAACTTTCCGAACTTGAAGGCATCAGAAAAAGATCTGATACAGATAATATTTCTTCCACTGCGTCCTGTTTCCCCAAGAAACGGACGTCTTTGCATACATCAAGTTCTCTGGATAACTCTTCCGCATTTCGACGCTCAGGACCATCACCTACCATTAATAATTTGGAAGGTATAACATCATGGACTTTCTTAAAAATACGAATGACATCTTCTGTATTTTTGACTTTTCTAAAGTTGGACGTATGGACCAATATGCGTTCATTGCCCGGTGCAATGGCTTTTTTGAAATGTGACCGATCTTTATTGCTGAACCTGTCCAGATCAATAAAGTTTGGGATCACTTTGATGTCTCGGGTAATGTCAAAGTATTGGAGCGTTTGATCTTTCAGATTCTGTGATACCGCAGTTACGCCATCGGATTGATTGATGGAGAATGTAACAACAGGACTAAAACTCTTGTCTTTACCAACCAGTGTAATATCCGTACCATGTAAGGTCGTTACTACAGGAATATTAATGCCATACGTGGTGAGTAAGATCTGTTTTGCCATAAATGCCGCCGATGCATGTGGAATGGCATAGTGGACGTGAATCAAATCCAACTTTTCAAAACGAACAACATCAACCAGTTTGCTGGCTAATGCAGATTCATAGGGTAGAAAGTCAAAAAGTGGATACTGCGAAACAGCTACCTCATGGTAGTACAGGTTTTCAGAGAAGAAATCCAGACGTGCGGGTTGTCGGTAGGTGATAAAATGGATCTCATGTCCATTAGCGGCCAAAGCCTTTCCTAGTTCGGTTGCAACAACACCACTTCCACCAAAGGTGGGATAACAAACAATTCCTATTTTCATTTGCGTAATTATGTCTGAGCGTATATTTTTAACGGCATTCCGTTATACGCGCTGTTTAATTTGTGTTTAAAGGCTCCAAGGAACCTAATGTTAGTATTCTGCGTGTTGTCGTCCAAGACATGTGATGTCTATCACATATAAACTATTTTTATTCATAAGGCACGGACGAAGTTATTTACCTTAACAATTGTCTTTTTAAATTATTTCATGCTAACATGAAAAATTGATAACGCTTATTCCTGAATTTTGTGTTGCAAATTTCGTCTATTTATGCGTAAAATAACAAAAACCAATTGCCATAGTTTTGTGAATTTTTTGATTGGTTAAAAAGCACTATCTTTAAATAGACATTAAATCGGTATATGGATAACTTTATAAGTGATATTTCAGGACAGCAATTTCCTTCGGAGCAACGTATTTTGGGGGCTTCAATCCGACAACCTATTTTTAAGCTGATAAAGAAGGAATATCCAAGTTTTAGTAAGGACAAGTATATCGCCGCAAGCGAGTTGACACGATTTAAGGAAACTTATATCTCCGAATTTCTGAAAGATGAGTCGGGGCAATTAAGTCAATTGGATCAGCAGGTAATCAATAGCTTTAAGGAAAATAAAGTAATCAGCGCAAGTCTGGACGGAGATGATAAGGAGTCAGTCAGCGTAGGAGATCGGGTTGCAGATAAAGTAGCTGAGTTTGGTGGAAGCTGGACCTTTATTATTTCCTTTATCTTATTTTTGATTGTTTGGATTGCAGCCAATATCTTTTGGTTAAATAATAAAGGCTTTGACCCGTATCCCTTTATTTTACTTAACTTGATTTTGTCCTGTGTGGCGGCCTTGCAGGCTCCGGTTATTATGATGAGTCAAAACAGACAGGAAGATAAGGATCGTGAACGCGCAAGAAATGACTATATGGTCAACTTGAAGGCTGAACTCGAAATCAGGGAATTGCATGAAAAAATAGATCATCTCATTATCCGCAAAGAACAAGAACTTGTCGAAGTACAACGGGATCAAGTGGAAAAATTGAGCTTTCTATTAAAAAAGATGGAAAAAATAGAAGAAGCATTTAAAAATAAATGAATTTAGAAGGAGTAATAGGAGAACTTACGTTTAAGTTTTCCAGGTCGGGTGGAGCAGGTGGACAACATGTAAACAAGGTGTCATCGAAAGTATTGCTGCAGTGGGATGTTGCGCTATCGACAGCTGTTTCTGCTGAGGAAAAAGCAATGGTGTTCACCGCATTGGCAAATCGTATAAATAAAGAAGGAATACTGCAATTGGAATGCGATATCGACCGGTCGCAGGTCCGCAATAAAGAAATCGCAATCGATCGCTTTAAGCGTATATTGACGGCCGCACTTGTGCCAGCAAAACCTCGTAAGAAAACCAAAACTCCGTATTCGAGTGTTCTCAAAAGGCTGGATCGAAAGAAACAACAATCTCAATTGAAAGCTTCAAGGAAAAAGAATTTCGATGAATAAATATGACAATATTCCGTATTGACAAAAAATAATAAATTGATTATCAGTATATTAGTTTTTAAACTAATTTATTAGTTGTTAAACTATGTTTTTAGTTATAACTTGTCTATTGATTTATTATTCAGGTATTTAATTTATTCTTGAGGAGTTATGGAGGATTTTAAAGAGTTAACGAAAGCTGAAGAGCAGATTATGCAAGAGCTCTGGGAGATGGGCCGTGGCTTTGTCAAAGAGATTATTGATCGACTTTCGGAACCGAAACCTGCTTACAATACGGTCTCGACCATCGTTCGTATTCTTGAAACGAAGGGCTTTGTAACGCATGAATCCTTTGGTAAAAGTCATCAATATTTACCAAAGATTTCAAAAGAGGAATATAAGAAAGGTATTACAGGTAAGTTATTAACCAATTATTTTGATAATTCGCCCAAAAGTATGCTCTCTTATTTTCTGGAAGAGAACAGGTTGGACATCAAAGAACTTGATGACATCTTGTCCATCATCGAACGTAATAAATAACAACCAATACTCTTTTATAAACTTTTGATTATGATTTACTTATTGATTGTCAATATTTCATTGATTATCAGTTTTGTGCTCTACAAACTGATTTTTAGAAAACTTACTTTTTTTCAATGGAATCGGATCTATCTGATTGGAATGGTTGCATTTTCTTTACTAGCTCCCGTGGGTATTTTTATTGAATTGCCCAAGACAGAGATGATTTTCAATCATATTCCACAGGTCGATTTAGGAACATATATGGATGTCGAAATCGGGAGCCCGATCGAAAAAAAACCTCTTTTTCTATTGGATATTCTTACCAAGATCTATTGGATAGGAGTGGCTGTCGCCTTTTTTTTCCTGGCGGTGCGTATCAGGCAACTTGTTCGGGTAATGCGCTCTTCTCCTGAATACTTGAGTTTTTCTTTTTTTAATAGGATTGTGATTGGAAAATCGATTAAAAACAAGGAGAATATTGCATGGCATGAGCAGGTCCATACTGCCCAGGGGCATTCCTACGATTTGGTGTTGATTGAGCTGCTGAAAATTTTTAATTGGTTCAATCCTGTTGTGTATTTCTTTCAAAAGGAAATAAGGTTTCAACACGAGTATATTGTAGATGAAATATGCTCGACCGATAAAGTGGCTTATGCAGAAATGCTGGTTGCTCATGCTTTACGTACAGATCAATTGGCTTTTTCACATGAGTTTTCCAATCATTCTTTTTTAAAGCAGCGCATCACGATGTTATTTAAAGTTAAATCTGTACAAAGACAACGCTTGTTATATGTGATTGTGTTGCCCATGCTATTGGTGGTAGCGGGGTCTACGTTGATCTTTAATACGAGTAGGGCCAAGGATATGGTAGCAGATGTTGAAGAAAGCGTCAATAGGTTAACTGTGATTGATGACCAGGCATTATCGAACCAACCTGAGGAGTTAAAAAACGAACAGGTAAATGAAGACAGGAAGATATACAAAGACCCGGAGGTATTGGCTATTCCAGTTGGAGGAATGAAAAAGTATGTCGTGGGATTGGCCAGTAGAATCCACGTGAGTGATGAAGCAATCAAGAATAATGTGATCGGGGTAATTGTCATCACAGCCATCGTGGAGAAAAATGGTGAGTTGAGCCATATAAAGGCTAAGAATGATTTGGGCTATGGCCTGGCATCAGCTGTGGAAAATGCTGTAAAAGCAAGTGGGAAATGGAAACCTGCAATCGTCAATGGGAAAGTCGTTCGATCGCTGCTTTCCTTGCCCGTTACCGTTGGCGGAAAAACAACTTATTATTGGGAGGAAACCGACACATTGGGCAGAAAGGTCCGGATGTCATCTCATTCATTCCCGGGCGCTGAATCTGGTGAAGAGACGGAAAAACAACTCAAGGAAGTAAAATCGATAAGGACGGAAAATGAGAGCGACCGCTGGAATCTTTCATTGGATTTTCAGTCCGACTTAGTAACTTTTGATAAAGTTGAGGTGCAACCAACACCTGTTGGGGGAATGCGATCTTTTATGATCTGGGTAGGCGATAATTTTGTTTTTCCTGAAGCAGCAATTAAACGGGAGGTTAATGGCATTGTTGAAGTGGTTTTTATTGTCGAAAAGGATGGTAGTTTATCCCATGTTGATGTAAAAAAAGATCTTGGTTATGGAACCAAAGAGGCGGCATTGGAGCTCCTAAAAGGTGCGAAAAAATGGAAACCGGGATTAGTCAACGGTAAACCGGTACGCGTGGCTTACACATTGCCGATTCGTTTAAATTTAAAGAAGTAAAGATTAGATCATAAATATGCAGAGCAGATTCATTCAAATTTTCTATTTTATTGTGGTTTTGGCCATGCTTTCTTCCTGTAAGTCCTATAAAGTGGTTCCCAACGGTTTTGCTGTACAAGGAGATGAGTATTTTGTTAATATTAACAAAGAGCTCACCGTATTCCTCGGAGATGATATTATGGAGGATAAAAATTGGCAAGGTAAGACTAATCCAATTAATGCAAAGCAGGTTGACAATCGATTTCGTCGTGTATTGCGCCATTTACGCTATTCAGATACCGCGTATCAGGTTTTGTTTTCTGGACATCTGGAAGGAAAATATCAGTATGACATGCTTGCTGTAGTCAACAATTCGCCAAATGTAAAAGGGAAAAAAAATCACCTACTTGATTTAAGTTCTTTTCAACGGGAGCAAAATAAGGAGGGGCGATATTTTTATACGACTACAACTTTTAAGGGGCAAAAGCTGCTTCATTTTGTAATTCCGTTTAATGGGCGCCTTTGGCAAGAGAAAATGGTGTCGCTGATCTTTCTCTTCCCTGAGGATTTTACCGATATCGCGTGGGCGAAGGATGTAGTGATGTCTAATGTTGCTATGTATCGCGATCGTTATAAATTTACCCCGAGCCGCACAGAGATTTTATGCCCTGATGATGGTAGTAGCCGATCGCATTTGGATTATAAAATCCCTGAGGAAAAGGTGAATAAAACAGGCTATATGTTAATGAAAGCCTATGGTGAAGTCGGCGGAGAACGAAAACTGGTTGTTTACCGCGTGATGAAGCCCGGAGATTTTTATGGGTCCTTTGTGACCTGTAAAGGGGATTATGAAATTCTGTATACCACATTGCAAGACAAAATTGTTTGGCAGACTAAGGTGAATACAGAGCGGGACGTCGAATTCTAAAGAATAAATTGAAAGCCTTGGATCAATAATCCAGGGCTTTCAATTTATTCTTTAAATGCAAAATTTCATTTTGGAGCTGCTCAACTTTTTCCAATAGATGGCTAGCAACCTGAATTCCTGCGGGGTTTACTTCAAGGTCATAATAGAGATTTGAAAAACGCTCCAATTTTTGGAGCTCCTCTTCATCAATATATTGTTCTTCTTGTTGAATGACAATATGTATGAGTCCGTATTCCTCCATGCTTTGCAGAAAGGTTGTTTCAACCTTTCTGGACTGGCAGAAGTCGATGACTTTAATGAGTGTCGTTTCCATAAGATTATTGTTTTAAATCCTTCAACTGTTGGAACAATGCCTTTTCTTCGGCAGACAGATTATTGGGCATTAGAATATTCAATGTGACATAAAGGTCGCCAAATTCACCTTCCTTGCGGTATAAGGGGAATCCTTTTCCTTTAAGTCGCATTTTTGCGCCATTTTGACTTTCGGCT
Organism: uncultured Sphingobacterium sp.; assembly: GCF_964277905.1. Lineage (NCBI taxonomy): Bacteria > Pseudomonadati > Bacteroidota > Sphingobacteriia > Sphingobacteriales > Sphingobacteriaceae > Sphingobacterium > uncultured Sphingobacterium sp. The sequence goes on from NZ_CAXYKD010000001.1 coordinate 277,390, forward strand.
TTAATCTTCAGTTTAACCCTTCCGCCGAACGTATCTAAGGTCACTTCGCCGCCTAGAATAGCTGTATAAAGGTCTACATCAAGTGTAGTGTATAAGTCATTCCCCTGACGTTTAAAACGGGCATCTGGTGTGATGTTAATTGTGATATAGAGATCTCCTTTCGGCCCCCCGTTGATACCCTCACTGCCATATCCTTTCAGTTTGATTTTTTGACCATCCTCCACTCCAGCATGAATTGTGATGCGGATACTTTTTCCATTGATATTGAAGGTCTGTTGATGTGTCGTGTAAGCTTCTTGTAAGGTTAAGCTGAGTTCGGCATTAAAGTCCTGTCCACGAAAGGTACTTTGGCGGCCTCCCCCGCGTCTGCTGCCAAACATCTGTTCGAAGAAATCCGAGAATTGCCCATCATCAAAGTTTCCGGTGTACTCGTGGGAGCCGCCGCTACCAAATGGATTTCCCCCAGCTCCGAATGGATTTCCTCCGGTGGATTGGGACTGACGGTATTGTTGCTGCGCTTTTTCATACTCCTCTCCATGTTGCCAATGTTCACCGTATTGGTCATATTTTTTGCGCTTTTCGGGGTCGGATAATACTTCATTTGCCTCATTAATCTCCTGAAATCGTTGTTTGGCCTCATTGTCATTGGGGTTGACATCAGGGTGGTATTTACGGGCTAGTTTTCGATATGCTTTTTTGATCTCATCAGCTGAAGCTGTTTTATCAATGCCAAGCACTTTATAGTAATCTACAAAAGCCATAAATTATACTTGTTTTGTATTAAAGATAACAATAATTGTGGATAAAAGGTTTATGCTAAAGCTCATTTTAATACATAAAAAAAGCAAGTAAACAATCATTTACTTGCTTTTTTATACAGTATAAAATAGTTCTTTTTACAAGCGATAATTTGACCTTACTCTTTATTATTGTCAACCACCAGGCGATTTTCCCGATTGGCTATTTGCCATGCGGTGTAAAATGCGAGCTTTTCACGTTTAACCATCAATGGAAAGTCGATCTTGTCATAGGTATCTGCAGGTGTGTGGTAGTCCGGATGCAAGCCCGAAAAGTAAAATACAGATGGTATACCTTTCTTGGCAAAGTTATAATGATCGGAGCGATAGTAGAGGCGCATAGGATCCTTTGGATTGTCATACATATAGTCAATCTCCAGTTTCGTATGTTTTTCATTCTCATTTTTATTGATCTGATATAACTCCGAGCTCAATTTATCTGAACCGATCGCATGGATATAATCGTGATTACCTTTGAGATGTTTGTCGTCAACACGGCCAATCATATCAATATTAATGCAGGCAACGGTGTTTTTCAATGGAAATATGGGATTTTCTGTATAGAATTTGGAACCCAATAAACCTTTTTCTTCTGCCGCATAGGTGATGAACAAAATACTGCGCCGTGGGCCATTTCCGGTTGATTTAGCTTTAGAAAAAGCACGTGCCAACTCAAGGACAGCTGTTGTACCCGAGGCATTGTCATCGGCCCCAAAGAAGATATTTCCTTTGGAATCTATTCCATCGTGGTCATAGTGGCCCCCGATCACAACGATTTCGTCTTTTTTATCTGTTCCTTCCAGGTAGCCAAGAATATTAGGATCGGCTAAAGGCGCCGCATTGGTGCCAAACTCAGCTTTAAAATTTGTTGAAATAGCAAAGGAATTCGGTTGTCCCGTACGATTAATTTTTGCAACCACAGTGGCAAGATTGGTTCTCGCTAAGTTTAGAATATAATTTGCTGCATGGTCTGTAATATTGACCACGGGGATCATGGGTGACTTTTCCGGCGCAGGTTGATCCACCGCCAAATTATAACGGCCCTCAATAGCACGGTCTCCTGCATCCTCCAGAAGTTGAGACAGCTGACTATTAATGGCTAGTACCATTTTGGGACTATGTTTAAGGATCTCCTTGACTTTTTTATTTCGGGTTGTTGCCCAGTCCGAAGCAGTCTTTTTGCTGGTAATCCATGAATTCCCTTTCTCATCTGTTGGCTCATTCTCATTGATCAACATAACGATCTTATTGTGGAGATCCATGCCTGAGATATCCGAATACTTGGGATCATCTATACCATAGCCAATAAACACAATTTCATTGCTTTCGAAGAACTTGTTCTCATTGTTGCCAATGACAAAAATGTCCTTACCATGTTGGAAGGGTCTATCGTTAATACTAAATTGCTTTACCTTAAAGCTGTTGCGAATTAGTTGCAGGGGTTGGAAATAGGATCCATTGACAGGCGCACTAAGTCCATATTTTTTAAATTCATTGGCAATATATTCTGCTGCTAGACGACCACCTTTTTGGCCGGTCCCTCGGCCTTCAAAATCGACAGAAGCTAAAGTACGCAGATGCTTCTGCGTCGATTCTACGGTGATTTCATCCGCATATTTACTGTTTACGTCCTGTGCTTTTGCACAGCTCATTAGGGAGCATGCGATCCAAAGCAGGTTGTATATTTTTTTCATTGTTTATTTTTTACTAGTGCGACTTTCAACGCTTTATTTTTGTAATTCTAATTAACCGGATTAAGCGAGCATTATCTGCTTAATTCGTATAACAGGTGTCAGTATCTGCACAATATATAAAAAAAAGCGGATGAAAAATGTAGTTTACCTTTCATCCGCTTCTTAAAAAATGTTAATTTATTAACAGCTACAAGCTATTTTGTTTACACGGTTAGCGTGACGTCCACCCTCGAATTCCGTGTTCATAAATGTGTTGACGATCTTTTTAGCAAGGTCAAGGTCGATAAAACGTGCTGGGATACATACCAAGTTCGCATCATTATGCTGACGGGCTAAAGCCGAAATTTCCTCCAACCAACAGATAGCAGCACGAATATTTTGGTGTTTATTAGCTGTGATAGCAACACCATTTGCACTTCCACAAATTAAGACTCCGGCATCAGCTTCTTTATTTTCTACTGCTGATGCAACTGGGTGTGCGAAATCTGGATAATCAACTGAATCTGGAGAGTTTGTTCCAAAGTCTGTTACTTCATAACCCAGTTCATTCAAAAAGCTTACCAAAGCTGTTTTGTATTCAAAACCAGCATGGTCACTTCCAATCGCAATTTTCTTTACGGTGCTCATTTTTATTGTTATTTTATTTTTCTTGTGCTAATTTTTTTCTTTTGACATCCGCAGAAACCATAATACTGATCTCATATAATAAGAACATTGGTGCTGCAACGGTCAACATGGTGATCACATCTGCAGAAGGTGTAATGATAGCGGCTATCACTAGAATAATTACAGTTGCATAACGACGGCTGGCCCGCATAAATTCAGGGGTCATAATGCCTATTTTCGAGAGAATAAACACCAGTATCGGCAGTAGGAAAACAATTCCACAGCCCAATGTTAACGTTGCTATCGTAGAAAGGTAGTTATCAATGGTAATCTGGTTCACGATTTCATCACTTAGGGATACATTTGCCAGAAAGTTGATGGATAAAGGTACAACGATATAGTATCCGAAGAGCGCTCCTAAAATAAACAATAAAGAAGAGTAAAAAACAAAACCACGTGCAGAGCGTCTTTCCACATCGGTCAATGCTGGTTTTACAAATAACCAGATTTCAAAAAGAAGGTAAGGGAAGCCCATCATCAAAGCCATCAATAAACAGGAGTTTATCTGAAGCATAAATTGACCCGCTAGTTCGGTATTGATGATATTAAAAGGAATTTTTTTGACACAGAAGTCCGCTAAATTGAAAGCATCTGCGGCTTTACACATCATGCGATAGGTCCAAAAATTTAGATTCTTTGGCCCCATGATGATATCGTTGAATACGAAATCGTAGAATGTAAAGGCAATACCTGCAAAGATACAGATCGCAATTGCTGAACGGACCAAATGCCATCTCAAAACCTCAAGGTGGTCAAAAAAAGACATTTCTGCTTCTATATTCTTCCCTTTATCTTTAATAGCTTGTATTAGATCTTTCGAATTAGGTGTACTCATAAAAATTGTTTGGAAACAAAAATACCATTCTTATTGTAAAGAATGGTATTTTTTATGTATGTAAAGATAATTTTATTTAATCTTCTGCTGGATATTCCGTTAGGTCGAAAGTTTCCATAAACTTTGTTGTGAAATTGCCGGCTCTAAAGTTAGGGTCACGCATCAATCTCAAATGCAAAGGAATGGTTGTTTTGATCCCTTCAATGACGAATTCGCTTAACGCACGTTCCATGGTACAAATTGCTTCCTCACGTGTTTGTGCCACAGTGATCAATTTAGCAATCATAGAATCATAGTTCGGCGGAATTGAATAACCAGAGTAAACATGTGTATCTACACGTACACCATGTCCACCTGGTGAGTGGAAGTTGGTGATTTTACCTGGTGAAGGACGGAAATTGTTGAAAGGGTCCTCCGCATTGATACGACATTCAATCGCATGCATTCCTGGTTCATAGTTTTTACCAGAGATCGGAATTCCTGCGGCCACTTTTATCTGCTCTTTGATCAAATCAAAGTTGATTACTTCTTCCGTTACAGGGTGTTCGACCTGGATACGGGTATTCATTTCCATGAAATAGAAGTTGCGGTGTTTGTCAACCAAGAATTCGATTGTACCAGCACCTTCATAGTTTACAGCTTTAGCACCTTTGACAGCAGCCTCTCCCATTTCAGCTCTCAATTCGGGAGTCATAAAAGGTGATGGAGATTCTTCAATCAATTTTTGGTGACGACGTTGTATCGAGCAGTCACGTTCAGATAGGTGACATACCGTGCCAAATTGATCGCCCACAATTTGGAATTCGATGTGACGCGGTTCTTCTACATATTTTTCAAGGTAGATGCCATCGTTACCGAAAGCTGCAGCAGATTCAACACGTGCAGAATCCCAAGCTGGTTCGAACTCTTCATCTTTCCAAATGATACGCATACCACGACCACCACCACCGGCAGTTGCTTTGATGATTACTGGGTAGCCGATTTCATTCGCTAATGTAATACCTTCTTTTACGTTTGAGATCAAACCATCCGATCCTGGAACCGTAGGAACTCCAGCTTTTTTCATGGTATCCTTAGCACGGGATTTATCACCCATTTTTTCGATCTGTTCTGCAGTAGCACCAATAAATTTGATACCATATTCTGCACAGATTGCTGAAAAGCGTGCGTTTTCCGATAAGAAACCATATCCTGGATGAATTGCATCTGCATTTGTCAATTCAGCTGCAGAAATAATATTTGGAATGTTTAAGTAAGAATCTCTACTCGGAGGAGGACCAATACAAACTGCTTCATCCGCAAATCTTACGTGTAAGCTGTCTCTATCAGCAGTCGAATATACTGCAACACTTTTAATACCCATTTCACGACAGGTACGGATAATGCGCAGGGCAATCTCGCCTCTATTTGCAATTAATATTTTTTTGAACATTGTCTTGAATTATGAAGTTTGCAAAAAATGTAGCCCTTTGGAGGCTACATGTATTCATTTACGTAATTGTAAATTACTTAGGCTCAACTAAGAATAATGGTTGGTCGAACTCAACAGGTTGAGCGTCTTCTACCAAAATCTTAACGATTTTACCTGAAACTTCAGATTCAATTTCGTTGAATAATTTCATTGCTTCAATGATGCATAATACAGAACCGGTATTGATATCATCACCAATATTAACGAAAGATGGTTTACCAGGTCCAGCCGAACGGTAAAATGTACCGATCATAGGTGATTTGACTGTAATCAAGTTTGCTTCAGCACTTGCAGCTGGTGCTACAGGGCTAGCTACCGGAGCTGGCGCCGCTGCTTGTGCAACTTGAGGAGCAGCAATTGGAGCAACAGCAGGAACAGTAGCTGTTACGTACGTAGGCTCTTGATTTGTCTTTATTGTAATTTTAAAATCTTGCTCTTCAATTGAGACTTCATTCACACCTGATTTTGAAACGAATTTAATCAAGTCCTGAATTTGTTTGATATCCATACCCATAGTATTCTAGGTTTTGTTTGTTTCTAAAAAATTCTAACTGTCAAAAGTAATAAATTATACCATAAAATGGACAATTAATACGCCCATTTTAAATAGATGGATCCCCAAGTGAAACCACCGCCAAAAGCTGCAAGGATAAGATTATCTCCTTTTTTCAATTGAGATTCCCATTCCCATAGGCATAAAGGGATAGTACCACTGGTCGTATTCCCATATTTTTGAATGTTCACCATCACTTTTTCTTCCGGAAGACCCACACGTTCTGCAGTTGCATCAATAATACGTTTGTTGGCCTGATGAGGTACCAACCAAGCAATATCTTCTGATTTTAAGTTGTTTTTGACCATAACTTCATGAGCTACATCAGCCATATTGGTTACTGCAAATTTAAAGACTGTACGACCTTCTTGGTAAGCATAATGTAATCCTGCATCTACAGTTGCATGCGACGCCGGATTCAGCGAACCGCCACCTTTGATATTCAAAAACTGTCCTCCGGAACCATCGGTTTTTAAAATAGCATCCTGTATACCCATTCCTTCTTCATTTGGCTCCAACAATACACAACCACAACCATCACCAAATAGGATACAGGTATTACGGTCCTGATAATTTATTACCGAAGACATTTTATCTGCACCGATAACTAGGACTTTTTTATGTGTACCAGCAGTGATAAATTGTGTTCCTGTATTCAGACCGAACAAGAAACCTGAACAAGCAGCCTGAAGATCAAATCCCCATGCATTTGTAGCTCCGATTTTATCGGCCAGAATATTTGCAGTCGCAGGGAACAGCATGTCTGGTGTGCTTGTACAAAAGATAATAAGGTCAATATCTGTAGCAGCTATACCTCTTTTTTTCAATAAACCTTGAACCGCAGGTACAGCAAGATCTGAAGTAGCAAGCCCTTCACCTTTTAAGATGCGACGCTCTTTGATTCCCGTTCTGGAAACAATCCATTCGTCGTTGGTGTCGACCATTGTTTCCAATTCTTTGTTAGTAAGGATATAATCCGGAACGTAACCATTTACAGCCGTGATTGCGGCGTGAATCTTTGACATAAATATTCTAATTGAAAATAGATCTGATGCTGTCAATGAACTTAGACTCGATCATATCTCTTGAAAATAAAACCATATTTTTAATGGCCTCAGGTGTCGAAATACCATGGCCAATAATGACAGGAGCATTAACTCCCAAGATAGGGCTTCCGCCGTACTGTTCGTAGTTGAATCGGTCGAAGAAATCATCTTTAAAACCTTTTTTCAACGTCACTACATAAAATGATTCTGCGAGTTTCAAGACGACGTTGCCTGTAAATCCATCACAGACGTAAACGTCGGCATGGTCACTGAACAGGTCACGGCCTTCTGCATTTCCGATAAAGTTAATCTTGTCGTTGGCTTTAAGTAGGGGGTAGGTAGAGGTTGTTAGGATGTTTCCTTTTTCTTCTTCTTCTCCGATATTCAATAATCCAACTTTAGGATTGGATACATTAAACACATGTTCGGCAAAGACACTTCCCAAGATTGCAAATTGGTTCAACATCTCTGGTTTACAGTCCGCATTAGCGCCGACGTCCAATAAGATTCCGAAGCCAGATTTTAATTTGGGAACAATGGATGCTATAGCAGGACGTAATACGCCTGGGATAGCTTTAACGCTGAACATTGACCCCACAAGCATGGCGCCGGTATTACCAGCAGAAGCGAATGAGTCAATTTCTTTGTTTTTTAAATATTCAAATCCCTTCGCAATACTTGAGTTGGGTTTTTGAGTTATTGCTTTGGTAGGATGTTCACCCATTGCAATGACTTCTGGAGCCTCTACATATTCAAAGTCAGATGAATTTCCTCCGGCTTGATTGATTAATTGTTTAGTCTCTTCAGTTTTACCAAAAAGGACTATTTTTTGGTCTCCAGTAAGCTGCTTTTGTGCTTCAATAGCACCTGTTATCGTTGCTTTAGGAGCATAATCTCCTCCTAAAATATCTAAACCAATCTTCATCCGTTATTATTTAGTAAATCAATAATACGCAAAAAACATCCCAAAGTAAAGCAAATTTCTAAAATAGTGCTTGTCTGGGATGTTTTGGTGTTATGAAAGGTTTACCTTAGACAACAGCTGTATTTTCAATGATCAATTTACCGTTGTAGTACAAGTTTCCGTCTACAGTATACGCACGGTGAGGTAAATGAACTGCGCCAGTTTCTTTACATACTGTCAAGCTTGGAGCTTCAGCTTTATAATGTGTTCTTCTTTTGTCTCTTCTTGATTTAGAAGTTTTACGTTTTGGATGTGCCATCTCGTATTTTTGTTTTAGTTATTTTTAATATTTCTCAATGCTTCCCAACGTGGGTCGATAATTTCTTCTTCTTTTTGTTTTTCTGAATCAGGCTCGCTTGTAAATAACGCGAGCATCTCAGGATCACATTGTATACCTTGTCCCTGCTCTTCACATTTTACGATATAGGGAACAGCTAAATTAATGTATTCGTATAATAACTCAGCTATATCCAACTCATGGTCGCTTTTGGATAAGATCAACACCTCTTCGGTATTATCTGTCCAATCTTCATCCGTGAATTTGACTAATATTCGTTCTTGAATTGAAATCGGTGACATAAACTCTTTTAAGCAGGTATCACAAGTCAATTGAATTTCGCCTTGGATATCAAAATGCAAAATCAATAGATTTTCTTGTTTTTGCAATTCAACTTCTGCTTTCAGATTGCCATCTTTTACAATCGAATGTTCGTAGCAGTCAAAGAACTTTTTATTAATGTCAAACTCAAAATTGTGCTTTCCAGCGTTGAGTCCCGAAAAGGGAATTCTGTATTGTTTTAGATGTTTCACAATCTTGCATTTGAGCCTGCAAAGGTATGTATAAAATCATTAGGATAGAAATATTTTTTTAAATATTCCGAAGCAAAGCTTTATATACACCAGTAACAGGGCTTATTCATAATAATTTTTGCCTAACTCTATCTTTTCGCGCCCATTTGCCATACGCCATTTGTTGGTGTCACGTAGCGAATAAGCACAGCCGCAATATTCCTGCATATAGAACTTCTCCTTTTTGGAGACTTCAAGCATACGGGCAGAACCACCTTTCTTGCGCCAGTTGAATGTCCAATACTCCATCCCTTCATGGCGGGAGGCCGCACGTAAACCACAGTCATTGATTTGCTCCATGTTTTTCCAGCGGGAGATACCCAGCGAACTTGAAATCACATCGAAGCCATTCGCAGCTGCATACTCAGCCGTTTTTTCAAAACGCATATCAAAACACATGGTGCAGCGAATGCCTCTTTCAGGCTCTTGCTCCATCCCTTTGGCCAAATCGAACCAATGATCAACATCGTAGTCCGCATCAATAAAAGGGATATTATGTTTTTCCGCAAATCGGATGTTCTCGTCTTTGCGTAAATCATATTCTTTGCGGGGATGAATATTGGGATTGTAAAAATAGATTGTAAAATCGATATCCGAAGCAATGAGTGCTTCCATCACTTCTCCAGAACAAGGAGCACAGCAGGAGTGTAAAAGTAATTTTTTGCCCTCTCCCGGTAATGCCAACGTCTCCCTTACAAATTCCTTATTTTCCATAATCGTATGTGCTAATAAAAAACAAGGACAATTTTAATCAAAAAGTAGCGAATTGACAAATATTTCCGTTATACTTATACGAGTTTGTCCTTAAAAGAATTATATAAATTCGTTTATATGCTGCATATATTAGTAGATTTGTATGTTTAACGCAATACGCTATTTTTAATAAAAAATATATGAAATTTTCGTTTCAATCCTGTATTATCCTATTCTTTGCTAGTGTAATAGGTTTTACATCATGCAAGAAACTGGATGATGAACCAAGCAATATTGGACGCGTCACGCAGATATCACGATTATATATCTCTTTCCTGGATTATGATCCGAATAATTCTTCCCTGAAGAATATGATGATTGTAGATCCGGCAGATACGAACAATTTGGATAATATCTATCAGTATCTTTCTCCGGCTAAGGGAGGGGGACCCATTCTTTTTGATGCAAGTGCCCAGGCTATTTTTCAGGCGAGTATAACGGCTCAGGATACCTTTATTCAGCGTATTCCTTTTGCAAATGATATTTATGGAATTCCAGGTAATGCAGGTGCAATTGGATACCGTGGTTTTACAAATGTTAAGGGATTGGCTTATTATACATATGCCCAGCAAAATGGTACTTCTGGATCTGCTACAATACCATTTCTATTGGCGGTTACAAATCGAGGAGCGGGCAGCTCCATGTTTTATGCTATAAGCACACCAAGCGGAAAAGCAGGATTAAAAGGTGGGGCACTAATCATTGACAAACAGATTAACCTGGGGACCATTGTTCCCAGTTCTCTGACCTTAGTGAACAATAGCACAGGTGATAATAATCAAAAAATTGTTGTTATAGGCTTTAATAATGAAGGAGCAGAAAATAAAAGTGGATTTGCTGTTTATACTAATCTAAAACAACAACTCATCGATCAGCCACGTGATACGATTGTCGGCGTAGATGGATTTAAGCCAGTAATGAAAGTCTATATCAAGGGTAAAACTGAACTAGGCCCCGTGTCCTATGCGCCTAATAAGGGTTTACTTGCGGTGACATCGGGTAAAGAAGTGTTATTTTTCAAAGACCCTACGGCGTTGTTTAGTGGGATTACAGACAAAAATATAGACCCTGATTACGTTATCAGTGGTGCTAATACGGGCTTAGAAAAACCTTGGGGGGTAGCCATTGATGACCGTCTCAACGAAGGTAAATTCTTTTATGTTTCTGATCTAACGAATCGTACAATTTCGCGTTTTCCATTGACTGGCTTAAGCGACGGTAATTTAAAACCTGACATAGCGGCGAAAACCTATGGTTCTCTGAATCCAAATTATATCTTTTTGGACGGCCGGTCTACTACTAACTTTTAATGTACAGTTTAGGCAAGCAACTGGAAAAGCGCTTTGATTTCCTGCTGCTTGTTTGAACTTTCATGTTCCTCGTAGGCAGACATTAGGTTTCGCAAAGCTCGTTTAATGATTGTCACATTGTCGCAGGGGTAGGTAAATTCTCTATCCGGATTGAGGTTCAGTTGCTTCAAAAATGAATTTACATCGCTTTTTTGCATAACCTGACCACGATTAAAGGCATTGATGTAAAACAGCACATTTTCATTCCCTTCTTCATCCGAATCCATATACGCCAATACAAAATGCTTTGGTAAATTGATACCGTAGATTGGAATGTCCAATTTTTGTGCAATGATACTATAAATGCAGGATAGGGTTAAGGGATTCCCCTGTTTGGTATCGAGTACTTGACCAATATAGGAATTCTGTGGATGATGATAATCCTTTGTATTTCCTGCTAGGCCGAAAGAGCCAAAAAGAACATGATTCATTAGGTTCACTTTTTCCAGTGGGCTCATGTCGTAATGCAAACCGCGCCATACCTCAGTTTTGAGATCTTCTATCGCCAAAATAATCTTGTGGTCCTCATAAGAAGGATATTGATAATTATTGAGGATAATTAATCCTTCCAGTAGATTGAATGAGTTACTCAGGTTCCAGATCTGTAACTCGTTTTTGGTCTGATCAAATTGAATTTCATGAATGATATTCTCTAAACGTCCCTGTATTCTGGGATCGAAGCTTGATTCCCAAAATTTTTCCAAATAGGGTACAATCTCAGGACCTTGGCTTTTTAACTGGTGTTCCACTTCCTGAATAATCTGTTGGTCGGTGTCGTCCAACAGGGATATTAGCGATTTCAACTCTCTCTCATTCATCATAACGAAGTTAAAGAATTGATTCGAAATATGAGCTAAAAAAATCCCTACCGTAATTGATGTACTGCGTAGGGATTATCCAGGTTAAATTGGCATACAATTATTTGAGCTGACCATCCAGCATATTGACAACTCTTTTACCGTATTCGGCATTCTTTTCAGAATGGGTTACTTGTATAATTGTAACACCATCATCGTTGAGCTGTTTGAATAGATCCATGATTTCTTCGCCTTGTTTGGAATTTAAATTACCCGTAGGCTCATCGGCTAACAATAATTTAGGCGATCCCGCTAATGCACGCGCTATACCTACAATCTGTTGTTGGCCACCGGATAGTTGGGCTGGGAAGAGATCCTTCTTACCAACAATACCAAAGCGATCGAGCATATCGGCAACAATAGCTTTTCTTTCTTTGCTCGAAATGTCCTTATAGATCAAGGGTGTTTCAATATTCTCATATACGGTCAACTCATCCAGGAGATGGTAAGCTTGAAATACATAGCCGATGTGGGATTGGTATAGTTGCGTTCTTTTTTTCGCTTTCATTTCCAACACATTCTCGCCCATAAAAATATATTCACCTTCATCAGGTTCATCGAGCATACCGATAATATTTAATAAAGTCGATTTTCCGGACCCTGAAGGTCCCATGATGGAGATAAAATCACCTTCAGCGATATCAAGACTTACATCTTTAAGGACGAATGAGCGTGTACCACCTACGTTATACCACTTGAATAAATTTTTTAATTGTATCATTTTTTAGTATTGAGATCTTAGATATTCGAATTTATATTTTTTCTAGTAACCATAATTATTGTTCAACTGTAGGATAAAGCCATCACTGCTCATACTATCTTTTATTCATCGCGCAGGCTATCTATTGGATTTGTTTTTGCGACTTTGATAGATTGGAAACTGATCGAAACCAATATGAGTATAAATATGCAAAATATTGGGATCAAAAACGACCACCAGGACAGCTGAATGTGATAGGCGAAATTGGAAAGCCACCTATTCATAAGGAAATAAGCGATTGGAAGGGCTATGCCGATCCCGATCAGAAAGAGCTTGAAAAATGGTTTGTTCAATTGAATAAAGAGCAATTGTACCGAAGCTCCTAGTACTTTACGGATACTCATTTCCTTTTTTCGTAAAGCCGCCTGATATGCCGCCATACTGAACAGCCCTAAGGCCGCAATGATAACCGAAAGGCTGGTGAAACTATTAAAAGCAGTCTGCAATTCTTGCTGTTTTTTGTGCTGTAAAGCATATTGCTCATCCATAAAGGAATAATCAAGGGGCAGATCTTTTGCAGATGGATTTTTCTCCCACTCTGTTTTGACTGTTTGAATTGCCCGATCGACCATACCTGGTTTTGTTTTGACCATGAGGGTTGTTTGCAAGCGCATGCTGCCGCATTCACTTTTAAATGAATATAGGCTCGGTTGTACGGCATTCTCGAAGCCATAAGCTTTACTGTCTTTGACTAGACCGACAATTTCGAAGTTGACATCACAGCCTTTGATTTTAGCACCTATAGGGTTTTCAAGTCCTAAATTCTTAGCTGCAGATTCGTTGATAATAGCATAGTTCGCCAAGGAATCGCGAAGCAGTTGGTCTATTGAAATATTGGTGTTTTCCTGTATACTGGAGATGTTTAACGTCTTGAAGTATCCAGGATCAATGCCGACATGTGCAAATGAAACAGTTTTTTGTGCATAAGAAAAATCCATTTTAGGAGGCTGTTCGCCCTCTCCTGGGATATTTGTCGCTGATGCGACTGATGCGATACTCGGATCATTGTCTAATCGCCTTTTTAATTGTTCGTAGTTGTTTTTATTGTAATACATACCTACTCCCTTGAAATTGATAACCTGGGCCGGCTCAAACCCTTTATCCGCCTGCTGCATGTACTGAAGCTGTGCTCTAATCACTAGCATGCCCGAGATAAACAGGATGGCCATACTGATCTGGAAAGTTAGCAAGGCATTTCGGAATGTTCCTTTCTTTAGTATTGAGGATAATCCGCCTTTGAGCAGATTGACGGATTTGAAGCCAGAGAGTACGATAGCTGGGTATATTGCCGATAGAATTGTTGTCAATAGTACGGCAATAGCAAGTTGTACGATTGTTTCCGAACTCAAAATATACCCCTTAAGATCATCATTGAACCATTTTTGGAGAATATTTCCTGTAAGGGCCAAAGTAACGAAACTTAGAATTGCAGCACTGAAAGTCAGAATAAATACTTCCAGTACCAACTGCCTGACGATAGCCCAACGTGAGCTTCCCAATATTTTTTTTAGGGCAAGCTCTTTAAGTCGTTGATCCGCCTGTGCCATAATCATATTGGCAAAATTGGCTGAAGCAAGTAAAAGAATTAAGACCGAAAGAATACCAATAATCCACGTAATGATATAAGCCGTGTTATTTCCCGTTTTTGGCCGAAGGTGAAGGTTGGCAAGTGGATCAAGATAGATTTTTCCTTTGGCATAACTGGATGAACGTATTTTATCTTTTGGTGCAATTTCTTTCTGGTAAAGCGCATTGATGCGATTGGTCAACGTTGTGATATCCGTACCGGGGCGAACCTGAATATAAGTTTGATACAAAAAGGGATTATTATCCGCGAAGAGATCCTGCGGTTCACGGATAAAAAGGAGATCGTAATCAATCATGGACAGGCCTTGCTTTTTGATGGTACCGTAGATTGTTTCCTTCATTCCAATTTGTTGACTTAGCGCTGGAATCGACTGGGGACTGTCAAAATTTAAGTCTTCTTTTTTGAATAGTTGTTCGGCAATAGGACTTTTGACCATGGTCGCTTCCTTTTGGTCCTTGTTTTTGTAGAGCGGCCCAGTCGCATTTTCTATCTGAAAAATCCGCGCAGCAGAAGAATCAATTAATGCAGCATTTTTAATAAGTACCGTCTTCTCTCCGAAAAGCGGATAACTTCCATAATTGTAAACTATTTTCCGACCTGCATATACAATATCAGGTAAATTCTGTTTTAGCAAAGGAGCCAGAGAAGGTGAAGTTTCGTTCGTAAAGGCACCTTCTGCTTCAAGACCAATTTGGTAGATGTCCTTAAAATGTGGATTCCATTTATCGTAACTCGTTTCCCGATTGATGTATTGATAGGAAAGGATAAAACCCGTAAAACCCAAGGTCAGACCAACAATATTTAAGAAAGTAAAACCTTTGTTTTTTAAGAGTTTACGCCAAGCTAGTTTGAAATCATTTTTTGCCATTTTTTGGAGGATATTATGTTTAAACTAATGCGAACCAATTCACTCAATTAAAATTACAATCCCCTTGCCAGTGTCGTAATAGTTTTATTATAAATTACTTATCGTGTTTTTGTTTTGTTTTTGGATGTTCGATTTCGAACAGTTTACGTCCAGAATCGAACATCCATTCCCCCTAAGCCAATGGTTCATTGCCCACCATGTAGCAGGCAAGGCAATTACCAAGGCAACAAATACCAATTTTTAAGATCTTATGACTTTATTCATCCCTTAAACTATCGACTGGATTGGCACGGACGACTTTCCAGGTTTGATAACTAATGGTTCCAAAAGCAACCAGGATTGCACTGAGACCCGCTAGAATAAAGTAGAACCAATTGATTTCTATTCGATAGTTGAAATCTGTCAACCATTGATTCATTGCCCACCACGCAACAGGTGTAGCAATGATCAAAGCTACAAACACCAATTTTATAAAATCTCCGGAGAGTAATTTGAGTAATCGGATGGAACTTGCGCCGAGAACCTTGCGGACACCGATTTCCTTAGTTCGTTGCTGGGTCACGTAGGTTGCCAGTCCGAAAAGTCCCAGAGCTGCAACAAAAATGGCTACAAAAGCAAAGCAACTGAAGATATTTTTGGTCCGTTGGACATCTTGATATAGATCTGCGAAGCCGGCATCGAGGAAATTGTAATCGATTTTTTGATTTGGAGAAAACTTGTTCCAGACGGTATTAATGTCGGCCAATGTTTTGGACATTTCTGTAGATTTAGTCTTGATGGAAAGCATGGAGGGGCTACTGGCGAGGGTCATACAAACGGGATAATAGCCCTCATCTTTCATCGATTCAAAGATAAAATCGTCGACGACGCCAATAATGGTCCACGTCATACCATTGGTAATTTGTACGCCAATTGGATTTCCTTTGATGCCTAGATCAGCAAGCATTCTTTTGTTGACAATAGCACCAGAACTATCCGATGCGATATGTGGATCAAAGTTTCGGCCGGCTATAAGTTTTAGTCCAAATGTAGTGAGGTAGCTTTCGTCGATATTCCAGAATTGCCCGCTTTCGCCCAATTCAAGATCTTCTTTTCCTTTGGCCCAAAAAAGATTCCCATTTCTTTTTGCGCCATCCAATTGAACCGGTAAGTAGTCGCCAATGGAGACATCACTTACTGTTGGAATGGCTTTCAATTCATTTTTTAATTCTTTTGCCTGAGAGGCAATACCTGTTATACCGCGGAGTACGATTACCTGATCCTTATCGAAGCCAATATCTTTATTGAGCATAAAACTGATTTGCTGATTCGCAATAAGTGCACTGATCATCAATATAATAGATGTTGCAAATTGGAAAATAACCAGTCCATTGCGTAGCAACGAAGATTTAAGATTGGTGACCGATTTGCTTTTTAATGCGTTGATAGGTTGAAAACCTGATAAATAGAGCGCTGGGTATAAACCGGCAAGAATGCCGATGAACAACATGCTCAAGATCAGCGAAGGCACAAAGTACCACACTGTCCACGGTATAAACAGCGCTTTGTTGGCTAGATTGTTAAATAGCGGTAATAACAGGAAGGCTAATAATAACCCTGTAAGGAGTGAAATAAGGCTGTAACATATCGCTTCGGTCATAAATTGGAAAATCAGTGTCCTTCGATTTGATCCAATGGTTTTTCGAATCCCGATTTCTTTGGCTCGCGTTGCTGCATTCGCCGTTGATAAGTTGATGAAGTTAATACAGGCAATCAATAATATAAAAAATGCAATTCCTGCGAATATCCAGACCATCTTAATGTCGCCTTGATATTGTGTCGCCATTCCATATTCCGAAATATTCTTCGAGTGCAGGTGCATATCAAGGGCGTTTTGAAGCAATACGGTTGATCGCATCATTTCTGGCGATATTTTCATTCCATTTTTTTTGTTGAGCAAAATATAATGGTCCTGAATATAGTTTTTTGAAATGCTACGCTGTGCATTGGCAATATCTGCATTCTCCTTCAGTTTTACATAGGTAATGTAATTTGTCGCGCCCCAATTGTTTTGTTCACCAGGGTAGAAAGGTTCGCCTGCAAGGGAAATAAAATAATCATAGCCATAGAGACTGGAATTGCTCGGGACATCATCGATCACAGCCGTTATGTTGTATAAGACATTTTTATTGTTGTTCAAATAGATCGTTTGTCCTACCGCATTTCCTTTGAAATATTTCTGAGCCCTACTTTTGGTAATGACTATTGCATTGGGTTTGTCCAGCGCATGTGATAACTGTCCTTGTACGACAGGAAGCGGAAATATTTCCAAAATGGACTGATCAACATATACAAAACCTTTATCAAGGTAGTTCTCCGCGCGGCCATTTACAGTAAACAGATTGCTTCCGGCACCAAATAAGGTATTGGGTAAAATGCGACCGGCTAATTCAACACTTGGGATTTCCTCTTGCAAGGTTTTAGCTGCTGGGGCAGGAAAGGCAAAGGTTTGCCTCACTTTATCACCATCGGGTGCCGAAACGATAAGACGGAAAACACGGTTCATGTTGGGATACATTTTATCATAACTGGTTTCATGTCGAATGTACAGCATAATAAGAATGCAAATCGCAATGCTAAAAGCGAATCCGCCGATCTTGATGATCGAGTACAGTTTGTTGTTGACCATATTTCGCCAAGCGATCTTTAAATTATTTCCTATCATAATAAAAGTCTTTTACGGTTTTGTATTTATTCATCACGCAGGCTATCCACAGGATTGGCGCGAATGGCTTTCCAAGTCTGATAGCTGATTGTGCCTAAAGCAATTAAAATGGCACTCATTCCTGCAAGAATGAAGTAGAGCCAATTTATTTCGATCCGATAGTTAAAATCTGTAAGCCATTGGTTCATTGCCCACCACGCAACTGGTGTGGCAATGACCAAGGCTACAAACACCAATTTTATAAAATCTCCAGACAATAATCGGAGTAATCTAATCGCATTGGCTCCAAGTACCTTACGTACGCCAATTTCTTTGGTCCGTTGTTGTGTCACATAAGTTGCGAGACCGAAAAGCCCGAGCGCAGCAACAAAAATGGCAACAAGAGCGAAACAAGTGAATATATTCTTGGTCCGTTCCACGTCTTGATAAAGGGCCTCAAAACCTTCGTCCAAGAAGCTATAGTTAATTTGTTGATTTGGGGCAAATTTGTTCCATATTCCTGTGATATCAGCGAGCGTCTCTTTGAGATGTTGCGGTTTTACCTTAATAGAGAGGAGGGAAGGATTGCCTTGTAATGTCATACAAAGTCCTGCATACCCCTTATCTTTTAGCGACTCAAAAATAAAATCATCTACTACGCCAATGACCGTCCATGTATTGCCATTGGTGATTTTTGCACCAATGGGATTCTTTAAGTGAAGCTCGTCGGCCAATTTCTGATTGATAATAGCCGAACTGCTATCGGTGGCTCTGGTGGGATCAAAATTTCGTCCTTTATTTAAATGAAGACCGAATGTACTCAGATAATCCTGATCGATTTCCCAAAATTGGCCCTGTGTAGCCATATCAAGATCTTTTCTGCCATCGACCCAGAACGGATTACCATTTCGTTTGGCACCATCGATGGGGACTGGAAGAAAATCACCCATGGAAACGGAAGCAACATTGGGGAGGCTCTTTAGTTCATTTTTTAAACTTGGAAGCTGTTTCGATAATGTACCAATGCCGCGAAGCACAACGACTTGTTCCTTGTCAAATCCCAGATCT
Organism: uncultured Sphingobacterium sp.; assembly: GCF_964277905.1. Lineage (NCBI taxonomy): Bacteria > Pseudomonadati > Bacteroidota > Sphingobacteriia > Sphingobacteriales > Sphingobacteriaceae > Sphingobacterium > uncultured Sphingobacterium sp. The sequence goes on from NZ_CAXYKD010000001.1 coordinate 296,191, forward strand.
TTGTCCAATATGTAGTTTATCTGTTTATTGGTTACCAATGCTCCAACGATAAGGATAATTGAGGTCGCGAATTGAAAGACAACTAAACTATTCCTAAATAGCGAAGATTTAGCGCCAATGACATTGTTTTTGAGTGCGGTGATTGGTTTAAATTTGGATAGGTACAGTGCTGGGTAGATTCCGGCAAGACCACCGATCACCAATATGGCCACCAAAAGAGAAGGAAAGAAGTACGTCGCTATCCAAGGAATGGTCAAGGATTTGTTGGCTAGATGGTTGAATACGGGTAGTAGTAACCAGCTTAGAAATAACCCAATAATCAGTGACAATACACTATAACAAATTGCTTCAACAAGGAATTGTCCAACAAGCAGCTTCCTGGAGGAGCCAATAGTCTTACGGATACCAATTTCTTTTGCTCTCGTTGCTGCATTTGCTGTCGATAAGTTGATGAAGTTAATACAGGCAATGAACAAAATAAATAAAGCTATTGTTGCGAAGGTCCAAACCATGCGAATATCGCCTCTGTTCAATGTACTAACTTTATCGTCGCTTATATCCGCAGATTTTAAATGCATGTCGAGGGCATTCTGTAAAGTTATTTTTGCCTGCTTGAAAAGCGGATTAAGTTTACGTCCTGATTTTAGATATTCAGGGAGATAATGTATCTCTAAATAATTCTTTGAAATTTCTTTTTCTGCCAGTGCAACATTTACGTTGGGTTTTAATTTGACATAAACGGTATAATTGTTATTGAGCCAAGCAGTCTGTTCGCCTTGATAAAAAGGTTCTCCAGCGAGCGACATAAAAAAACTATAACCGGCAAGGGTCGAATTGTTGGGCATATCTTCAATGACCCCAGTGATGGTATAGGCCTTCGATTTATTGTTGTTGAGATAGATCGTTTGTCCAATTGGATCATTTTTAAAGTATTTTTCGGCTTTGCTTCTGGTAATAACCAATGTGTTGGGCTTATCGAGTGCATGGGACAGCTGGCCCGAAACCATTGGCATAGGAAACATGTCGAGAATGGACTGGTCGACATAGACAAATCCATCATCGTAATGGCTATCTGAGCTGTTATTTAATGACAATTGGTTGCTGCCCGCACCGAATAACGGATTGGGTAGAATGCGCCCCGTTTGCTCAATGGACGGTATTTCTGCTTTTAAGGTTGGCGCTACTGGCGCAGAAAGTGAAACCCAGCGCTCGGTTTTATTCTCAATGGGTAACTGAACGACCAAGCGGTAAATTCTATCCATAGCCGGATAAAACTTATTGTAGCTCGTCTCATGTTTTATATATAAAACAATAAGAATACAGATCGCAATACTAAAGGCAAAGCCTCCAATCTTGATGAATGAATATAGCTTGTTTTTTGCCATATTCCGCCAAGCTATCTTGAGATTATTTCCTATCATAGCAGAAATTTTTAAGGTCTGAATGACTGGTAGTTATAATCAAAACAGACGTTTAAGCTGAAATCAATTGCGTTGCCATTTTGTTAACGTGTTGATAACTAGTCTGTTGTTTTGACTTTAAAAAGCTAGCCTGTACGATATCGAACAGTTTGGCGTTCAGTATCGCACAGACGTTCTAGGCGCTGACGGTAAATAGAGAATTGCTTACTCTTCAATCTCTTTCAGCTGGAGATGATCACATAGTTCGAACATCATTTTAGCTGGATCTGTATCAATAGCCAATGCGATCAGGTACATTTCATCCAAACGTAATTTAGCCGTTTCGGTCATCGTTAACTCATTGATTCTTGCCTTACTTAAACCCGTTTTGCGCGCAATTCGCGATTTATTAACGGATTTTTTCTCTAAAAATTCACCTAGTTTTGTCATAGTTATGATTTAGTATGCTCTTGTTTTGTATAGATAAATATACAAAATGTTATTTTTATTTATACAAATGTTTTAAATTTTTAAATTATTTCTATTTCTTTGTATGGAATAACTATATGAACTATAATGAGAAATAATTTTAAAGTGTTCAAACGGGTGTATAAGCATCGTTGTCAACCGTTGGAAATGCAGTTCTTTTATCGGATGATATTACAGCGTATTTCAAATGGTCTCTCACCCGAAGAAGTATCTTTTTTAATGGGAAAAGCACTAGATTTTATAAGCAAAGTTGAGTCTTTCAAAATTAAAACGATTCTTGCTATTGATTACTATATTTTTTGTCGTGTGTTAGAAGTGGGGAGTATACATGCCATGATGCCTTTAGGGATGAATTTATCCAAGCAAAAGTATGCTTATGAGTTGCATGTCAATACATTGGATGATGAGGTTATTTATCACCTATATAGATTATCCATTGAAGAAGGGGTACAGGAGATCCAATTTAAGATCATGGACATCCGCCATAATTTTGATCCAAATAAACCTTCTACATTGAATGAGCTTCGAAAGGTCAAGAGAATTATCGAAGCGCAGGTTGGCACGGGGTATTTTAATAAAAATAGGAGTCCTTATGAAATACATAAATTGGTTTGTATAATACTCGGTACATATGTAAAACCTAAAAACCTGATGAAGATACTTGAAGATTTGCTCAATCGGTCTGATGAGCTTAAACTTATTCGGAAAGAATCAAAATATGGATTTGTTTATCTATCGAAAAGCTATGCTGGTTAAAAGAATAAGGAGTTACCCTTCCAGTAGCTGTTCGTTGCGAACAGCTACTGGAAGGGTATAAAGATACTGAGCCGTAGGGAACCAATTATAAACTACTACACCCAATTCAGCTTGATAATAATTTTTGCACACCCTACGGCTTATTTTTCTTATTCATCTCTTAATTTTTCAACTGGATTAAACCGAGTTGATCGAAATACAATAATACCAACCAATAAACTCAGCAAACCAATCAAAGTTCCCAATGGCAATAAGTAGGTAAACGCATTGATTTCTACTCGGATAATGTAATTTTGCAGCCAGTATTGCATCAATAGATAACTTAGTGGAACTGTCGTAAATGCAGCAAATAGGAAGATTCCGTAGTACTCTTTTGAAAAGAGCAACATCAAATGTGCTAGTGAAGCCCCAAGTACTTTACGAATGCCGACTTCTTTATTGCGCAGATGGATGGAAAGCGATATTAATCCGGTAAGTCCCAATGCCACGATCAGTAGCGAAACAACCGTAGCAATCTGGGAAGCGCGATGCAGCTGCAGCTCAGTTTCATATAAACTTTTGATACGTTCATCCATAAACTGATACTCGAACGGTGCATCAGGCAGCAACGTTTTCCACTTTTTTTCTAGTTGTTGTACTGCATTGGAAAGAGAGCCTTTTTGTAAGCGAATACTGAGGTATCGGTATTGAAGGCTCTCATGTACATCTATCCAGATAATAGGCGGGGATGCCTGATGAAGTGTGTTGGCTACAAAATTTTCAGCAACGCCCACAATAGTCATTTTGTAACTAGGATCATTTATTGCTATTTGCTGACCAATCGCCTGCTCGGCATTTTTAAAGCCAAAATCATCCATAGCCTTCCTGTTGATGACAACTGGTCTATTATCCGCATGAGTAGCATAGTTTTTAGGAAGAAAAGTTCCCGCAATTAGCGGTATCTCATAGGTTCCCAAAAAGTGACTATCACTTGTAATCCGTTGTACCTGGATTTCTTTGTTTTCAACCGTACCGAATGCAGATTGCATATTGAATCCCAGTAATCCAGGTGTTTCATAAGATAAGCTTACAGATTTTACTTCTGGTTGCTGGCTGAGTTCATGTTGTAAAGTCTCCATTTTGCGAACACCATTTTCGGACCAATCTCTAGGTACTTGAACGGTTAATAAGTAGTCCTTGTTGTAACCTAGATTGCTATGGAGAAATAGGTCCACTTGTTTGGAAATAATTAGTGTGCAGGCCAGCAGGAGCAAGGCTACCCCAAATTGAAAAAACAAAAGAATTTTTCGTACCAGCTGTTTGCCTCCCAAGGTCGAAAACTGATTTTTGACTGCAGGAAGTACCGCTATATTGGAAAGCTTAATTGCTGGATATAGACCCGCCAGTAAACCAATTAATAACGTCATTATACCCAATAGACCAAAAAAATAAATCGGCAATTCCATCAACGTAGGCAGCTTGCGCATCAAGATATGTTCGAAGATTGGACTTGTGACGATATAGATTGGCAGACTGATGAATGTTGCTATGGCCACGATCAGGATATATTCGGTCATCAGTTGTCTAATAAGCTGCACTCGAGATGATCCCATCATTTTGCGAACACCGATTTCCTTTAATCGGGTAATGTGCTGAGCGATACTAAAATTGATGAAATTGATGATAGCCATAATCAAGATAAAAATGGCAGTCCAAATCAACGTCTGTATCATTTTACGGACAGCCCCTTGGTTGTCATCCAAATAATAAGTTTTCAATGGTTTTAGATTGGGGCTATATTGACTGGAAAATTCCTTATCGGTATTTTTTCTTACTAGCGTTTCGATGGCGGCATCTACCCGTTCCAAACTTACACCTGGTTTCAATTCAACATAACCGGCAATATATGGGTTATTCCAATTGTCTATAGATCGGCCAAAGAATTCCTCGTTGATGATCGGTAAAAATATGTCGGCATGCATATTCTTTGTGAGATCCATAATGGCATTTTGGACATCGGATTTGATGATTGCTGTAATTTCAAAATCGTGTTTTTCACCCTTGAAATTTTTTATTTGTAGCGATTTTCCAAGTACATCCACATGACCGAAATATTTTATGGCTGCTTTGTCACTGATGACAACTGAAAAGGGATTATTCAAAGCCGTATTGGCATTGCCCGCTAAAATATGGAATCCAAACATCGTCAATAGACTAGGATCTCCGAGAGACATCCCTTCCTCATGGATTGTCGCACCGTTTGCTACGATACCTGTCAATCCATCAATCCGATAATAATTAGAGACCAGATTGGGATACTCCTCATGTAAGGCTTTGGGGAGCGCCCCTAATGTGGTTAAGTTAATACCAAATCCTTCTTTCTTATACTTGCTTTGCAACAAAAATTGCCGATCGATATTTTTGATATTACTATTCACTTGATGTACATCCCATACATAGGCGCCTACAAGTAGTAGAAAAGTAATACCGCAGGTCAATCCAATTAGATTGATCAGATTTTGCACTTTTTTCTTTCGAATATTTCGCCAAGCAATTTTGAAGTTTGTAAAGTTCATTGTCTTATACTAAGAATTTATTCCGGTCGTGGAGCTGCTGATAGCTTGTTTGCTCCATTTAGAAAATTAAAAATACAAATGTTTGGCCAAGTAATTATCCTGTTGATCATTAGTGTATTGCCTTCCTGATTCTTTTCCTTGCTGTTCGATATCGGACAGTGCTTTGTCCACAGCTGAACAGACAAGTTTATTTTTATTCATCACGTAGACTGTCAACAGGCTTTGTTAGGGCCGCTCGTATCGCTTGTGAACTTACAGTAATTAAAGCAATAAAAACGGCTAGCGCTCCTGCTAGCACAAACATCCACCATTGCATCTCAATACGGTACGCAAAATTCTCTAACCATTTGTGCATCATCCACCAAGCTAGGGGAGAAGAAATGATAATGGCTATTAGAACGAGTTTGACGAACTCCGTGGAAAGCATACGCGTGATGTCGGGAACTGTAGCTCCAACAACTTTTCGGATCCCTATTTCTTTTCTGCGTTGATTGGCGGTGAAAATAGCCAAGCCGAATAAACCAAGGCAGGCTACAAAAATAGTCAGTCCCGCAAAGATGCTCAGTAATTTACCCGTTTTCACTTCTGCTTGGTAGGTTTGTGCGTATCGGTCATCCAGAAAGGAATAGCTGAATGGAATGTCTGTTGGAAAGGATCGATAGAGAGACGCTAATTTTTGAATGAGCTTCTCCATATCGGCTGTTTGGGTTTTGAGAATCAAACTCCCGGCTTGATCGCTAAGAACCATCACAAGCGGGGAGATCTGCTCATGTAAAGAGCGAAAATGGAAATCCTTAACGACACCAATAACACGATAGCTTTTGTTATCTTTATTGGTCAATATTTTGCCAAGGCTATGATCGTTCCAACCTAGATCTTTTGCTGCGGTTTCATTGATGATGACAGAAAGGCTGTCATTACCAAATGTTTTTGCGAAATTTCGTCCTTCTTTAAGCTGCATACCCATAACCGGAATATATTCTTCATCTATATCGTAACGAATCGTTTTGACCCATTGATCAGTATTGCCATCTGGATAGATGAAAAAATTGTTGTTGTTACTTTCTCCGGCAGGGAGATAGGACGAATGAGAGACATGCTTGATTCTGCTATCTTGCATCAATAAATTATAATATGTCTTTTCGTTTTTTCCCAAAGGCCAGCTCGGTATAATAAGGACATTATCCTTGTTATATCCAAGTTTAATATGACGCATATAATCCAGCTGCTGAACAACAACCACGGTTCCAAAGATAAGTCCGACGGAAATGATGAATTGAAATACAACAAGCCCACTGCGTAAATTAAGGCCTTTAGTCGAACGACTTATTTTCCCTTTTAATACACGGAGCGGATTAAATGAGGATAAATATAACGCGGGATAGCTGCTGGAAAATAGACCGACGACTAAACCAAAAGTCAGTAGGAAGGGGATAATTTTAAAAGCGTCAAGTTTTTGAATTTCAATCTCTTTTCCTGAAATCTGATTAAATAGAGGAAGGGCAAGTAAAACAATTCCCAAAGCTATTCCCAAGGAAATATAAGTCAGGAGGACGCCCTCCAGCATAAATTGTCGCATCAGTTTTTGCTTGTCGGCACCTAATACTTTTCGTACTCCTACTTCTTTACACCGTCTAAACCCACTGGCTGTAGATAGATTCATGAAATTAATTGTGGCAATCAATAGCATAAAGAGTGCAATAGCACTAAAAATATAAACGTAACGTATATCCCCCGGAGCGCTGAGGTCGTAGTTGAAATTCGAATGTAGATGGATATCTGTGAGCGGCTGTAGGTAAAGACCGATCTTATTTCCCGTTTTCTTGTATTCTTGGTAACTCATGCCAAAACCTGCCATAAATTGTGTGGCAACATGTTTGTCGAATAGGACGGCTAAGTTTTTTTCGAGCTTTTCACGTGACGCATTTTTCGAAAGCAGCGCATAAGTATAATATTCGGAGGTCATCCACGAATCTGATCGTGAATCTTCCAGTGCATCCAAAGAGGTAAATACATCAAAATGAAAATGGGAGTTTTGAGGGATATCTTTGATTACTCCAGTGATTTTGAGGATATTTGGACTGTCTTTGATGAGGAGGTCTCGACCGACAACATTATTTGTGCCGAAGTATTTTAAGGCAGTGGATTCGGAAATCACTGCAGAATTTGGGGAAGAAATAGCTGTAGACAAATCCCCTTTAATAAAAGGGAGCGTGAAAATTTTGAAGAAAGAAGCATCTACGAAAGCCATTTTTTCTTCGTGAAACACTTTATTATTGACGACAAATAGGGGGGATCCACCGATTCGTAGTCGTGCAGTTTCTTCAACTTCGGGCAGCTCTGACTTCATAGTCGAAGCTACAGGTGGCATCACATGTGCCTCATTGATCGTTCCGCCCTTTACTGTTCCTCTGAAAACAACACGTACAATACGGTCTGCATGCTCGTTGTAACGATCAAAACTAAATTCATCGGTCACATATAAGCTGATCAGAAGGCAGGTTGCAATTCCCATGGCCAACCCAACGATGTTGATAAACGAAGTGGAGAAATTGCGGGTTAAATTTCTCCATGCTATTCTTAAATTATTCTTGATCATATTGAGGCCCCCTCTATTACTATAAATGAATATTTACTCGTTTCGTAAGCTATCTACTGGATTGTTTAGTGCGGCACGTATTGTTTGGAAATTGACAGTAATGATGCTGATCAAAAAGATGGCAAGCGCGGCAAGGATAAAGAACCACCATTGTACGCCCACATTGTACGCATAATCTTCAAGCCATTTTTTTGAAAAATACCCCGCTATTGGACTGGCAATAAAAATAGCCAAGGTGGATAAGATGAGATAATCTTTTGAAAAGAGACGTGATATGTCGAGCACTGTTGCGCCTAGGACTTTGCGTATGCCAATTTCTTTAGTACGCTGTTCGAGATTTTGCATGATCAATCCTGTAATTCCTAAGGCAGAGATCAACAATGTCAATGCACTGAATAGGATAAATAATTGCACTTGCTTGCTCTCTTTTTCATATTGTTTTGCAATCAACTCATCTATCCAATGGAAGGAAACGTGTTTATCAGGATAGGTATTTTGTATAATTTGAGATACCGATCGAAAGATTTGTTGTTCTTGTCCTTTCCCTACTTTTATCAGCATATTGCCGCTTCCGTTAAAATCTTTTGCCAAAATCACTGTTGGTACTATTTTTCTACGAAAAGACTCACTATGGAAATCTTTAATGATTCCGACTGGGATAATTTGAAGGTCTTTATACAGGATACCGAGTTTTTCTATCCCAAGCTTTCTTGCCGTACTTTCGGTCACAAGGGCATTATTTATACCTTCGTCTTCTCCCAGATCCATTTCAACATGCGTATAATCTTCAGGAGTCAATAATCGACCTTTAACCAGCTGGATTCCCAAAGTCTTGGATAAATCGACATCGCCACCGATGAAACTGACTTGGATATTTTTCCCTGGATCGTCCTTGTCAACGATTGTCTTGGCAAGGTAGCCTGACCCGATTGTCGGCGTCCAGGCAGCGACGCTGACCGATTCAACCCCGGTAAGTTGACCAATTCGATCTTTTATATTTGTATTTTGTGTACCCTTATTGAAATAATCGATGTTTAGCACATTTTTGACTTCCATTCCCAAGGGAGCTGCTTGCATATAACTGAGTTGGGACTTGATTGTTATAAGGCCAATGATGACGATAATAGTAATGCTAAACTGTGTTGTGATAAGCATTTTTTTGATAAAGACTTCCGCATTGGGAATTTTTGATAGCTTATTTTTTAAGGCATCTGAACTCTTAATACCAGAGATTAGCCATGCTGGATAAAAACCAATTAGCACGCCGAGGGCAATTGCAGTCGTCATAAATGCCAATAGCAACGGGAGCTGTATGGATTTAATATAAGCGAGATCATAGCCTATAAAGTGTTCCAGTTGGGACAGTGCAAGTCTAAAGAGTACCAAACTACATAATGCGGAAATAAAAAACAGTAGGATTGTTTCTAATAGCATTCGTCTGATCATCTGGGATCGGCTGGCCCCCAATACTTTATGTATATGAAGTGCCCTTAATTTTTTAACTGTTCTTACAGCGTAAATATTAATAAAATTGATGCAGGAAATAATAAAGACCAAAACGGCAACACCCACAAATATGTTTGTTGTTTTTTGGTTGCCGCTGATATCTGCACTGCCTAATGGCTCCATATATATATCCTGAATAGGCTGCAGGCGAAAGGAAGTCACATGTTTTGTGTTGGGACTGAGGTATCCTTTATACCAATGATTTAGTTTCTGTTCAAGATCTATTCTTGGTGTTCCGGGTTTTAGTTGTACAAATTGTTCGGTGTAGTAGCCTGACCCATCTTTGCTTAATTCCATCGATATTTTGGGGACTAAAGCAATGGCGGAAGCTCTAAGCGTTGAATTATAAGGAAGATTATCCATAACACCCGTAATGATATAATCGGATGGTTTATCGGTATAGGGGTCGGCACTTTGGATGACTTTGCCGATGACATTTTCGTTCTTAAAGTACTTTTCTTTGAATTCTTTGCCGATGAGCAAGTTTGTTTTTCCTTGGACCAGCTGTTTGGGATTGCCTTCGAGAACCTTGATGCTCAACATATCCAAGATATTTATTTCCGACTCCAAAACCTGTATGCCTATGGGGTGTGCTGAGCTTGCATGCGGTTTTAAATAATATTTTCTGGATTCTATCCGAGCCTCATTTTGAATCTCCGGGAATACTTGTTTGAGTTCCGTACTTAAATTAACGAATGTTCTGGACATTTGGCGTTCAAGGCCAGCCGTTGAATCTATGGTCACAATCCGAAAGAGATGATCCGCATTTCTCCAGCTTTTGTCATACGAATTTTCTTCAATGACAAGAGCAAATACGAGAAGGCACAAGGAAAAACCAATACTTAAGCCCAAGATATTGATCCAGGTATATTGTCGGTTGCTAATGAGGCTGCGAAAAGTAAGTTTGAATGAATTCATTCCTTTCTTTATGGTTTAAAACTATACGAAACAATGTTGTTAAACTTTGGGCTACTCATCGCGTAAACTGTCAACAGGGTTGCCTAATGCAGCCTTAATTGCTTGATAGCTTATCGTGGCCATACTGATCAGAATAGCCAATAGTCCAGCAATGACAAAATAATACCACTGTATCTCAATTCGATAACTGTAATCTTGTAACCATTTATCCATGGCCCACCAAGCGATAGGTGTGGCGATAAAAATTGCGACCACAACAAGCTTAATAAAATCGATCGAAAGCAAAGAGGTTACTTGGGTGACACTTGCTCCAAGAACTTTGCGGACAGCAATTTCTTTCATACGTGTTTCGGCCATATAGGCGATTAATGCCAGTAAACCCAGACAGGAAATAAAGATCGTCAATCCAGCAAAGATCATGGCCAGTGTACCTATAGCTTTTGTCTCCTTAAATTTTTCTTCGTAGGTCTTGTCAATGAATTTATATTCAAAAGGATAGTCTGGGTTGAACTTTTTAAAGATTGACTCAATCGTTTTTAAGTTGTCTGCGATGTCATTGTTTGGATTTAAACGATAATGGATCGTTGTAAACCAGGCTTGCGGTCCTAATATCACCATAGGTTTATTGTCTCCAAATGGCGATCCCATTATGAAATCTTTGACCACCCCAACTACGGTCCATTTTGTTCCATCACCATCCACAATGCTATTGACTGGGTTTTTGAGGTGCAAACTTTTTACCGCGGATTCATTTAAAATCAAGGCAGTACTGTCTGTCGCAAACTTGTAAATATCGATATCCCGCCCCTGTATTAGTGTTAGGCCTAGATTTTTTACGGCATCGGCATCGGTACTAAAACGGTTATAGGAAATGCGTTTGTCCTGTTCCGTTGGTGTCCCGGACGTAAACCCCCAGCCATTGCTATAGAAATCAGTTACCGGCGACATGTTTTTAGATACAGAAACAACTGCGTTGCTGGCTAACAATTCATTTCTAAGAATTTTATAATTCTTCTCGAGGTCACCTTGGATACTGCTATAAAGTAGCCCATTTTCATTGTAACCTCGGTCGCGCTGTTTGGTATATTGGATTTGTTTCGCGACAATGACTGTTGCGATAATCAATATAATAGCGAGGCTAAATTGAATGACGACTAAAAGTGAGCGAATACTAAGGCCTCTTGTTTTAGAAACAAATTTCCCTTTCAAGGTCTTAATAGGCTGAAATGAAGAAAGGAAAAAGGCTGGGTAGGTACCCGCTAACACACCCGTAAATAAGGCAAAACCAATTAAAAAAAGCCAGGTTGGTAAGTTTAATAACGATAGGCTAAGCTGTTTTCCCACCAGCTCGTTAAAAAATGGCAGGACCATAAAAACAAGGATAGTTGCGAGTACCATGCCGATCAGGCTAATTAATATGCTTTCAACCAGGAACTGCGCCATTAGGCTTGTCTTATTTGCCCCAATTACTTTGCGGACACCGACTTCTTTCGCACGGCGTTCGGAACGTGCCGTACTCAAATTCATAAAATTGATGCTTGCCACCAATAAAATAAATACACCAATCCAAGCAAATAGCTTGACGATATCGATACGTCCGGAAGTATAATTTCCTCCTTTTCCGCTATTGTAAAGGAAAGAATCTGGATAGGGGAAGGCAAAAATCTCACCCGTATTTCTTGCAGAAGTATAACCGGCAGCTTTATTACTCGTATTGATATGATCTCTCAGATAGGTTCTGATTTTGTCGTTAAATGCGTTGACTGAAGTACCTTCTTTTAACAAGACATAAGTAGTTATTGAATTATTGCTCCAGTTATCGTCTACGTAACCGATTATTTTTGCATATTCAAATGGGAGGAGGATGTCAAATTTGAAACTTGAATTACTCGGAAGATCTTTAAGTATAGCCTGTACGGTGACTTGATTAACAGAGTCTATCCGAACTGATTTTCCAATTGGATCTTCATTTCCAAACAGCGCTTTTCCGTAACTTTCCGTGAGCACAAGACCTTTGGGATGATCAAATCTCACATTCTGTTCTCCTTTCACAAAAGGCAAAGAAAACATTTTGAAAAAACCAGGATCGATGAAAACAGTATTTGCGATCAGTTTCTTTTCATTGAAAGTTGTTAAAAATTGAGGCCCCTCATTATATCTGGTAAAAGCTTCGATATCTGGAAAATCTGCAGCCAATGAGGGCGCTAGTATTTTAGGTGTATAGGCCCAGGCTGATTTTTCGCCTTGAAATTCGTCACGATTACTCAATACGTGCAGGCGATCACCCTTCTCATGAAAGCGGTCCATGGTTAACATGTTCTGCAACCAAAGTGCTATAAGTAATGCTCCGGCCATACCGATCGCCAATCCGATGATGTTAATCAGGGAGAAGGATTTGTTTTTCATCAGGTTGCGCCATGCGATTTTGATATAGTTCCTTATCATGGTTTTAATTTTTCGTTTTGCAATGCTTTATTCGATTGAAGCGAACCAACTGTCGCTCTATTTTTTACCCTTTACTTTTTACGTACTTAATTTTTGCGCTTATTCGTCTCTTAATGTCTTTACGGGATTACTATTGGCAGCCTTTATGGCTTGTGTACTTACCGTAAAGAAAGCTACGAATAAAGCAGAAATTCCTGCTAGTGCAAAAAACCACCATTGTATTTCAATTCGATAGGAAAAGTCCTGTAGCCATTTGTTCATTGCCCACCAAGCTATTGGCGAAGCAATTAGAATGGAAATAATGACAAGCTTAACAAAATCCTTGGATAACATAGCCGTAATTCCAGTTACCGAGGCGCCTAGTACCTTACGAATGCCAATTTCTTTGGTCTTTAGCTCAGCAATATAAGAAGCAAGCCCAAATAAGCCCAGACAAGAGATGAAAATAGCTAATCCCGAAAAAATGAATGCGAGTTGAGCAGTCTGTTGCTGATCTTTGAATTTAGCTGCAAATTTCTGATCCACAAACTGGTACTCGAAGGGGTAGGCCGGATTGAACTTTTTAATAATTTCCTCAATTTGCTTTAGGTTCATTTCCATAGCTCTGTTTGGACTGGTGCGTATAACCATATTCAACATCCAATTTTTTGAAGGATAAATCAGTAAGGGGGTTATTGGACTATAAGGTGACCCCGTAATATAATCATTGATTACACCAACGATAGTATAAGTTTTATCGCCCCATTTGAGATAGCTTCCTATTGGATTTTCCAGTTTCATTTCTTTGACAGCAACTTCATTAACCATTACAGAAGCACTATCTCCCGGCAGCCTGCCATAATCGATGTCTCGACCAGCAATGAGCTTTAATCCAAGAGTTTTAACAAGGTCACTTTCAGTGCGTCCAAGTTCAAAACCCATTTTCTTTGCTTGTTCTGGGTTAGCTCCAGGCCAAAGGAAACTACCTCCGGAACTGGCTCCATTTTTAGTAATTGACCAGCCCGTACGAGTAACAGCTTCGGCAATGTTGGCAGTGATCAGCTCCGACTTAATAGCCTCATAATTCTTTTCCATGCCGCCTTCAATGGGTACTTCGATAAGTTGTGAATTTTCATAACCTATTTCACGCTGGCTGGCATATTCTATTTGCTTGCGTACGATAATGGTTGCTATAATCAGTATAATAGCAATACCAAATTGAAATACAACCAGTAATTCTCGAAAATTCAGGGAAAACTTGTTTGTCCGTCCAAATATTTTGAGCGATTTTATCGGTTTAAAAGAAGAGAGCACGAAAGCAGGGTATAGCCCTGCAAGTATCCCTGTAAGGAAAATAAAACCAATCAGGGAAAACCAGATCGATGAATCTGAAAATGAAAAGATTAATGCTTTATCTAAAACCTGGTTAAATAGAGGAAGAGTCAGTATTGTCAATACGATAGCACATGTACCTGAAATAAAGGTTAACAATAAAGATTCGGAAAGAAATTGTATGATTAAATGGAAGCGTTGGGCTCCTACAACTTTTCTTACTGCGACTTCTTTTGCTCTTTTTTGGCTGCGGGCAGTACTGAGATTGATAAAATTGATACAGGCGATCAATAATATTAATAAACCTATTCCCGCCACCAATTTAACTTGATCTATTTTTCCGCCAACAGCAATACCCTGCTCAAATTTTGAATACAGATGCATTTTGGACATCGGATAGAGGAACATGGAGCCTTTTATTTCATGGTTTGTTTTCTTGTTGATTATATTATTTAGCTTTTTATTAAAAAGATCAACATCGGTTCCTTCTTTCAGCTTGATATAAGTATAGAAAGTGTTTGAACCCCAGCCAGATGAATAGGTTTCGGCTTTTTCTAAAGGTATCAGATAGGTAAAGTCGAAACTTGTGTTACTGGGGAGATCCTGCATAATTGCCGATACCCTATACAGTTCTTTATTGTCGAGAAGAATCGTTTTATCTATTGGATCAGTTTTGCCAAATATGTTCTTAGCAAGACTTTCCGTCAGGACGATATCTTTTGTATCTTTTAGAGCCTTCTTGCTATTCCCTTTAAGAAGTTTGAAATCAAATAATTCAATAAATGCTGGATCGACTTCATTTCCCTTGGATTTAATCTTCTTATCGCCAAAAGACATCAGGGCGGTACTGCTCCAATACATCCGCGCAGCGCGTTCAACCTCGGGGTAATCTGCTAGCAGAGCCTGAGATGCCGGTGCCGAAGTGATATCGTTTACGTAGATTTTTTGCTGATCTTCATATTTGTTCCAAAGTTTATATATGCTTTCCTTATTGCTGTAAAAATTGTCGAATTGCAATTGATGTTTTATCCATATACCGATGATCAGTACCGCTGTCATTCCGATAGAAAGTCCAATAATATTAATCGCAGAGTACCCCTTGCTTTTCCATAGGTTCCGCCATGCTATTTTGATGTAATTTTTAAGCATATTTGTCGTATTTTTATCGATAAATAGAGAAAACTTGAATTTTAAAGGTCCAGCTTGTTAGTTATCAGGTGTCTTTATTGTTTTTAGCTACTAAAACAATTACTCGTCTCTTAAACTATCAACCGGGTTTAGAATCGCAGCTTTTATGGTTTGAAAACTAATGGTGATAAATGATACCAATAATGCACTTATCGCCGCCACAATAAATACCCACCAGTCTAGCGTGATGTGGTAAGCAAAATTCTCTACCCAGCGGTGCATGGCATACCAGCCTAAGGGTACACTGATCAATACAGCACACAGGACTAGGGCCATAAAGTCAACACTCAATATGTTGACAATCTTGATCGTTGAAGCACCTAATACTTTACGGATACCGATCTCTTTAAAGCGTTGTTGCACGGCATAAGCTGATAATGCAAATAGTCCCATACAGGCGATAGCAATTGTAATGAAGGAAAATAACTGCATTACCCGTGTTGTTTGCTGATCTTTGAGATATAACTTGTTATAATCATCATTGAGAAAGTGATATTCAAAACTGTTTTTTGAATCAATATCTTTTATAACAGCTTTGATCTGCGCAAGAACATCTTTTACCGGCGACGTCGGATTGAGTCGAATGAAAATATTGCCGAAATAATCATATTCTGGAAAAAGTACAATTGGTTTGACTTCGTTGTGTAATGATGCAAAGTTAAAACTCGCCACAACTTGTTTGATACTGCCCTTACGTCCGTTCAAATTGATTTTCTTTCCAATAGCCTGTTCAGGAGTAAAACCCATGGCGGATGCAGCAAGTGTATTCACTACAAAGCCATATTCTGGTGAAATAGTGTCCTGCGCGCGCAAAATGTCCGCATCTGACAACGGTGTACCTGCGACAGATGGAATATGAAAAACGGATACGAAATCTTTTTCAATCGGAATTGCAGTGACATCCATATCAAAATCATTGGGTTGGCCTTCGACCTCCCTAATGCTGTAGCCTCCTTGGATATTGACGGGATTGTCATACGAAGCGGTAACACCCTGGACACTATTGAGCTGCATTAACTTTTCTTTTAATAGCTGCCTTTCTTTATCTTGCCATCCTCGGCCATCAATGACCAGCATATCAGAGCGATCCAATCCAGTGTTTTTAGACTGGATAAAATCCATCTGTCTACCCGCAAATAAGGTGCAGATAATAAAAAATATAGAGATACTGAATTGAAAAGTAACGAGCACCTTGCTTAATGATATACCATGTTGTCTTTCAGTTAGTTTTCGCTTAAAAATGGAAATAGGTTTTGAACTAGCAATTGAATAGGCAGGCCAGCCACCCGACAGAAGCGTCAACAAGGCTATGAAGACAAGTAAAATCGTATAAAACCGAGGGTCTGTCCATACGGTTAATTTCATTTCGGTACCCATAAATGAACTGAATACGGGTAACAAAAGTACTGTAGTCAGAAGACTAAAAGCAACCGCTAGAAAAACCATGAGGCTACATTCAAAAAAGAACTGAAAGAATATTGTTTTCTTTGCTGCACCCAGAACTTTCTTGACACCGATTTCTTTCTTGCGTTCAAGGGCATGCGCTAATACCAAATTTGTAAAATTGATGCAGGTTAAAATAATAAGCGCAGCACCTAACGCCAGTAAAATATAGATATAAGTAATGTTTCCTGTACCTGCTGCTTTGGAGTGAAGATGGATATCGGTCAGCTTTTCTAGGATAAATCGAAATTGATAGCCCTGTTTTGTTGCTTCGGCGAATTTTGATTTTGTCATTTGGTCCAATTTCTGTTGGATCGAACCGAACTGATCTTTGTTTTTTAGGAGCGCTATGGTTATATCATTTGCAGATGACCAAGCCATTTCTTTGTAGCGTTCTAATCCTTTGTTGGAAAGGAGTGCAGAGAAGTTCAACTGTGTATTTGTGGGCAGGTCTGCAATGATACCTGTGATTTTCCAGTTGACTTTGTCAATGGATAGTGTCTGACCGATGGCCGACTGATTGGGGAAATATTTCGCTGCGAGTTTTTTTGTTAAGACAATCTGATTTGGTTCTGCTAAGGCTGATCGAGAATCACCTTCGAGAAAGGTATAACCTAAAGTTTTAAAAACATTTTGGTCAGCATAAAGTAGGCCTTTTTCAGTTATTAGTGCCTCTTTGGATTCTATTTTACCGCCTTTGGAATAGCTGTAGAATCTGGTTGCCTGTTCTACATCCGGAAATTCAGCTTGTAAAGCAGGAGCTAAACCTGTTGGTGTTACCGCAGAATTTACTTCCTCTGTGCTATTGGGTGCTTTATAGGTGAGGCTAATATAAGCTAGACGGTCCGCATTGGGAAGGAAACGCTCATAACTGGATTCATGATATATGTACGCTGCCAACAATAGAAAACATGTTATCCCGATGCTGAGGCCAAACGTATTTAAAAGAGAAAATCCTTTGTTTTTTCTGATATTCCGCCAAGCAATTTTAAAATAGTTCTTTAACATGGTTATGAGCATTTAGACTGTTAATTAGGCTATATTCTTGTCACTTAGCTCGCTTTAGTAGAAGGCTCCGTTATTCGAAAAATAGCAAAGCCAAGTAGTTCAATTCGTTTGCCATAAATATAATGTATTGATTTTTAGGTTTTTGATGTGTTTTTATGGTGGTTTTAAATGTTCGGAAACGGACAGTATAGTGTCCGTCCCCGAACAAATTGGTATTATTCGCTTCTTAAGGTTTTTACAGGATTTGCTAATGTTGCTTTAATCGCTTGGTAACTAACGGTTAATAAGGTGATGATTAGCGCGGTTAAGCCTGTGATAGCAAAGACCGTCCATGTAATTGATATGCGGTAAACATAGTCTTCGAGCCATGATTCCATGAGGAGATAGGCTAAAGGGGCTGCGACTAAAAAGCCAATGCCTGTGAGCCAAATGTATTCTGTGGAAAGTAGCCGCCACAAGCCAAGTTCTGATGCACCCAATACTTTACGAATACCGATTTCTTTTTCTCGTTGCTCCGTAAGAAAGGAAACCAGCGCGTAGAGACCAAGACATGAAATGAGTATGGCCAACCCTGTAAATAAACTGGTTAAGCTCTTGATCATTTCCATCTGTTGAAACTCTTTGGCATATTCCTGATCCGTAAATGTATAATCAAAAATAAGATCAGGGTCTATGCGATTGAACGCTGTGGAAATCGCTTTTAGGTTTTGTTTGAGGTCTTGATTTTCATCCAGTTGAAGCGTTATTTTATTCTTTGGTAAAAATTTTAGAAAATAAGCCGTCGGTGTAATGGATTTGAAAGGAGATTCGGAAAGCGTATTTTGAATAATACCCAAGATGTGGTAATTGATACCGGCACGTGAAAGCTGTTTACTGTTTAGATCGGTAACTCCCATAAATTTGGCCGCCGCTTCGTTCAGAATAACAGCCGTTGAATCTGTTTTGAAATCTTTTGAAAAATTGCGTCCTTTTATAAAATTCCACTGTACAGTATTCGCGAAGTTTTCATCTACGGTGAAGATCCCCATGATCGCACCGTCTTTGGAATCATTACCTTGCCAATTAAAGCCACCACCTGTTAAGGATAGGTGGTTCACAAAGTTGGAAGAAAGGGCGGCATCTGCCACAAGGCGCTGACCGATCAACTCTTTTCGAAGTACATCAAAGTTTTTGACGATAGTTGAATTGGATGAAGTAATGTTTATCAAATTTGAACTTTTATAACCTATTGGACGATCCTTTGTGTAATGCAGTTGCTGAATCACCAGATAAGTGGATATCATCAGAAAAATAGAAATAGCAAATTGCACGATGACCATTGCCTTTCTACTTCTTGATCCGCCTTTTCGGCTGTTGATTTTACCTTTAAGGGCAAGAATAGGATTAAATGCCGATAAAAATAACGCCGGGTACATGCCTGCTAAAAGACCTATAACGCCTATTCCTACTAAGGAGTAGCCATAGAAACGAATATCGGTAAAAGGGATATGCAGTGTCGTATGTGTAATCGTTTTGACCCAAGGCAAAAGCAATGTCGCGAATAGAACAGCTAACAAAAATGCGCAGGCTACTGCGAGGATGGATTCCACAAGAAAGCCAGCGATAAGCTGTCTGCGATTGACGCCAACAGATTTTAAAACCCCGATTTCTTTTCCTCTTTTTAGGCTTCTTGCCGTACTCAGGTTAATGAAATTGATACTAGCCAATAAAATGATGAATACGCTTATCCAAACAAACATCCATACATATTGAATCTGTCCGCCTACGTTCTTTCCATTCTTGAACGAATCATATAAATGCCATTTGGACATCGGATGTAACAGGATCTCAGGTTTTATATCCGTCAGTTTTTTGTTGATGATATTGGTTAGTTTATTTTCCAAAGCGGGAACAAAGGCATCATTGTCGATCTTGGCGAAAGTGCTGAAATAGCAGCTGGACCAGCTTTCTTCAATACCTTGGTCTTTTGCAAGATAATCGACAAAGGGCAATACATAATCTAAGCCATAAAAAGTGTTGTTGTCAGGAATATCTTTATAAACACCTTGAACAGTATACTGTTCTTTGCCATTCAATTGAAGTGTTTTCCCGATGATATCTACCTTATCAAACAGTCGTTTTGCTAAGGATTCTGAAATTATGATGGTCGATGGATTGCTCGGTGTGGTACTATTTCCTTGTACAGATTTGAGAGAAAATAATTCGGCAAATTTCCCCATGGCGTAAAACCCTGGTGCATTAAGCTTCTTATCACCTACCTTAAGATTATTGCTCTCCATATTCGTGACCAGTGCTGCATCTTGCATTTCATTTTTGAAATCAGACGCGATCGTTTTGACCAAGGGAATAGGGGTGGAGCGATCAGTAGATTTCTCATCATTGAAAGTCCCAGTCATCATGACCTGATAAATATGTTGATAATTGCTGTAATGTTTATCAAAAGAAAATTGTTTCAGTACCCATAATGTACTTATCAGGGCAACAGTAAACCCCAATGCTAATCCCAAAATATTTATTGTTGTGTTTAAGGGACTGCGCTTCAAATTTCTCAGCGCTGTTTTTAGGAATAATCGAATCATTTTATGCTGTTGTTTTGGTTCTCAAATATAAACTATTCATCGTGCAAACTTTTTACAGGATTGGCGTATGCCGCTTTGATGGACTGGAAACTCACCGTAAATAATGCAATAGCAATGGTTATCCCCGCCGCATATAGAAATATGGTAAATGGGAGAGTCGTTCTGAAGGCAAAACCATCGAGCCAATTTATGCTGAAATATACAGCGATTGGTACTGCGATGACATTGGCTAAAATGACTAAGAGTAAAAATTCCTTGTTTAGTAATTGTATAATGTTAAATACAGTTGCGCCAAGAACTTTTCTGATTCCAATTTCTTTGGTTTTAACCTGCGCGGTGTAGGTGCATAGTCCTAAGAGTCCTAAGCAGGAGATGACGATGGCAATCAGGGCAAAAAAATTGAATAAGGAGCCTTGTTTCTGCTCATTCGTATATTGCTTTTGATAGCTTTCGTCCAGGAAACTGTAATTCATCGGCATATCATCATAATAACTTTTCCAGATCTGTTGCAAGGAGTTTAATGCGGATTTTGTACCAGAAGTTGTTGTTTTAATGTATAGCTGCCAGCAATCTTTTGGGCTATATTGAAAGACCATAGGCTCAATCTTTTGTCTGGCGCTCGCATAATTAAAGTCTTTTACAACCCCAATAATAGTTCCCGGAACTGTTCGAATACGTAAACGTACGCCAATCGGATCTTTTAAACCCATTTCCCGCGCTGCCGATTCATTGATAATGAAATGGGTTGAATCTGCTATGGAGCCTGTGAAATTACGACCTTGCGTAAGTTTTATCTTAAAAAAGTCGAGCGCCGATTGATCGGAATATGTCATATTGAACCAAAGATTGGATTTGCTGGGCTTTCCTTCCCAATCGTTGTCCCCAGTTGAAGCACCACCATAAACCATGTCGCGGCCAAGACGGATAACATCATCAATATCCTTATTTTTTAGAAGTTCGGTTTTGACAGCATCAAAATGTTTGGACATTTTTGGCGCCATAGTAACGGAAATAATATGATCCTTTTCGTAGCCTAAATTTTGATGTTTTATAAAATCCAATTGACGGCCAATAACAATTGTTAAGGTGATAAGGATTATAGAAACAGTGAACTGCAGGACAACCAGTATTTTTCGTGCACTGGAATTTTTTATGGTAAATCGACCCTTCAATACCTTTATTGGATCAAACTTCGATAAAAGCAGGGCAGGGTATATACTTGTAAGTGCCAGTGTTGCTACAAGCATTATCAATACGCTTATCCATAACGTAGGATTAAAGAGCTGTAGCGAAATCTGCTTCCCTGAGAAATTATTAAATAGGGGGAGACCAATAAATACGAAGGCAAGTGCTAATGTTGATGCAATGACAAATAGTATGGTTGTTTCCAATATAAATTGGAAAAAAAGTTCCTTTCTACCTGCGCCGATAACTTTACGTATCCCCACTTCTTTGGCGCGCGACAACGACCGTGCAGTAGAAAGATTGATATAGTTAATACTTGCTATTACAAGAATCATAATTGCTACACCTATAAAAACTCGAACATTGTCAATTCCGCCATCACTACCATCCATTTGGTAGAGATGCACCTTTGCGAGTGCTTGTGTAACGTAGGGGACAGGGGCATCCTCAGGTTTGTTCCTTTCGTGTATCGCCTGTAGCTTTTTTGAAACTGTAGCAAGATTTGCATCAGGCCTCAGCAGCAGATAGGTTTCGAATGAAAAATTAGACCAATCTTCATCCATGGAAGATAGAAAGGTCTTATTATCATAGGTCGTTTTATTTTTAATGTAAGCCCGCTCATTAAATCTCGAAATGGGAAGCAGAACTTGAAATTGAAAGGAAGAGTTTTCAGGATAATCAGCAATGACACCTGATACAACACAAAGGTCCTCGATACCCAATGTTACGGTTTTTCCAATTGGATTTTCATCACCGAAATACCGACGTGCCGTACGCTGAGTAAGTACAATGGAATTGTTGTCAGGGAAGGGTTGTTTTGAATTTCCCTGTAGTAGCGGAAAATCGAAAACCGTAAAATAACTGGGGTCTACAAATGCAAAATTCTTTTCGTTAAATCTCTTCTCTTTATATTTAAGTGCAGCATCTCCAATTTTGAAAATACGGACTGCATCTTGGACTTCAGGAATTTCCTTTTTTGCAAAATTTCCTACGGGAGCAATGATGGATCCAAAGATTCGTTTTGATATCCCCGTTCCCCCCTCTATTCCAATTTTGTAAATGGAGCGCTGATGTTTATGGAATCGGTCAAAGGACAGCTCATCTTGTATCCATAGCAATAGGAATATCCCCACAACCATTCCTGCTGTTAATCCTAAAATATTAATGGCACTGTAGAATTTGTTAGAAAAAATACTTCGCCATGCGGTTTTGATGAAGTTCTTTATCATTGTTATGGGGTTTTAAGTTCTTAATACATGTTATGAATACACATAAGCCTATTTCTTTTACTCGCTGATTTACTCATCTCTTAGACTATTGATCGGGTTTGCTTTTGCTGCAAAGACACTTTTGGTTGATAGTACAAGACTTGCAAAGGCAATCAATCCCAGTGCAGACAGTCCAAAAATCCAGGGACTTATCGTAGTTCTATAAACAAAGTCGTTCAGCCAGCTATGCATAAAATAATAAGCAATTGGAAAAGCTACCAGACAGGCTATTGCAACCAGTGATAGCAAATTCCGAAGCAGTAAAAATGTGATCTGGAAAACAGATGCCCCCAGTACTTTACGGATTCCAATTTCTTTTGTGCGTTGATTTGCCGTAAATATGGCTAATCCAAATAAGCCTAGGCCGGCAATCAGAATTGAAAGCCCTACAGCCCAGGATAGAAGCTTAGAAAGCTGTTTCTCTTGGGTATAAAAATTTTGGACGACATCATCCAAAAATTTAAGATCGAGCTCGTCGTCTGGAAAGACCGATTTGTAACTGCTTGTTATTTTATCAATGGTATTTTTCCAGTTCTCGGGATGTGATTGATCCAAAGCAATATGGAGTACGTATCCTTCCTTACTGCCGGTATACAAGACTGGTTTAACCGCCTGCCGGGCAGAGGCTAGATCAAAATCCTCCATTACTCCAACGATGATATTTTTTCCATTTTCGAAGGTTTTGCCAATGGCATCCTGCGGGTTTTTGATATGTAGTAGCTCAAGACCTTTTCTATTGATCAGCATTTCACTGGTTGAATCCAATAGACGGATATTTCTCCCTGCTAAAAGTGGAATCCGATAGACTTCCAAATAATTTTCATCACCAGAGCGGCTATCGAATGTTAGCGACTCCTTTGTTGGTGACTGATCATAAGTTATTCCTGTGGTCATCCAGCCGTTCATCGCGGGTGCAATGTTCCCAAAACTGATTGCCTTAATATCTGTTAGCTTTTTGAGTTCATTTTTAAGGACTATACCTTTTGCCGAATTTTGGAAAGCTCCCGGAATGTAGACATTGACAATAGCGTCCTTTTGAAATCCCATGTCACGATGGGAAACGTAATTGATCTGCCGGACAACAACGAGTACGCAGATCAGAAAAGCCTGAGCTAATACAAATTGGAAAATAGTCAGTGCTTTGCGTATCCATGTGCTTCGGGATAGATTGGTATTTTTTCCAAGCTGGTTTTTGAGCGCCAATACAGGAGCGTATCCGGTCAATACCCAAGCTGGATAAAACCCCGCAAGAATGGTGACCACGATAAGCTGCCCGAATAAGAATAAAAGAATAACAGTTTTGTCTAAACGGTCTAAACTTAAATTTTTGGGAATAAATCCTTCAAAGACATGTAGAAACAAAGGAAGCAATAAAACAGCGAGTAGTGTAGCCGACAAGGTAATCAGGAATGTTTCTAGTAAGAATTGTTTAATTAATGTTGCCTTAGAGCTACCCAGTGTCTTGCGAATACCCACTTCTTTGGCTCTTTCAATGGATTGTGCTGTGGATAGATTAATAAAATTTACGGCCCCCAGGGCTAACAGGAAAAATGCAAGTAAAATGAGGTTGCGAAGCGCTTCAGGATGGGTCGCTTCATAATTAAATCTTGTATCAAAATGTACATCTGCCAATGCTTGTAATTCAAGCTTATCGTTAATTTTCTCTCCTTCTTTGTATTTATATTTTTTAAGGAGATTAGCAATATTACGCTCTATTAAAAGAGGGTTACTTTGTGCTTTTGTTTTGATGAGGACCTGATGTGAATCAGATATGCTGTTCCAAGCTTCCCATGTATACATGTTTTTTAGATTGTTATCCTGAGGGATCGTCTGCTCAGCGATGAAGCTTTCAAAATTGAAATCCGAATTATGCTGTGGATTTTCAATAACACCAGCGACCTGAAGTGGGATACTATCTGCATAGATAATGGTTTTGCCAATCACATTTGCAGGCAGTTCTTTTCCATAAAACTTTTCTAATGTTTTCTCTGTAAGGATAATATTTCCTGATGAGTTCAAAGCCTTAACGCTTCCGGCCAACCATTTTGAAGGGAAAATATCGAAGTATTGACTGTTAGTGAAAACTATCTTTTGTTCTTTTGGAAAAGTTTGAAATTTGTCTGTCGCCAGAGAAACTTTTAGCTTTTGGACATGGCTTCGATAAATCGGGGCTACGGCCTCCAAGTTGGGTAACTCTGCTTGCATGGTACGCACCAATGGTACGTAGACGCCGGCATTTTTGAACTCTCCGTTATTGACAACACGATAGACCTGTTGTTGATTGGGAACATGTTTGTCAAAACTGTAGTCGTATTGGATCATCAGGAAAATAACCAGCGTCGCGGTAATACCAATCGCGAGACTCGTGATATTGATGAACGTGATCAACTTATGTTTTTTTAAAAAACGATAGGCTGTTTTAAGTGAATTTACAATCATTGTTATTTCGTTTTTTGTTAACCCTCTGATTTGATATTATAGTGTTGCTATTCGTCCCGTAAACTATTGACAGGATTTTGGATAGCCGCCTTGATCGATTGAAAACTAATGGTCAGTATTGCTGCAAATAGTGCTAGCCCAGCACCTAAAATAAAAGGTGTTGCTGTAAGATCGATGCGGTAGTAAAAATCTTCCAGCCATTTGCTACACGTCCACCAGGTCAATGGTGCGGCAATTAGGATGCTGATTAAAATGAGTTGTACGAAGTTCTTTGCTAATAAATGAAAGATACTTGGAATACTCGCACCCAAAACTTTACGGATACCGATCTCTTTGCTGCGTTGGAAAGCCGCAAGGGTAATCAGCCCAAAGAGACCCAAACAACCAATTAAAACAGCAACAATTGTACTTACGTTAATTAATTTGGCTAGATTTTGCTCTTTTTGATAAAGAGAGGCAATCGTTTCATCGTAAAATTTTACTTCGATCGGGTATTCCGGGAAAAACCGCGCATAGATTTTATTGATCGCTTCAATACTACTTTTCCATTCCTTGCTGTTTCCCGATAGTTTCATGTTAAAGGTATAAGCACCGCGACTAAAACTGCGCAAAGCCAAAGGTGTGATCTCTTTATAGAATTCCTGGGCATGAAAATCTTTAATAACGCCAACAATCGGGAAAGTACTATCTTCTTGACCAATTGACTTCCCGATAGCATCTTGAGGGGAATTGAAACCGAATGCCTTGACAGCAGATTCATTGATAATATAGGCATTGACAGTATCTGATTGTGGTAGATTATTTCCCGCGATTAGCTTCATGTCATATACAGCTATATAATTCGGATCTGCATTTTTAAAGAAAATATCGGATGAAATTTTTTCTTTTAGTGTAGGGTCTTGTCGATGAAACCAAGATGATGAATAATTATTTGATAGGGGCTTGCTACCGATTGACGCTGCCGAAACACCTTTTATTTTTTGGATCTCATGTAGGAGTGTTTGTTTCTTACTTTGATCCAGTTTTTCCTCATAAAATTTGTTGATGAGCTTGGAAGGTAGATCGAAGGTAACAACAGCATCTTTGTCGAATCCCATATCTTTGTTGAGGGTATAGGAGAGTTGCTGGCCGATAATGAGTGCTGAAACCGTAAAGAATTGAGCAATAAAGAATTGGAATACAATCAACGTTTTCCGAAGGTTGATTTGTGTTTTTCCGATTTGAAACTGCTTGCCAGCCCGAAATAAATTGACAGGCTGTACCTTTTTAATTAACCAAGAGGGATATGCCGAGGAAATTAAAATCGTTACGGTCAGTAAAATTGCGATAAACAGCATTGATGTCGTCGAACTCGTAAAATCCTTTACTTTCTCCGGAATCATTTCCTGAAAATAGAAAAAGGCCAGTTTCGTCAGAAAGACCGAACAAACAAGTGCAATGGCAATGGTTAAAAGCGATTCAAAAATAATTTGGCTAACCAATTTTCCCTGACTACTTCCCAATGTTTTACGGACACCAATATCTTTACTCCGCGCTGGGATTTGTGCCGTACTAAGATTGATATAGTTGATACAGGCCAAAAGCATCAGAAAAGCAGCTACGGCAATTAATCCATATATAACGGTTTTGCTTGTTCTTTCGGCGTACCATTCTTTTATGTGGACTGCAAAATGGGAATCTTTTAGTGGCATGACCACGACCTTACGGTTGTAGTCAAACTTAGGTTTTTTTTCCTGGCTGAATTCCTGCCATTTTTTTTGTCCGATTTTATTGATAGTTGCCTGGATTGGAAGGTCTTTTACACCATCTTTTAATCGGATATAAAGTCTGTCAGTACCATTGGTATTCGTCCAGACATTCAGTGGGTAGACTTCTTCTTTAAGCAAGACGAATTCTGTGCCATTGAACTCCGTGTTGAAGCCAAGGTCATCAACAATGCCAGTTACTGTTTTGGGTATACTGTCGTTATAAAAGATGGTTTTGCCGATTAAGCCCTGGACAGCCTGGTTTGGGAAATAAATGGCTGCCCTTTTTTTTGTCAATACGATGTCGTTGGCAGTTGAAAATGCTTTCTCAGGTGAACCTGCTAACCATTTGTAGCCAACGAGCTTGAAGTAGTCACTGGTAGTCTCCGTCACATTGCCTTCAGCCTCATCAAAGTCCTCGACAAGTTTTTGATTTTTTTGTCCCTTGTTGATTGTGACAGATTCCATTTGATAATTTCTGAATGCTGGAGCGACCAGTTCCACGCCCGGAATTTCTTTTCGGATGGCCTGATAAAACGGCTTGGCCAATCCCCCATTGTAATTATCCTTGCCATCATTTTTAAACTGAGAAATGATCCGATAGGTTCGATCAAGCTGAGGAACTCCAGCTTCAAAACTATACTCATAATTGACAATCTTAAATATGACCCAACATGACGTAATACCGATGGCTAGTCCAATAATATTTAATAGGGAGAATAGTTTATTCTTCCAAAGCTGTCGAATTGCCGATTTTAATAGGAGGTTGTTCATAGCTGGAATATCGTGATGGGATTAAATTATATTGTTATTCGTCTCTTAAACTATCTACAGGATTTGCCTTGGCAGCCTTGAGTGTTTGAAAACTCACCGTTACTAATGCGATAATGATTGTAGCAAAACCAGCAAAGACAAACATCCACCATTGTGGTTCAATGTGATACGCAAAGTTGTCAAGCCATTTTTTCATCGCCATCCAAGATAGCGGTGTCGCGATGAGAAGCGCTACAGCCAATAACTTGATGAAGTCGGAAGAGAGCAGGAGGATTAAATTATAGATGGATGCGCCGAGAACTTTCCGTACGCCGATTTCTTTGGTACGCTGTTGGGCTGTATACGTAACAAGTCCCAATAAACCTAAACAGGCAATAAAAAGTGCCAGTCCGGAAAAGGCTGTAAAAAGTCTTCTAAAATTAAAATCCGCTTCATATTGTCGATTGAAATTGTCGTCAAGAAAGCTATATAAAAATGGACGGTTTGGTACAAGTTCATTCCACAGCTTGCCGATTCTGGCAACGGTCTCAGGCTGGTTTACATGTTGGATATTCAAGGTTAAATACCGGCTGCTGCTTGGTTCAAGTCGCAAAGCTAAAGGCTCAATCTTACGGTGTAAAGAAAGGTAATTGAAATCTTTCACTACACCGATAACCGTTCCTTCTCTTCCCCATTGACGAAATTGCTTGCCAATAATATCTTGTGGATTTGAATAGCCCCATTGTTTTGCAGCAGATTCATTGATAACAAGTGAATGGGCCGTATCCGCTGGGAAATCTCTGGAATACGCACGCCCCGCGGCCATTTGCAGACCAATATTAGGAATAAAGTCAACATCGACTTCATATAAGAAAGGAGCAAATTGACTCATCGTTCCGTTTGCCGACATGATTTCTGTTCCTGCATTTGGAAAAAATGTTCCCGGTACCGTACGTGATGCAGTGACAGACAAAACATCTTTATCTTTTGCTAGTGTAGATTTTATCGCTTCCAGGTTATTGTTTACCTTATCATCGAAATTATAATCTATCACAAGCCGTTGATCTTTTTGAAATCCAAGATCTCGGTGCTGTAATTGATCTAGTTGAGAAAAGACGACGACTGTACCTGCAATGAGCGCAATAGAAAGGCAAAATTGGAAAACAACTAATACGCGACGTAATAATGTACCCCCTTTGCTGTTGCTATAACTTCCTTTAAGTACTGCAATCGGCTTGAAATTTGCTAGAATCAACGCGGGATAGCTGGCAGCAAGAAGTCCCGTAAAAATGGTGGTGAATAGGAATATTGCCCAGGTCGTCCCATTTTTCAGGGATGAATAATTGAGGTGTTTGCCCGAGAATGCTTCCAAAAAGGGGAGAAAGGCCATAACGAGCAGTATAGCCAAAATACTACTGACGAATACAAGAACCAATGATTCAGACATAAACTGAAAGATCAGATTGCTTTTGCTTGCTCCTATGGTTTTTCGTACGCCTACTTCCTTTGCCCTTTCCATTGACCTTGATGTAGCCAGATTCATAAAGTTCACACAGGCGATCAGTAAGATGAATCCGCCAATAATGCTGAATATGTATAAATTCTGATAGCTTCCATTGGTACCGGGTTGACGATCCGCAGACGAGTGCATGTAAGCTTGCAGAAGTGGCTCGATATGGAAATTGTATTTTGCATTTGGGTTTTCATTTGTTGGGAGTTGCCGCTTGAGAAACTCCGGTATTTTCTGGTCGAACTTTACAGGATCAAAGTCTTTTGAAGCGAGAAAGTACGTGTAGAAGTCTACATAATCCCAGCCTTCTTTATTAAATACGTCCGGCCGTGCTTTTCGGAATGTACTCATCGAGAGCAATGCATCGAACGTAAAGTGTGAATTAGGGGGGACATCGGCCATGACTGCCGTTACAGTATATAGACCTGCATCGGCACGACCAGCAGCTAAACCTCCCTCAAGCGTCTTGCCAATGGGATTTTGATCTCCGAAATATTTCTTAGCGGTACTTTCTGTTAATACGACAGAATAGGCGTTCTTTAAGGCTGTATGAGGGTCGCCGGCCAAAACCTTCCAACTAAAGACATCAAATGCAGTAGAGTCCATGAAAAATACATTTTCCTCCTGGAATCTTTTATCGCCTTGTTTGAGAAGGATAGACGTTTGCCCTGAAAATTGAACGACCTTTTCGATTTCAGGGAAATCTGCTTTGATGGCTTCACCGATTGGACCATTGCCCCAGATTTGATGCTGTTCTGTGCTGCTTACATCTTTATAGTCATGGACGATGCGGTAAATTCGATCTTTATTCACATGATATTTGTCGTATGACAATTCATTTTGCACATAAATTGCTATCAATAGGCAACAGGCTAATCCTATTGCTAAGCCAATTATGTTTATGGTTGAATACCCTTTATTTTTGGAGATATTGCGCCAGGCTATTTTTATATAGTTCTTGATCATTGCTTTATTCTTTAGTTTTAGTGTATCAATATGTTTAATCCACTTTTACTGTATTTTTCTTATTATTCGTCTCTTAAACTATCTACGGGATTGGATAAAGCTGCCCGAACAGCCTGGTAGCTGACGGTGAAAATGGCGATCAGCAAGGCCAGGATACCACCGAAGACAAATGTTTGCACCTCTAGATCTGTTTTATAGGCAAAATTGCTTAACCATTGTTTCATCAGGTAAACTGCAATAGGGCAGGCAATCAGAATGGAAATGGAGACGAGTATCACGAAATTTTTCCCCAATAGACGGACGACTCCAAAGGTGCTAGCGCCAAGAACTTTACGGATACCGATTTCCTTTACACGCATTTGCGCTTCGTGAGTTGCCAACGCAAACAGACCTAAAGCAGATATAAAAATGGCGATGCCAGCGAAAATATTGAACAACAAACCTGTGCGCTGCTCGGATTTATATAGATTATCAAATTGCTGATCAATAAAGGTGTAGTTAAAAGGAGCATCCGATGGATAGCGGTTATAGATCTTTTCTAAAGCTTTAATGGCCTCAGGGGCTTTTGTCGTACTCGTTTTAACATAAAGTGTACCCGATCCCCAGCGCGTCCAGAAGACCATTGGACCTATTTTATCTTTGATGGATTTAAAGTGGAAGTCTTTCACAACACCGATAATTTGTCCAGGGAAATCGTGGAAACTCATATTGGATCCCACGTATGGCGGTTTTAATCCCATTTGTTTCGCCAAAGTCTCGTTGATAATATAGCCGGACGAATCAACCGGCATTCCGCTAAAGTTTTTTCCTTCCAGGAATTGCATGTTCATCAAAGGAATAAAATCCTTATCGATGGTCGCTTGAGCAACAATGAGTTTGTTGTCTTTGGACTTGCCGGGCCAATCGATATCGCCCGTGGCATTTCCGAAATCCGTCATGTTGTAAACACCGGATAGAGAGACCGCCTGTATGGCATTGTTGCTTTTGAGTTCAGCACGTATCGCGTCCATATGTTTGTAGGCTTCCTCTGGAAGGCCGAGCGTCAGGACATGGTCTCTGTCATAGCCGAGGTTAATCTTTTGGATAAAAGCCAATTGGTTTCGGATCACCAAGGTGCATACAATAAGGGTCACAGAGAGCGTAAACTGGAAAACCACCAATATTTTACGCATGGTATTTGAGGACACACCTTTCACTGATTTTCCTTTTAACGAATTTATGGGATTGAATGAAGAAAGCTGTACCGCAGGATATATACTGGACAGTCCCAATGTGCCTATAATTGCTGCCCCAATATACAGCCATATCGTCGTGTTATGGAAAGACAGACTGATTGATTTTTGTGCGATCTGATTATATCCGGTATGAAGGATCACTATAAGAATGAAAGCGATCAGTAGTGAACAAAGAAATACAACAACAGTTTCGGTGATAAATTGTAGGAATAAATGGAGACGGTTGGCGCCGATTATTTTGCGGATACCAACATCTTTCGCCCGATCCAATGCTCTTGCGGTACTTAGATTGACATAATTTACCGCACCGATCACCAGGAGCAATATCGCAATGATCCCAAAAATCTGAACCATGCGAAGTGTCGATTTATTTCCGTCAGGAGCGATTAAATGCATGGTTTTGAGTGGATCTAAAACAAATATAGTCGAGTTTTCACCGTCGCGGGCTTTGGTATAAGTGTCTGTGACCGATTTTCCGATAAGTGCTGCAGAAGCATGAGGTTTGACTTTAATATACGTTGAAAAACTATAGTTACCCATATCTTCATCGATTGTTTTCCATTTACCATTACCACCCCAGTTTGTAAACCGCTGTGCGTGATACCCCAGTGGGATAACGACATCGAATTGCATCGAGGAATTTTGTGGAATATCGTTTAGGATACCGGCTACAGTGAAGAGATCTTTCTGGTAACGGAAAGTTTTTCCAATGGCTTTTTGCGTACTAAAAAGTTTTTCGGCTGTCGACGGGGTGATAAGCGCCTGTTTATAATTTTCCTGAAAACCTGAGAGGGAGCCCTCTTGTAATGGAAAATGAAACATCTTGAAAAAATTACCATCGACATAATAGATGTTCATATCAGTTACCGGACGTTTCAGTTTGTCATTGACCAATGTGGTACTGTAATCCTGTGAAACTCGCGTTGCGTAATCTACCTCCGGTACATTTTGGGCATAGTTTCCTATAGGCCCGGGGGATGTCCCCCATATCGAACCGTTGTGCTCGGGATCCAAATGAGAATTGACTTTGTAAATCTGTTCAAAGTCTGGGTGGAATTTATCAAAGCTCTTTTCGTCCTGTACCCAGAAAATAATTAATATGGAGGCAGTAAGGCTGACCGACAGACCTAATATATTGATAGCGGTATAGAATTTTCTTTTCCTTAATTCTCTAATTGCGGTTATTAAATAATTCTTTATCATAGGGACAGGTGTTAGTTGTATTGATCATTAATGAGCTTCTTTGTCATCTTATTCATCTCTTAAGCTATTTACGGGGTTTGCGCGTGCCGCTTTTATGGATTGGTAGCTCATCGTAAAAAATGCAATAAGTAGGGTTGCGGCAGCCGGAATGATAAACATCCACCAGGATAGATCTATCTTATAAGCAAAATCATCCAACCATTTGTGCATCGCCCACCAAGCAATTGGGGTAGCGATCAAAATAGAAATGAGTATAAGTTTGATGTAATCTTTTGATAATAAGCCAATAATCCCCAGTACCGTACTTCCCAACACTTTTCGAATACCAATTTCTTTCGTACGTTGTACCGTGGTGATGGTAACCAGGCCGATCAATCCCAAGCAGCTGATGAGAATTGTCGTCGACGTAAATAGATTGATGATCTTCGAGAATTTTAGATCACTGCTATAGAGTTCTTTGATTTGCTGATCATAGAAATCATATTTGAATGGGGCTTTGGGATAATATTTTTTCCATTCTTTCTCAATCTGTTTTAAAGTTTCCGGCCAGGTAGTTGAATTATTGTTGAGTTTCACACTTAGTCTGTTTAATTCCCATTTTTTAATGGAACTCAGCATGACAACTGGTTGGATGGCAGCATGGAGATTTTTTGTGTGAAAATTGTCGGTTACCCCCACAATCTGACGCTGTTTGTCTGTATACGTAACAAAGCTCCCTACAGCATTTTCAGCAGATTTAAAACCTAATTTTTGAACGCTGGCTAAGTTTAACACGATGCCTGTGCTGGTATCGGCCAATTGCAGCGGGCGGCCAGCAAGCATTTTAAAATTATAGAGCTTAAAGTTATCTTGGTCGACAAATTTCATTTGTACATCGGCTTGTACCTGTCCCGTATCACTTTTGGCAAACAAGGCATTTCCCCAATGGTCGTTACTCATGGGCAGATGCCCCAAGGAAGCCTGTTCTACACCTGCGATGTGCTTAATCGCTTGTTTGAAAACAAAGGGATCAACATTACTGTCCTGATAGCTTTTACTCGGAAAACGTAGGGTAATGATCGCATCCTTATCGAAGCCGTAGTTATTCTGTAGTGCATGTTTCAATTGTAGACCAATGATGCAAGTTGAAATAACAAATAGCTGGGCAATCAAAAATTGAAAAACAATGAGCATTTTTCGAAAAGAAAGATTGCCAAATTTGAGCGTTTGCGCATTCGAGATTTTAATGACTTCAACAATCTTGACTTTGTTTGTCAATAAAATCGGATAACCTGAGGAAATTAAGGTAATCGTAATTGTAAGTGTTGCTAAAAATAGCGATACACCCCAGGGATCTGGATATAGCTTGAGCTGATCGGGAATATATGCGGCTAAAACTGTTTGAATGAGAATAAGTAAAGGCCAAGATAAAAGCACCGAAAAAGCCGTAATGCAAAATGTTTCTAGCAGAAAGGACTTTGTAATTCTTTTCTGGCTTTCTCCCAATGTCTTTCTGATACCAATTTCCTTGGCGCGTTGTGGGATTTGGGCTGTAGCGAGATTGATGTAATTGACACAGGCGAGTAAGAGCAAAAATATACCTATGCCGATAAGACCGTACATTATTTTCTGATCAACATTATTTTGCGCGTAAGAAGTAAAATGTAAGTCTTTTAAAGGAACTGTATTAACATGCATTTTAAATCCAAACTTGTCAAATTCAGCATGTGTCATCTCATACGCCTTTTTGTCGGCTGTCTTTATAAGGTTAGGAAGGGAAGCCGATGATTTTACCTTAATAAAGAGCTGCCAATTGGAATTTGAATTGTTCCAGTTTGTGCTATTCCATTCCTGTTCTGGAATCCGGATAAATTCTTTACCCAAAAAGCTGCTTGGATGCGCTAGATCTTTTACAATACCGGCGACATTGTACAATGTACTATCATAGGATAAGGTCTGTCCTATGATTTGGTCTATTGACGTGTTTGGGAAATACAATTTAGCCCGCGATTCTGTCAGGATGACTTCATGGCTATTTTTTAGTATATTCCTTTGGTCGCCAGCTAACCAAACATAAGGTGTCATTTTGAAATAGTCTCCCGTGGTACCGATGATTTCGGACTGATCTTCAAACTCTATTTTCTGCGCTCCGCGATTATTACTGACACGCTCGAAGTATTGTTTAAAGATGGGTACTGTCAGTTCAACATTGACAAAGTTTTCCTTGATATATGCCGGTAATGGTGCAGGAACACCATCGAAATGATCTAATTTATCCTTTTCCTCATAGGAGGTATGGACCTTGTAAATCTGCTCACTTTCCGGATGATGCTGGTCAAAACTAAATTCATAATTGACGATACGGAAAATTAGCCAACAGGCACTTATTCCGATGGCAAGCCCAAATACATTTAAAAATGTGAAAAGACGGTTGCGCCATAGTTGTCTGAAAATTAATTTAATCGTGCTCATCATCTATAGGTTATTAGGATTAATATCTTGGTTATATATGAGTTGTCTTATACCGAAGTTGTTTCCATAATCACTTGTCCGTCTAGCATGCGGATTACACGGTCAGAGAATTTTGCATCGTGCTCACTGTGTGTTACCATGACGATGGTTGTGCCGGCCTCGTTCAATTCAGTCAGGAGTTGCATAACTTCGTTACCGTTATTGGAATCGAGGTTACCCGTAGGCTCATCGGCAAGGATCAGTTTGGGATTATTGACAACCGCACGAGCGACAGCCACACGTTGCTGTTGACCTCCGGAAAGCTGTTGTGGGAAGTGATTGCGACGGTGCATGATCTGCACTTTTTCCAAAACTTCTTCTACACGTTTTTTGCGTTCTGCTGCTGGAACATTGGTATAAACCAGTGGAAGTTCCACGTTTTCAAATACGGTCAGCTCATCGATCAAATTGAAACTCTGGAACACAAAACCAATGTTATGTTTGCGAAGATCTGAGCGACCGCGTTCTTTGAATTTGGCAACTTCAATCTCGTTGAATAGATAGCTTCCTTCATCCAAATCATCCAATAGACCAATGATATTGAGTAAAGTCGATTTCCCACAGCCCGAAGGCCCCATTACAGCAACAAACTCTCCCTCTTTGACATGAATATTGAGGTTGTTTAATGCGACGGTTTCAACTTCTTCTGTGCGGTAATACTTTTGAAGATTTGTGATTTTGATCATATTTTTTGTGCTCATGGTTTTTATGTTTTGTATCCTTGGCGAAATTGCTTTGGACAGTTACTAGTTCTGTTATTAAATTCTTTTTTATTGTTTATTGATCTCTTAAAGTCTTTGTCGGATTGGCTATCGCTGCTTTAAATGCCTGTGAACTTATGGTCAATAGGGCAATGATAATAGCTGTCAGACCGCTGATGATAAAAATGGTCCAGGAAATATCGATATGATGTGCATAATTAGTTAGCCATTTGCTCATGATCATCCACGCAATAGGAAAGGCAATGATACATGAGATCGCTACAAGAATGACAAATTCACGGTTGAGCATTTGGATAAGTCCCGAAACAGAGGCGCCCAAGACTTTACGAATGCTGATCTCTTTTGCGCGTTGCTCTGTTGCAAAGGCGGCTAAACCAAATAGACCTAAGCAGGATATAATGATAGACATCAGTGCAAATACACTGGATAGTTGCTGTACAAAAAGCTCCGCTTTAAACTTATTATTGAAACTATCATCTAAAAATTTATAGTCAAAAGGGAAGCCTGGGTTATTTTTGACGATGACCTTCTCGATTTGTTGAATGGCATCTGGTAAATCTACTCCAGCCTTTGTTTTGATGGTCATGATCCCATTATCTCTATTCATTGGTAGAAACAGCATCGGCTCAGGATCGGCATACACATTGTTATAAACGAAGTTCTTGACGACACCGGCGATGGTAAACTTTTCCTCACCGTAGCTGATGATGTTACCGGCCACAAGGCCATCTTTTTTGATCAGTTTTGCAAATGCTTCGTTGAT
Source organism: uncultured Sphingobacterium sp. (assembly GCF_964277905.1). Classification (NCBI taxonomy): domain Bacteria; kingdom Pseudomonadati; phylum Bacteroidota; class Sphingobacteriia; order Sphingobacteriales; family Sphingobacteriaceae; genus Sphingobacterium; species uncultured Sphingobacterium sp. Next base: position 332,667 of record NZ_CAXYKD010000001.1, read on the forward strand.
GACAACCGATGTGCTGTCGCCCACAAAATTTTGATGAAAGTTTCTACCGTCAAAAAGCTTTAAGTCTAAAGCTGGAATAAGGCCCTCATCAGAACGTAACATACCTATCAAAATACTGGCATTTGGATCTTTTCCATCCCAGCTAAAACCGGACGTATTGGAGTTGATATTGAGGATACTCATGTCACTGACACCGACTTCTTGCACAACTCCTGTTGTCAATAATTGATTTTTAATGAGCGGCAGATGTTTGGCCATATCGCCTTGTAGCGCTGTGGTCAACACCTGACTCTTATCAAAACCGAGATCTCTGTTCTTGTTGTGCTGAATCTGTTGGTAGATGATAATAGTACAGATAATTAACACTACTGAGGCTGTATATTGCAGGATGACCAACCCTTTACGGACGAGACTTCCACTACCGGCCTTCTGTTTCGTCCCTTTGATCGTTGAAAGCGGTTTGAATGCCGAAAGGAAAAATGCGGGATAGCTACCTGCAAATAATCCACATGCTAATGTTATTGTCGTTAAAAATAGCAGGTGTGAGGGAGCTAAAAGATTAACCTGAAGATCCTGGCCTATCATGGTGTTGAACGGCCTGATGAAGATATAGATTAGCAATATAGCAACAAGAGAGGAAATAATTGCCAAAACAAGGGATTCTCCCAAGAATTGCATAATGAGCGATTTGCGACTTGCACCAACCACTTTGCGCATCCCAACTTCTTTTGCTCTTTTTTCAGATCTTGCAGTTGCAAGATTCATGAAATTGATACAGGCGATCAGTAAGACAACCCAAGCGATAAAGGTAAATAGACGAATATTTTTAATGCCACCTTCTTTTTCAATACCACTGTTATCAAACTGATTGTAGGTAATCCAACGTTCCATTGGATAGAGGAAATTCTGTGAAAAAGTGACTTCACCATTGGTCTTGTGTTTGACGAAATCCATCATCTGCTTGTTAATCTGATCGACGTTGGCATTATCTTCGACCTGAACTAGCGTTTGAACACTATTGTTCCCCCAATTTTTTAGAAAATCCTGACCCGCTTCAAATTTTTTGAAAGGGATGAGCCATTGAAAATCATAGCTGCTATTTTTGGGTAGGTCCTTGATTACCCCCGCAATAATAAATGGCTCACTATTGTTTGTTTTGACGGTTTTTCCCAGGGCAGGACGGTTGCCAAATAATTTCTTCGCTGCAGTTTCTGATAATACAATGTTATTGACCTGATCAAAGGCAGTCTTTCGATCCCCTTCAAGAAATGCAAGGGATAGCACATCAGCGATGCTTCCATCGGCATATACACCATTTTGAAATATATTATTGTCTCCGACGGAAAACAGCATTGGCGAATTCCAGCTTATGCGTACTGCATGCTTGATGCCCGGGATTTCTTTCGCTATGCTTTGGGCAAAGGGTCCTGGGGTAGATTCAAATACATAGGTTGCTCCATCGTATGTCTGTTTTGATTTGACAATGTAGATATCCTTTTTGTTGGCGAAATTATCGTTGAAGCTCAACTGATTTTCAACCCATAAAAAAATCAACGATGCCGCAGCAATCCCGACCGCCAGTCCAAAAATATTGAGAAAGCTGTAACCTTTGGTTTTCCAAAGGTTACGAAGTGCGGTTTTAATAAAGTTTTTAATCATAATTATGGTCGTATGATAAAAGCGGTTATCGACATACCTGATGTTCTCGATAACCGCTATATGATGTTACTTTTTAATATTCAGTTCTTGAACCTTATCGTAGGTCTCATAGCTCGATACGATAACTTTATCTCCTGGTTGTAGACCTTTGATGACCTCATAATATTCCGGATTCTGTCTTCCTAGTTGGATATCCACACGATACGCTGTGCTTCCATTTTTATCCAATTTGAAGATCCAGTTACCGCCGGTCTGTTGATAGAATCCTCCTTTTGCCAGTAATAATGCTTTTGTCTCGTCACTTAACGCTAAACGTATCTGCAAAGTTTGTCCACGACGGATCCCTTTTGGAACATCATTGATAAATTCCATGTCAACCTGGAAGCGTCCATTGGTGACTTGTGTATAGACTTTCTTGATACGGAGTTTGTAGGTTTTTTCACCGATAGAAAATTCACCTTGTAGATCTGGAAAAATACGGTTGATATAATGTTCGTCAATATCAGCACGCACTTTGAATCCTGTCAAAACGTCGATTTGTCCCAACCGTTCCCCGGCATTTTTGTTTTGTCCGATTTCTGCATCGAAAGCCGTCAATTGTCCGTCAACAGGCGCTCTAACGATCAGATCACCAATTTTTCTTTTCATCAGTTCCAATGCACTCTGTGTACGTTGATAAGTTTGCTTATCCTGATTAGTTTTTTGCGCATTGGAGATTTCGTCCTGTTTTAGGATCTGTTTGGTCAAGTTGACCCGCTCTTTTTGATAGTTGTATTCGTTCTTTGATTTTTCGAACTCTTGTGTACCAATGGCTTTTTCAGCGAGTAATTTTCTATTTAAGGTATAGATACGTTCAGCTTCACGATAAGCTTGTTCTACATCAGCCATTTGGTTGCGGTTGTTAATCGATGCTTGTTGTGCATTGGTCTGCGCTATTTGGGACTGTGTCAATAGATTCAGTACTTGCGTTTCTTGTTGTACCAAGGTAAGCTCCTGATCGGTATTGGAAAGACGCATGATTGCATCCCCTTTTTTTAAGATAGCGCCATCTTCTACAAACTTTTCTTCTACACGTCCACCAACAGAAGCATCGAGGTATATGCTGCTAATAGGAAGCACAGTGCCATTTATAGGGATAAATTCCTGAAAGTTTCCATTTTTTATTTCGACGATAGAGATGCGGTCAGCTTCAACATTCAGTTTGCTTTTGCCGGAGGTAAAATAGAAACTGGCGCTGATCAATCCAACTAAGCCAGCAACCCCCACAATAGTCATGATACGTTTGCTATTCCACTTCTTCTTTTCTAAAGGTCTGTCCATAATTTAATATCAATTTTGTATGTAACTATGAAAGCTGTGCCAAGAATGTAAATTATTGATTGATAGGTTCTTGTTTTGTTTAGTTTTAAGCTTGGTGTTCGATAGCGGACACTTCTTGTACGAAGGCGTACAACTGGAAGTTTTTTGCTGTTTTGGGCGTCAACTGAAGCGCTTTTGGCAAATATAATCTGGCTGCCGTGAAGCACATTAGTTCCGGTGGAGCAAAGGTTACTCTGTTGGTGTAAATTAGGTAAGGGGTAGGTCGCTATATTGACCGATCGGTCCTAAAGGTTGGTAAAAATGGTCTGTTAAAATTTAGGATTTAACTGTATTACTTTCGTTATTTACTCGGTGCTTGTTCGGTGCTTAGTCGGAGCTTGTTCGGTACTTCTTCGGTGCTTCTTCGGTTGTGACCGAAGAAACACCGAAGAAGTACCGACTTATATCCATTGAATGGAAGAATAATTATCGAACTTGATTTGAATTATTCTTCTATTTATACAGTTTGTCTTTGCTATTGTCCAACTACGCACACCGACTGTTCATTAATGAACATTTTTGAAAATATGTTTTTTGTATCTATTTGATAGTTAGTGTTTTTGTTGTTTGGCATGGCGATGGTCAGCAAGAAAATAAAAAATGGATATGAAGAGAGTCTATATATATAGTACATTATGCTTTTTATTGAGTTATGCCAAGGCAGGGGCGCAACAGACGGAGCAGCGACTAACGGAAAGAGTGGCTGGGACAGCAACAATTGCAGTGGTCGACGATAAACAAATTACCAAGCGGAGCTTAGCTGAGTGTATTCAGTTGGCAATAAAGGCGAATCCAACCTTATTGCAGAATGAACTCGATGTGAGACGTGCTGAGGTGAATTTAGCACAGGCTAAAGCGAATAGACTTCCCGATGTTGATGCAAGCCTACAACATAGCCTAACATCAGGAAGATCTCAGGATAATTCGACCCTTCAATATATTTCATCCAACAACTCAACAGGAAATTTTTCTTTGGGCGCAAGCCTTCCAATATTTAGAGGGTTCCGTTTATTTCACGATATCAGGATGCGTGCTGATGCAAAGACAGCGGGTAAATTGACTTTTGACACGCAGATTAATGCGTTAAAACTAGACGTTATTACCGCTTATATCCAAAGCTTAACTGCTCAGGATATATTGCGGCAATCAGAAATGCAGACTGAAGTAACCCGAGAACAGGTCAGACGTGCGGAGAGTATGCATAAGGAAGGTGCAATTAATCCTGGGGATTACTTTGATCTGAAAGGACAACTGGCAAATGATGTCAACACGATTGAAAATAATCGTCAGTTACTATACAGTAGCCGTGTGAAGCTTGCTGCCTTACTAAATATGGATGAAAATCAATTGGGCGAATTGGATAACCTCGGAATAAAAGAAAGCGGGCAACGACTGGATGCGAAACAGCTCTATGAAATGGCTGTTGATCAATTGCCCGATATACAGGCGCTGGATTATCGGATCAAAGTGGCGGAGCGGGATATTAAGATTGCAAAATCGTACTATTATCCGTCCTTGAGTCTGAGCGCTGGTTTAGGATCAAATTATTCTAAATTGGGGATTCAAGGAACGTATTGGTCCCAAATGCGTAATAACGTAGGAAAGTATATTTCTCTCAATCTTTCTGTTCCGATTTTTAATCATTTGCAAGTTTATAACAACGTCCGCTTGGCAAAATTAGATCTGCAGACGGCTAGATTTCAAAAAGAGATCCAACAAAATGTTTTGCGGTCGGCGACGTCCAATGCGGTTTTTAACTTGCAGAATGCAAGTAACATGATTACACAATTACGTAGTCAAAATGAAAACTACGCGGAATCTTTTCGTATTGCCAAGGTAGTTTTCGAATTGGGAAACAGTAATTCAGTGATTTTTTTAACCGCAAAAAATAAATTCGATAACAGCCAGATTCAATTGGTCGTCAAACAGTATGAATGGCTGCTGCAAAAATATATCAATGATTATTACGCAGGCTCGTTGAATTTATAGTTATCTTAGTATCTTCAATGAAGTCAGGAAGTATGAAAAAAGCATCTATTTTAGTCGTTGATGATGACCAGGACTTATTAACTGCGGCAAGAATCTTGCTTAAACCTAAAGTTAGTCATATTCAAGTTGAACCCAATCCGGAGAATCTAATAGCACATCTGGAGAAGACACCTTATGATCTGGTGCTTTTAGATATGAATTTTAAAAGTACGATTAATACCGGTAATGAGGGATTATATTGGTTGTCCCGGATCAAAGAAAAGTTTCCACAGGTACATGTCATTATGATTACCGCTTATGGAGCTGTTGATCTCGCTGTAAAATCGCTGAAACAGGGAGCGTCAGATTTTGTCGTGAAACCTTGGGAAAATGAGCAATTATTGGCAACGATCGAAAGCGCTCTTGCCGAATCAAAAAATAAAGAAAAGAAAAGTAAAAGTTCCTTACTCAGTAGTGGAAGCAGTCCTGATTTGATTGGTAATTCCATTGTTATGGACGAACTGCAATATAAATTGGAGAAAATTGCCCCTACAGATGCGAATATATTAATATTAGGTGAAAATGGGACCGGGAAAGACCTGATTGCTCAAGCCATTCAGCGAAGATCCTTACGTTCAGATCGGACTTATGTTAAGGTTGATGTCGGGGCGCTGACAGAAACATTATTTGAAAGTGAGCTTTTCGGTTATAAGAAGGGCGCATTTACAGATGCACGTGAAGACCGCCAAGGTCGATTCGAAGCTGCAAATGGGGGAACATTGTTCCTCGATGAAATTGGCAATATCTCTTTGCAGCAACAAGCCAAACTGTTAACCGTACTGCAGAATAGACAGGTTACACCGTTGGGTTCCTATCAACCAATATCGGTGGATATACGTTTGATTTCAGCAACCAATGTTCCTTTGAAACAGCTCGCAGATGAAAGCCGTTTTCGAAAAGACTTAATTTATCGGATCAATACCGTTGAAATTCAGGTGCCGCCATTGCGTGAACGAGGAGAGGATATCAAGCTATTGGCTGATCATTTTCTCGATATCTATTCGAAGAAATACAATAAGCGGATTGAAGGCTTTGAAACGGATGCGGTAAAAAAAATGTGTGCGTATCATTTTCCCGGAAACGTCCGAGAACTCCAATACAGCATCGAGCGTGCTGTTATTATGGCTGATCAGCTCAGTATAGCTGGAAATGATCTTTTTTTCTCGCCAATAGAACAACAAATAGATAACCGCGTTGTCGAATCCAGTTCCAGCAGTCAAAATCTGGAAGAATTGGAACGTAAAGCAATCAAATCGGCGATTGAACGTTATAACGGAAATATCAGTAAAGCCGCAAAAGAATTAGGGCTTACCAGGGCGGCACTTTATAGACGTTTGGAGAAATATGATATTTAGTCGATGAGGCACGGAAAAATCTTAAATGCAATCAAGGTTATCTTACTGCTGGTAGCAGCACTTGTGAGCGCTTATTTGCTACTTAAAAGAGAATATGTACAGGCGACTTTGATCTTTTGTATGATGCTATACCTGGGTTTTAACCTATATGCACAGTATAATTTTTTGGCCAGGCAGCTGATTGAATTTTCCGAAGCGGTCAAATACCGCGACTTTACCAGACGTTTCTTGGTGAAAAATACAAAGTCAGTTGAAGGGCAGCTTTTTATGGCCTTTAATCAGATCAACGAGACTTATAAGGAGATCAGCATTAAGCAGGAGATTCAGCACCAATACCTGGATCGTGTGATCAATATGCTAAATTCGGCGATTATCTTTTATGAGATGGATAGTGGTAAGGTCATGTGGGTAAATGAGGCTTTCAAACAGCTATTTCATTTGCCACACCTTGGAAATATCACGGGATTGAAGAAAAAAAACAATGATCTTTATGAAAAAACCATGTTGCTTGAAAACGGGCAGCAGCAGATGGAGTCTATTCAATCAAGTAAAGGAAAAATAAAGCTATTGATTCAGAGTTCAAGCTTTGAGACACAGGACGCCTTGTTTCGCATTGTGGTGTATCAAAATATCAACGAAGCAATTGATGAGACTGAAACAAAGGCATGGCATAAATTATTACGTGTACTGACACATGAAATCATGAATTCCATCGCTCCGATCAGCTCACTTGCTGAAACCTTAAACGGTCGTTTGGACCATTTTAAAGGAGCTGAAGATATTGATGATCTAAAAACAGGCATTTCCACCATCAAACGTCGTAGCGAAGGACTTTTACATTTTGCGAAGAGTTATCGTATGATCAATAAGGTCGATCAGCCTCAGCTAGCGCCGATCCAAATTTCGCAGTTATTTGAACATATCTATCAGTTGCTTGAACCAACCTTGATCCAGAAAAATATTGATGTCGATATTATTCTGAAAAATACACGGCTAATCTTATCTGCCGATGTCAATTTGATCGAGCAGGTTATTATCAACTTAATGTTGAATGCAATAGATGCGGTTAAAAATAGGGAAGAAGCCTATATTAGTTTATCTGCTCTTGAAGTAGACGGAAAGGTGCAGATTCGGATTGAAGATAACGGGGCAGGAATTCCTGCTGATCTTCAGGAGCAGATCTTTACACCATTTTTTACAACGAAGAAAACGGGTACAGGGGTCGGCCTTACCCTAAGCAAACAGATTATGCTTTTGCACAAGGGAACTATTTTCCTCAATAGTACGGAAGGAGAAGGAAGTGTTTTTATTCTCCAGTTTTAGGGGGATCATTCCTGCAAACTAAAACCTAATGTTCCATGTGAAAAATCATAAAATTTAGCGATGTTTGCAGCGAAATGAACTACATGCTTAAGTATTGGCGACATTATTTTGTATCCCATAGTCGCCATGGGACCCATTCTCCTTTTGTTTATAAATTGGTAGACGAAGTAATTTATCAAAAGACATCCAAAGCGAGCGTTTCAGAATTACCACAAACTATTCAAAACGAGAGCAAGGTAGAACAGAAAAAGTATGCATTAATCGATCGATTATTAAGGACATTTGCTTACGACAATTTTAGCTACTGGGCCGATCAGCCGCTCGAAAGTTATAGGAATCTTTTGCACGACCAATGTGGACGTTATGCGTACCGACATATTTATTATATTGACCAGGACGATCTTGATCTGAATTTTTTGGAAAATGTTGGGGATCGAGATCTATTAATTATAAACGAGCCCCATTTATCAGTGAAAAGGGAAGCCTATTGGAATAAGCTGAAGGAGGATGATCATAGTGTAGTTACGATAGATCTATACCGAATTGGGTTGGTTTACTTTAGAAAAGGACAGCGAAAAGAGAATTTTCTGATTCGATTTTAGGCCGCTGTTCCGATTTAGGCTGCTGTTCCGATTTCTTTTTTGACTGTCGATGGTCAGTCATCTACCGCGTTCCGTTGGGCATCAACTATTTTAGCTGATTTTGAGGGTAGTAGAGAGGAGGGAAAAAAGTGGATGTCATTAGGCAAGAATAAACAAGAGCATCCATGCCTATATGGATGCTCTTGTTTATTAAAAAGCTTCACTTAGGGACAGATAGAAACCCGACTGTCGTTTTTCTCCGGGTCTTTGTTCACCAAAAGAATAATCAAAGCGTATGCTGCTATTGTGTTCGAGACTAAAGAAGTAGCGTAAACCACCACCATAACTTGCGACATATCGACTGCTATTTTCCTTGGAAAAGGTGGATCCGAGTCCTGAAAATCCAACGATGCCAAAGCGTGGATGAAAGCGATAACGCAGTTCAGCCTGTGAGGCAAGATAATTCTTGTCCCGGTAACGTCCGAGGTAATAACCGCGCATCATCATGTCTCCACCGAGCTCACGGTAGTTGTAAAATGGGACGGTTTTTCCAAATGTGGAACGAAAGATTCCTTGCAGGGCCAGCGTGACTTGGTTGTGCAGGGGAATAAAGCCACGGAGATCTACATCGAGGTTTGCCCCCGTAAAATCAGTACTTGTCCATAACTTTGGCGCATAGGCCAGCCGCAATTTAGCATAATACCCCTTTGTTGTATAAGAAACGTTGTCCCTATTGTCAAACAATTGCGAAAGACCTACCAGTAGCTGTTGCCCGCCATGCTTCCCAATAAGATCGGAATGATTGAAAATACGATCGGCACTATCGCTACGAATGGTGAAGTTATCGTATTGAATGTTGATACCTGAATAAAGGCCGTTGCTGATTTTTTTCTCAGCTTCGAGTTTGACGCGAAATAATTTTTGATCAATGCGTTCTTCATCTGCTTTCCAAGTGTCCATACCGACACCATAATAGTTAAAGGGCCAATTACGGTAGCGTATTTCACTAATCAGATGGTAATCGTTGTTTTTAGTCCAAAGATCGGTCTGCAGTTTGAAGTTGGACTGACTATTGGATGTAAAGGTTCCCATGACCATGACAGTGGAGGTGCGGATTTTGGGATCAGATTTGTCCAGATAAAAATTATAAGCGCTCGCCAGGCCGTATTCAACTCCCGTTTCCTGCGCATAACCAACGGCCGGTAAAACCATAAAACTACCGGAACGTGTAGAATCTCTTTCAGCGGAAAGAAATTTTTTACTCAATTTTTGAATAATATTTTGAGCTTTCAATTCGGCCGATCCCATTAAAAGTACCGTAAATAGTACGGAGTATCGGGTAAGTTTTGAAAGTGATTGCGGTAAAATTTGCATGCCCAAAGATAGTATATTAGCCAAATAACCAAAACAGGTAAATATGCAATCAAAAATTATTGTGCTGCATATCAGTATAATTGCCAAAAACTGTCTTTTTTTTTTGACAAATATTTTTGTAAAGTGAGTTTTGTGTCTATCTTTGCATCAGCAAACAAGGGAACAACGGTTCAAAACAACGAAAGTTTGCTTAGTTCTTTAAATGAAAAAAAATAAAAAATAAACTTGCAGAAATCAAAAGTAAATTCGATATTTGCACTCGCTGAAAAGGTAGAAATACTTGGTCAGACGTTGATAGAATGTAAGTTTAAATAAAGATATTAGAAGCCTCTTTAGCTCAGCTGGTAGAGCAACTGACTTGTAATCAGTAGGTCATTGGTTCGATTCCGATAAGAGGCTCTAAATGTAACGAAAGTTACAGGTCTGGAGGGGTTCCAGAGCGGTCAAATGGGACGGACTGTAAATCCGTTGCTTCGGCTTCGAAGGTTCGAATCCTTCTCCCTCCACACTTTATTTTAATTAGGGTGTTAGATTTACTCTAGTTTCTAATTATTAAGCGGAAGTAGCTCAGTTGGTAGAGCGATAGCCTTCCAAGCTATAGGTCGCGAGTTCGAACCTCGTCTTCCGCTCAAATTTTTCAAGTATTAAATTTAGTCTCTATCTTCTTTGATAATAATGTATCTAAAGGTGGGGGCATTAATACGTAAATAAGGTTTTTTAGTAAGCCGAAGTAGCTCAGGGGTAGAGCACTTCCTTGGTAAGGAAGAGGTCGTGGGTTCAAATCCCATCTTTGGCTCGTACTTGTGTAAAAGTTAAGCAAGAGTATATAACAAATAGAAATAATTTATAATTACTAATTCGCATAAACATGGCAAAAGAGAAATTTGACCGTAGTAAACCACACTTAAACATTGGTACTATCGGTCACGTTGACCACGGTAAAACTACAACTACAGCTGCTATCACTAAAGTATTGGCTGATAAAGGTTTGTCAGAAGCTCGTTCATTTGATTCAATTGACTCTGCTCCTGAAGAAAAAGAGCGTGGTATCACAATCAATACTGCACACGTAGAATATTCTACAGCTAACCGTCACTATGCACACGTTGACTGTCCAGGTCACGCTGACTACGTTAAGAACATGGTAACTGGTGCTGCTCAAATGGACGGTGCTATCATCGTAGTTGCTGCGACTGATGGTCCTATGCCTCAAACTCGTGAGCACATCTTGTTGGCTCGCCAAGTAGGTGTTCCTGCGTTAGTAGTATTCATGAACAAAACTGACTTAGTTGATGACCCTGAGTTGTTAGACTTAGTTGAAATGGAAGTTCGTGAGTTATTATCATTCTACGAATTCCCTGGTGATGATATCCCTGTAATCAAAGGTTCTGCTTTAGGTGCATTGAACGGTGAGCCTGAGTGGGTTGAGAAAATCATGGAATTAATGGATGCTGTAGATAACTACATTCCAATTCCTCCACGTTTGACTGACTTACCTTTCTTGATGCCAGTTGAAGACGTATTCTCGATCACAGGTCGTGGTACAGTTGCTACAGGTCGTATCGAAAGAGGTGTAATCAACTCTGGTGATCCAGTTGAGATCTTAGGTATGGGTGCTGAGAACTTGAAATCTACAGTAACAGGTGTTGAGATGTTCCGTAAAATCTTAGATTACGGTGAGGCTGGTGATAACGTAGGTTTATTGTTACGTGGTATTGAGAAAACTGATATCAAACGTGGTATGGTTATCTGTAAACCAGGTTCAGTAACTCCTCACGATCATTTCAAAGCTGAGGTTTACGTATTGTCAAAAGCTGAAGGTGGTCGTCACACTCCATTCTTCAACAAATACCGTCCTCAATTCTATTTCCGTACAACTGACGTAACTGGAGAGATCTCTTTACCAGAAGGTACTGAAATGGTTATGCCAGGTGATAACGTTACAATCAGCGTGAAATTAATTTCTGCTATTGCAATGGAAAAAGGTCTACGTTTCGCTATCCGTGAGGGTGGTCGTACAGTAGGTGCTGGTCAAGTAACTGAAATTTTATAATCTGAATCAGATTATTCTAAATAAAATAAGCTAATCGACTGAGGTTGATTAGCTTATTTTTTCGATAAGCGATTTATCGGATTAAAATAAAAAAAAGTGAAAAAAGATTTGCAGAAAGTGGTTTAAAACACTATATTTGCATCACAAAATAAGAAATACACGGGCATAGTTTAAAGGTAGAACGAAGGTCTCCAAAACCTTTGGTCTGGGTTCGAGTCCTGGTGCCCGTGCTTATAAAAACAGATAAACTAAAATGGCAAAAGTACTTGATTTTTTTAAAGACTCTTATGTAGAGATCACTGAGAAAGTGACTTGGCCTACATGGTCTCAGTTACAAAGTTCAGCTGTTATTGTGCTTGTTGCATCTCTTCTTATTGCATTGGTTGTCTTTGTAATGGATAAAGCTTCAAGCGTAGGGTTAGAATTCTTGTACGGTATTGCTTCTTAATTTTTCAATCGTATTTATTTATGGCAGATCAAGGTTTAAAGTGGTACGTAGTTCGTGCTGTAAGTGGTAAAGAAAAGAAAGTAAAGCAATATATTGATGCCGAAGTTAGCCGTTTAGGTATTGAGCACTTGATTCCTCAGGTGTTGATTCCAATGGAAAAATACTACTTGATGCGCGATGGTAAGAAAGTTGCTAAAGAACGTAACTACTATCCTGGTTATGTTTTATTAGAAGCAGCTCTTGACGGTGAGTTAGAGCACATCATCAAAAATATCAATAGTGTAATTGGTTTCTTGGGCGATAAAGCTGGTAACGCGGTTCCTTTGCGCCAAGCAGAAGTAAATCGTATCCTAGGTAAAGTGGATGAAATGGCCGAGCAAGGTGAAACCATTAACGTTCCTTACTATGTGGGTGAAACAGTGAAAGTCAACGACGGTCCTTTCAACGGATTTACCGGAGAAATCGAAGAAGTCCACGAAGATAAAAAGAAATTAATCGTGATGGTGAAAGTCTTCGGTCGTAAGACGCCACTTGAACTAAACTACATGCAAGTAGAAAAAGAGTAAGATTAGTAATTAACGATAGAGAAAAGCTTTTCATGAAAATTGGAAGGCTTTTTTTTGTATCTTACTACAAATGAAAAGGCCAACTATTTATCTATTCGTATTGGTGTATGTGCTGACATTGCTGAGCTGTGCAAATGTCGAGAAGTACAATCGATTTATTGAAACTCCCCTGGCGGTGGAAGCTATGCAGCAAGATATCAACTATGTTGAGCATAACTTATGGAAAATGCATCCAGACTTGTTTCTATATGTGCGGGAAGATCAGTTAAAGGTTAAGTTCGACAGCCTTCGTAGGGCGATCCGTCAGCCATTATTGCCGAATCAGTTTCAGTTGGCATTAGCATCTGTACTGGCTCAAGTTCGGCAGGGGCATATGACGCTGAGTCCCCTTATTTCCAAATTTGACCCGAAAGGTAAGGATAAAGTCCGTTATCAAAAAAGTAAGGGTCCCTTTTCACAACTGGGATTTCATTGGCAGGAAAATACACTCTATCTCTCAAAAAATGGAACGTTAGATTCAAGTTTGGTAGCAGGCTCTAAAATTCTTTCTATTGAGGGTATACAACCACAAAATCTGTACACAAAATATCGCCCAACGTTTACCTCGGACGGCTATAATACGACATTTATAGATCAGGCTTTTGAGCGTTTATTACCGCGGTATTACCAATTGGAACTGGGGTATAAAGATTCTATTTCGGTTTTGTTTTCTCGCGCCGATAGTACATATCAGCGGACTGTGGTCAGAAGGTTCGACAGTGTCGATACAAAGGCTAAATCAGGGATAAGGACCACGGTTGTGAAAAAAGTGAGCCAACCTGATCAGAAGAAAAGTGATCAAAAAAAGCAGCGTAAAATCTTTGGGTATAATGCCAATCTAAAAAGAATGAGCAAACAGCTTTCTTTCCCTGTCAAAGGCGATAGTAGTGTTGCTTTATTGAAAGTGGTTGATTTTTCGTATGGGCGTCCAAAGGAAGCTTACAGAAGGATTTTTGATCGGCTGGAGCTTAATTCGGTACAATACCTGATCTTGGATCTTCGTGGAAATCTGGGCGGGCGTCTATTCGATGTGAAGGAGCTGTATAGTTATCTGGTAGAGGAGGATAAATACCAATTTGCTCAGCCAGCAGTGATCACCTCAAAATTCAAGTTGCCATTCTATCAGATAAAAGGATTGCCGGGCTGGTCTTATCCCGTTTTATCGCCATTTATCATACCCAGTGCGGTTGTATCCTGGACAAAGACCTTTTCCAAAGATCGTCTGAATTATACCCATCTTACAGGGAGTAAAAGTGAAAAATCAAAAGGTAATCGCTATCGCGGGGACTTATTTGTATTGATTGATGGCGGGACATTTTCTGCAGCGAGTTTAATTGCTACAAATTTAAAAGTTGGGAAGCGGGCTGTGTTTGTGGGCGAGGAAACTGGTGGTGCAGCTAGCGGCACGGTTGCGGGAGTTCTTCCTGTACTGAAACTGCCAAACTCCCATCTACGTTGGCGTTTCGGCTTAATGGATGTCAAACCTTATTATCAAGTAAACGAAGCGGGGCGGGGTGTCATGCCTGATGTTCCTGTCGTACGGAGTGTTGATGATGTTATCAAGGGGAAAGATCCGGTATTGGATAAGGTGCTGAAAGCTATTAAAAAGTAAGACGAAGTATAGTTAGGGATTATATTTCACCTTGAGATCGTTTCTTTCGGAATAAAGCAATTATTTTCTTTAGAACAAGTTTGCTATAATGATAGACTAAGCCAAATATATTCTCTCCTGTGATGTCACTTGCCAGAGCGGGTGGTAAAAGTTCATAGATCGTGATACCAAAATAATCCGCTATTTTGTATACCTGCTCTACCTTTAGCTTAGTCTCATTGCGTTCGATTTTTGAATAGGCAGCCTGTGATATCTCCAAAACGAATGCAACAGCTTCCTGTGATATCCTGAGACTTTCTCTTTTCTGCCTAATAATTGTTCCGATTTCTTCTCTTGCCATTCTTTTAAATACCCAAATTATCGAATGGTCTAATTTAATAAATATAACTTGAAGTTGTGAAGTTTTTCGATGTTAAAACTTGTAGTTATAGTCTATAACCCTAGGTTGTGGTGGCTCAGCCTCTTTTCCATGAATTTTGATGAAAATAAATATTGAGATATCATGGAAAAGAAATTAAAAGAAATTAATGTTAGCGAGTTGGATGCTAATGAAGTGTTGGAGATTGGAGGTGGAGGGTCGGAAAGGGAGGATGAGAAGAGAGGAAGCTGGTTTGACTCAATATGGGATCTGTTAATTTCTTAACCCTAAAAGAGTGCTTGGTACATTTCAATTATTGAGGTATGTCTAAACACTAATGCAACGATGGAACCTATTAGATATGCCACTAAGTGCAACTGTTTATTTGTTTTCTTTAATTTTCCTACAAAAGTCAATAGTATAAGTATCCCCAGTCCTACTATCCAGCTATGAGTAGTGTTTTGTACAAAAGAAAAGAGATGGCTAGTTGTTTTTTGTAAAGGAAAAAATAACGCTGAAAAGCCAAATAATCCAAAGGAGAGACCCGACGCACCAACAGCGGTAAATGTAAAATCATTCTTTTTGGAAAATGCCTGAATGAGGTTGGGGAGGATAATTAGAAGAAAAAAATTAGCTATTGTACCTATGTATGCGACTGTAGTACCATACTCTTGATGGAGATTACCAAACATATCATATCCTAGTCCAAAAATCACAACACAATTAAACAAGAGGTGAATCCAGTTGCGATGAATTAAAGCCGAGGTAAGCAAAGTATGAATACGCTTACCTCTTGCTATCTCGTAGGGGTGCAGGATCAGTGCATGGAAAAACGATTTATTATAAAATCCAATGATGCTGCATACCAATATAATCGGTACGACAATATAGGAATAGGGGGCTTCGGCAAAAGTTGGGAATATATCGAAAAATTTCATTTATAGTTGTTGGTGAATCACGCAAAAATATCTAATAAATTTTAAAATACAACCTCAGGTTGTGGTGGACGTAATGGGTAATGCCCAAATTTGTATCGTTGATCAACAAAAGCAGTTGCCGAAAAAGCTTTAAAATAGAGTAGGAATCAATAAATAATTTTTAATTTTATGAAAACAATAAAAAAAAATTCTCTTGCCTTATTGGCGGTAATATTTACTCTTGTAGGTATTTCTAAGATTGATTTGGTGAAAGCATCAAATGCAGGCGTGAAAGTATGTCCTGGTGATGGCAAAGGTTGCGTTCTTTGGGGTGCAATTGAAAAAGGCGACGGTAGTGGCTTTATTGAAATTGGAAAGGACGACGAATCTCAGGATACACCAGCTGAACCAGGAGCCTAACTCTATTTTATAACAAGTCTTGTAGCTAAGGGCTACAAGGCTGTATTTAATTTAAGCTATTTTTTATGAAAATTATTTTAGTGAAAACTATAAGCACATTATGTGTTATGGTATGTGTATTTTTGTCTATGCATTCGTATGCGGGTACAAACGAGAAAGACCATGCTTCTACCTCCAATGGTGTTAGAATCTGTCCTGGAAGTGGATCTTCTTGTATTCTGTGGGGTTTGGTTTATAAAGGTTCTGATAATTCTCATGTTGAACCAATGCCAGATGAGGAATCCCAACCAACACCCTCAGACAATCAGTAAAATTTAAGTATATAAATTCATCTAATGAAAATCCAATTGTTAATACCAAGTTTAGTGTTGTTGATTTCCTGTGGTTTAAAATCACCAAGCAGCTTCAATGCACTAGAAAAGCGAAATATTGTTGTTTGTGATGCACTTCAAATTGAAGGAAAGACCATCTACGGTGATTTGCAAAATGATTTGGAGGCTGTACCTTATACTAAATCATTAAAACCTGCAGATTTTGGTGATAAACTATATCAAATAGCAAGTTCCAGTGTGGAACGGTATTATCTCAAAGAGAGTAATCAACAAGTTCATTATTGGGATGTTGCTAATCTTGAACATCATACGATGGACGTATCAAAAAAATATCCCTTTGGATTGGTTATAGGACAAGATGAACATAGTATATATTTCTATAATTCATCTACAAAAGGAAAAAGTTTTGGTACGTATAACTTGGTTTCTGAAAAATTGAATATTGTCAATTTTGATGGATATACTGTAATTAGTACAGCCAAGCTCAGCAAGAAACCAGATGTTTTGCTATCCACAGGAGTAAAGGATGAAAAATTGGGTTTTTACCTTATTGATACCTTGCAACAAACTCAAACATTGATAAAAGCAATTGAGACTAAAGATCCCGTTAATGGAGACCCTGGTGTCTATGGTGGTAAATTTTATGTATTCCAAGATCGTATACTGTATGTGTTCGATAATCGATCAAGCTTTTATGAATTTGATCAAGACGGAAGATTTGTTCGTGAAATTACCACTATAGATACCTTTGATTTTAAGGGGAAGTCCAATAAGGCATACAATATACAGCTGGAAGGGTTGTATAAAGGTCTAGAGATCTTTGACAATATTTTGTATGTACGGACAAATATTATCAGTACTAAAAATAGTTATATACTTTATGATCGGTATGATCTCGTGGAAGGAAAATATAAAGATAGCTTTAAGCTCAATTTTGATTTTGATATCAGTCAATATTCTTATCCCATCTTCACCAATCATTTAACGGCTGATAAGTTTAGCTTAATATTTGGGGATAAATATAGGTCTGGTCTTTATGCCAAGATTACGTTATTTTTCAAAAAATAACTTTATGAAAAGATATCTTTTATATTTTATTGTATCGGTTATACAATTTGGGCTTTTTGTGTTACTCATGATTTCTGTATATCAAAAGATTAAAAATTTTGAAACTTTCATGGATACATTAGTTGGAACTAATTTGTTTTATGTAAATTCCGTGAAGTATTTTGCGATAGCTGTGATCGTTGCGGAGTTGATTGTTGCTTTCTTCTTATTGGCCTATCGAAAAATAGGATTTTATTTGACTATTCTTCTTTTTTCAGTTTATACCCTCTATATTATTATATTAGAATTATACTATTTTTATCCTTCCTGCGGCTGTGGTGGTATTATGGCGCAATTACCATTCAAGGAACATTTAACTCTTAATCTTATTTATATAATTTTGGCTGCGATTAGTATTCTATTCGTGAAAAAATCAACATATGAAAAAAATATTGTTATCGTTTAGTTTTTGTATATATGCGTTACTTTGTGTTGCGCAAAATCAATATAAGATTACCTATAAAGGAACATTACTTTCCTCTTCTCTCAATGCGAGATTGGAGCAAGAAGTAAATGATCCAGTGTTTTTGCAAGGATATAAAGATTTGATTGAGGGTTTCGAAGTGCAATATGCATTGTATGTTGATGTATCCAAGGGTAGATCAATCCTCTTGGAACAGAAAGAAATTGGATTGGATGGTCCTCCCCCATTCAAACATTTATTCTCTTTTTATGATCAGGCCGGTAACCTATATTTTGAAGATCTATTCCGCGGTAAGCAATTTAAGGTGCGAGACTCGCCGGCAGTATTACAATGGGATGTAAAACAGGAAATAATGAAAGTTGGCAATTTTAATTGCCGTAAAGCGGTCCTTAAGAATGATCCTTTCAATACCGTAGTATGGTTTTGTGAAGATTATCCGATTAGTTTTGGACCCTATATCGGAGCTAAACTTCCGGGTTTGGCAGTTTTGTTGGAGAATGATTACTATGTTATCAAAATCGATAAAATAACAAAAGAGGCATTTTCCAAGAATATCGAAAATCAAATGAATGCAGCTCAGAAAAAGACTGGTATTTCTTACGCCAAGTATAGAGAACAGGTAGCCCCTTTGCTAAAAAAGATGAAAACTGAAAATATTATTGATTAGGACAACAAATGAGGTTTTGGTCGGGTATTTTCTTCATTTTATTCTTCATTTTTTCTTGTTATTGTGCTTCAGCTCAGCTGCTTGATGGTCGTGTAGTTTCCCGAACCAGTGGAGATCCGATTTCAGGAGCAATAATTAGTCTCTATAGTGTACAGGATTCTGATCGTATGCTGCACTATATGACGACGGACGACAAAGGCAGATACCGTTTGCGTGAAGATGGATTTCCGTTCATACTAAAGGTGAGATCTATGTCTTTTCAAACTTTTCGAACTAAAGTGAGTAAAGCATCTGATTTTCCTGCAGTGATCATGCTAAGCGATGAGTCTATTCGCATGGATGAAGTATTGGTAAATATGAACAAAGGCTTTGCGTCCTTTAATAATGATACGACGGTCTATAATCTTAAGGCTTTGAATCTTCAAGATAGAGACAATCTGAAAGAGATTTTATTACGGATTCCTGGATTCAAAGTCGATGAAAATTACAAAATCGTGCATGGTGGGAAAGAGATTAATAAAATTCTGATCAATGGTAAAGAAGTCTTCGAGTTTCAAAATAAAATAGCTTTGGAGAACATGGAATCTGGAATGTTAGATCACATAAGAGTGATTGCCAATTATCAGGATCCATTTCGTGTCAATCTTGGCAATGAGCATGAAGAGAAAGTGTTGGATCTAAAGGTGAAAGATAGTTTTACGAATATATTGAAAGGAAATGTGGAAGCATTTCTAGGCTATAAGAATAAGTATAAATTTAAACCCTTTCTCTTTTATTTTGGCGACAATCTTTCTTTGTTTTCGTTGACGAATATCAATAATGTCTTTGATAAGGACTGGTCGAGTGAGGATTATGCAGGCGCAATACGTTCTAACAATGTCGCTTCAAGTTATTATTCCTCTCAGAATAAGAAGGTATTTTATACGAAGGACATTACGCTAAATAATGAATCTAGCTTATTGAATGCGACAATGATTAAAAAGAACACGGAGCGATATTCATTACAAGCGGTTCTGAATTTAAATTATTTGAAGTCCATCCGACTCTCTGAAGAGAATTCCAGATTTTTAGGAAATAATCTTTATGAAAAAAATAGTACGGATAGTTTGCGCGCTAGAATGATCGGTACTATGTTGAATTTCCGATATAAATTGAGTGAAAGTAGTATTGCCAAAAATATCTTTTCCAGTTATCAAGACCGTTTGAAAGGAGAGGGAAGTTACGAATCAATATATCCTCAAACAAAGGAGCTTTTTAATCTCGGAGAGATGACGGAGCAGAGGAGCAATATTTTATCAAATCGTTTGACTTATGAGACCAAGATAAATAATGCCTTAGCCTGGAATATGGGCTGGGACTGGAAAAATGAGATTTCAAGAGATACTTGGCAACTTCAATATTTAGAGACAACGAAAGAGCAGACTAATCGGAATAAACAGAATATTAAATTTTCAAGCAATGAAAGTATATTGCATACTAATTTGAGACAGCTTTTGGGAAAAGTAAATACACTTGTCTATGAATTATCTTATAGTAATATACATAATAGCTTTATTCCTGATAATATTAACCAAGCCAAAACGCGATATATAGCTCGCACAGAAGCAAATTTCAATTTAAAACGCTTTAACCTTCGTAGTACAATAGCCTTGCAGCGTCAAAGAATCGAAGTATTTGATTCTATATCTACTTCTACTTTTTTATTGGCTAACATTAATTTGGATTACTTTTTGGATCGATTTAAGAAAAATCGTTTAATTTTTAATTGGGGAAGAACTACCCAAGCACCTGACGTCAAATCAGGGCTAAGCCAGCGCGTAATCTCTTATGATCAGACAATACTTGGAAACCATCAATTGCTGCATGATATTTATGCAATCAATACAGTAAAGCTCGGCTATTTATATGATTTTCCATTTAAAGGGCAATCTTTTAGAATAAATCTCTATAGACAGCACAGTGAAAAAGCGCTGGTACAATTTATTGACATGACTTTTCCGCTTTTAAGAAATTTGAAATTGGTTCAGGGTTATCGAAATGTAGGGCTAGATGTCTCTTATGCACAAAATCTTTTTAAAGATCAGTTTCCTATGAATGTTTCCTTGTTCTATAACTATCAGAACAACCGCTCTTATCAGTTTTCGGGTGCTGGAGAATCGCAGATTAAGCAGCGGAATCATGGTTATATGCTAAATCTAAATTCTTTTTCCTCAGGAGCGATCAACATTTCTATGACCCTCAAAAACGATTATACACGGTATGGTTATCAAGATGGACTTCTAACGGATCAGAACTCACTAATGATTTTGTTGGGGCCAAAATTTAATCATAAAAGGACGGAATGGAAGACAATGCTTAAATATAGCGTTATAAATAGTGTTGATCAACGGCGCGAGTTTATGGATATAGATCTTTCCTCGGTATATATCATTAGTCAAAAGCTAGAACTGATATTGACTTGTGAAAACATGTTGCAGAATTTAGGTTTTAAAAACAACGCTGTTTTGTCTGTTTTTAATAATCAAAATGGAATTGAAAATTTTCAATCTTTTAAGAATTTAGTTGGATATAGTGCGGTGGGTGTCAAGTACAGATTTTGATGAAAATTTAAAAATACAACCTCAGGTTGTGGTGGATTTAATCAACAATAGACAGTTTTGTATTGTTGATTAAAACCAAGATGAAAAGAACAAATATTATATACCTGCTGCTGATAGTGGCTATAATTATAGGGTTGATATTATTACCGCTTATCAAAGTGCCGATTTCAATTTCAGCACAGGGAATCGTCAGGCCTACGATGGAGAATACAAAGATGCTATCCTTGGTCAGTGGCCGTATTATTGACAACCGTATAGTAGGCAACAATCAGCAGGTAAAACAGGGGGATACACTACTAATCATTGTTTCCGAAGATCTGGAAAATAAATTGTCTCTAAATAAGGGTTTAACGGATGACTATGCGAGGCAAATCGCTGATCTAAAACTTATTCTTGATGGTAGGGCAAAAAGTCTGCAAAGTGGACAATATCAATTGGAATATCTGTCCATGGAACAACGTATGTCTGAAATACAGTCGCAGCTTACCTTAGCACGCCGTGAACTGGACCGACATAATCAGCTATTCAGCCAGGGGGTGGTGTCCCAAGCAGAACTTGATAAAACGCAATACTCTTTTGAACAACTTGAAAATCAGTTTTTGACGATACGGAAGCAGCAGATGGCGCAATGGAGCGCTAAGTTGGTCGAACTGAAACAGAAAGCACAGTCGCTGTCGTCCGAGAAAAAGTCTATCTTGATTGATGGTCAAAATTATATTGTTCGAGCGCCCATAACAGGTACAGTGGTTAATTTTAAAGGATATCAAAAAGGAGGACAGCTCGTGCAGGGACAGGATATTTTGGAAATTTCGCCAGAGGATCAGCTTATAGCTGAATGTTTGGTGCCAGCCAAATCCATCGGCTATATCAAAAAGGATCAATCGGTCAAATTCCAGATGGATACGTATAATTATAACCAATGGGGGTTTCTATCGGGGACAGTACATGATATTGACTACAATCTGATAAGCGACCAACAAGAAGGATCTTTTTTTAAGGTCAGGTGCCGCATGGATCAAAACTTCCTGAGCCTCCCCAATGGGAATAAGGCCTTTGTAGGAAAGGGAAATACATTCAATGCACGGTTTTACCTTTTGGATCGTACGTTATGGCAGCTCCTGTTCGATCGGGCTGATGACCTATTCAATCCAAATCTTGGCGCTAAAACGAGCACGTTATAAAAACTTCTTTATTAATCTGACAACAGTAAATTTGTAATGAAAAAATCTCCTGTTTGCATTAAGCAGCACGATATCCGTGACTGTGGGGCGACCTGTCTGGCTTCTATTGCGGGCTATTATGGTACACATATCCCCATCGCAAAGATCAGACAATATTGTCATACCGATACACGTGGTACCAATGTATTGGGTATGGTGCAAGGGTTACAGCAGATGGGCTTTAATGCCAAAGGAGTAAAAGGCGGTATAGATGCTATTCCGCAGATACCTTTGCCAGCAATTGCCCATGTTGTGCTCAAAGAGCAGCTCCAGCATTATGTAGTGATCTATCAGGTGGAAAAGGATA
This sequence comes from uncultured Sphingobacterium sp., assembly GCF_964277905.1. Taxonomy (NCBI): domain Bacteria; kingdom Pseudomonadati; phylum Bacteroidota; class Sphingobacteriia; order Sphingobacteriales; family Sphingobacteriaceae; genus Sphingobacterium; species uncultured Sphingobacterium sp. The sequence continues at coordinate 355,416 of NZ_CAXYKD010000001.1, forward strand.
AAATTACGGTGATGGATCCTGGCTTGGGAAAAGTGGAGAAATATACATTTGAGGCCTTTCAGAAGATTTGGACTGGGGTGTTGATCTTAATGGAACCCAATGAATATTTTGAACAGAAAAATGAGAAGATCGCTGTTTACAAGCGATTCTGGAATCTGATCCGGCCGCATCGCTCGGTGATCGTTCAGGCACTGGTGGGAGCTGCTGTGTATACGCTGCTGGGGCTTTCAACATCGTTTTACATTGAGAAAATTACCGATTATGTACTGGTCGATGGCAATGTGCGCTTATTGAACCTTCTTTCGATCGGTATGTTGGTCATTCTGATTTTTCAGTTGCTCATTGGTACATTGAAGAGTGTGATGGTCCTGCAGACGGGGCAAAGGATCGATAAATATCTGATTTTAGGTTACTATAAACACTTGCTGAGCCTTCCGCAACGCTTCTTTGATACGATGAAAGTGGGCGAGATTATATCGCGGGTTAACGATGCAGTCAAAATTCGTGCTTTTATCAATGATGTGGCGATACAAGCTGTCGTCAATGTGTTGATCGTGGTCTTTTCCTTTGCGCTTATGTTTACCTATTTTTGGAAGCTGGCCTTGATCATGCTGCTCGTTATCCCTTTTTATCTAGGGGTCTATTGGCTTTCCAATAAACTGAACAAAAAAGTAGAGCGCCGGATGATGGAAGAAGGGGCCGAACTGGAATCTCATCTGGTCGAATCGCTCAATTCGGTCAAGACTATCAAGCAGTTTGGCATTGAAACTTATTTTAATAGCGGTACAGACAATCGGTTTTCGCATTTATTGAAAACCATTTATGCCTCGGTGATGAATGGCTTGTTTTCCAGCACCTCTGGCGAGTTGTTGTCACGGTTATTTACCATTATCCTCTTGTGGGTTGGCTCATACTATGTGATCGAACGTACGATCACGCCGGGAGAACTACTTTCATTTTACGCTTTGATCGGTTATTTTACTGGGCCAGTGACGCAATTGATTGGCATGAATAAGACACTGCAAAATGCATTGATTGCAGCAGATCGCTTGTTTGAAATCATGGATCTGGAGCGGGAAGAATCAGAAGAAAAATTACAGCTTACTTCGGATCTGGTTGGAGATATTGTTTTTGATCATGTTCGTTTTTCTTACGGATCACGGGTAGAGGTATTCCGAAATTTTAGTTGCCGGATACAACAAGGCAAGATGACGGCCGTTATCGGGGAGAGTGGGAGCGGGAAGACTACGCTGGGAGCACTTATTCAGCAGCTGTATCCACTACAGGAAGGCAAGATTTCTATCGGTCAATACGATCTGAACTATATTTCGAAGAGTTCACTTCGGGAACGCATTGCCATTGTGCCCCAGCAGATCGATCTTTTTTCGGGTAACGTCGTTAGCAATATTGCCGTCGGAGAAGATATTCCCAATTTTCAGCGGCTATTGCAAGTAGTCAATGAATTGGACATGATGTCTTTTATTGAAAAGCTTCCAGCTGGTTTTGAAACCCAGCTGGGTGAAAATGGATCCATGCTATCCGGTGGACAGCGACAACGAATTGCCATTGCACGAGCATTATACCGCAATCCGGATATTCTCATTTTAGACGAAGCGACTTCGGCTTTGGATACTTCAACAGAACAGGTAATCCAGCGGGCATTCCGTCGCTTTAAAGATTCGGGTAAGACGATGATTGTGATTGCCCATCGGTTGAGTACGATTGCCGAGGCCGATACCATTATGGTGCTTAAAGATGGTGTGCTGATCGAACAAGGGGAGCATAATCAGTTGTTAGCCCAAGAGTCTGCCTATAAGGATATGTGGAAAAAGCAATCGATCGTGTTAAACTAACTGTTGTTTTTTATTCAATGATGAACAATTATCAAAGAAGTAGGATAAAGTGTTGGTTTATTACTATAAACATACTGTTATCTACGAATGTATTGGCGCAGCGAGCCTGGACTTTACAGGATTGTATCGACTATGCTGTGGCTCATAATCTGCCGATCAAACAGCAGGACATCAAGGCTAAGATAAAAGTGCTGGATCAGGAAATGGCAGTGCGGGAACGCTTGCCAAGTGTGAGCGGCTACGCAAATGGTTATACCACTTTTGGATCATCACAGGATGTGTTTGGTACGATTCGGCGCAATGACAACCTGAATAGCAACATGGGGATCAATGCGGAGCTGACCCTATACCAATATAACTATTTTCGAAACCAGGCCAAGAAAGCTGCTTCCGAAGCGGAACAGGAACATATCGAAAAAGAGATATTGAAACGGAATCTTACCGTTCAGCTGATGGAAGCCTATCTGCAGACCTTGCTGGCTCAGGCACTGCTGGTCTCACAGGATTCGGCCATGCAGTTTTCACAGCAACTCTTGGATAAGGCCCAGAAAAGTACGGCGGTAGGGGCAACAGCTGTATCGGTAGTTGCCGAAGCAAAAGCCAATCTGGCACGAGAGAAGCAGCAATATCAGCAATATCACAAAGATCGACGGCAGTCCTTGCTTAAACTAGCCCAACTGATGAACTACTCGGACTATAGTAACCTAGAACTGGCTGTCCCAGTAGCGGAGAGTGATCTTCTGCAAGAGCATACTTTTTCGGATGTATCCAACCTGCGGGAAGAAGCTTATTTGCATAATCCGGTATTTGCTAAGTTTCGAAGTCAAGCTGTTGGACTTGAGGTCGAGTCCAAGTTGGTTAAAGCAGCGTTATTTCCGACGGTAAAAGGATCCGCTGGTTTGGGGAGTACCTATTTCAATGCTTTTAAAGCGGACAATACGCGATCTTTTTTTGTACAGAGTAAAGACAATTTTGCCCAGCAGCTCGCTGTGACGGTTTCGGTGCCCATCTTCAACAAAGGAAAAACAAAACGTCAGTTGAAGCAGATCGACTTGAACCAGCAAAATATACAATTGGCGATTGATAATGAAAAGTTTGCTCAGCAGCAGATCTTAGATAAGCTATTGCTTGAATTGGATGAGAACAGAAAGCAATATGGTATTGCGGTAGAAGCGAGCACGGCAACAGCGCAATCTTTGGATTACACCTTGCGGAGTTTTGAAGCGGGCAAGGCATCGATCTATGATGTCAATACGAGTAAAAGTAATTTGATTAAAGCGGAGTCGGAAACGATCCGCAGCAAATATACTGTGGTGTTCAATCAGCTCATGCTGCGCTATCAGATTTATGGATCGATAAATTAAAATCATTATGAAGCTATTTCAATATATAGATCGGATTAATTTGTTGGACAAGTTGATCCGCCAAAGAAGGACGGGGACGCAGTCAGAACTAGCAGTCCGCCTCGGGCTTTCTGTGTCACGATTGGCCCGTATTATTGAATATCTTAGAGATATTGGTGCTCCAATTACTTTTGATAGATCGCTTAATACGTATTACTATGAAAAAGACTATTCAATCCAAATCAAGGTAGAGGTTCAGCAGGAAAATATTCATTTGCTGGATTTAAATCAGATGAGACAAGCAAATGCGGGTGATAATTTTATTTCAAATCATTTTCTGAATGCTTTTTTTGTGCATTGAGCAAAAGTAATTTAGTAGTGTTGATCAATAGAGCAGGAATCCGAAAAGGCTAACAATAGAGTAGGGACTAATTTTTTATAAATCAAAAAAATGAATACATTAGATTTAAAAGGTTTCGGTGTTCAGGAAATGGATGCGAAAGAAATGGAAGTAATTGATGGGGGATGGTGGCAAGCTGCTTTGGGGACATTTTTATATAATGTCGTTGCTGATTGGAGACAAAACGTTGCTGCATTTGAAAGAGGAATAAATGGTGAAGCTTTATAAACTTGTAAATTTATGAACAAAATAGAACTAACAGAATTGACTAATTCTGAGATTATTGAAGTAAACGGTGGAGATGGTATGACAGAAGCTTTTTTTTGGGTTTTAGGTCGATTTTTTCAGGCTCAACAGAGAGATCTAGATGGATCCATTGGTGGCCCTACAGCAATTCATGGGTAATTTAGTGCTTTGAAAATAAAAACTATTTTACGTAAGAACCTAAGTACTTTACTACTTAGGTTCGTCCTAATTTTGATTTATTGAAACAAAAAATAAAACTTTTAATATTTGGTACTTTACAATCAAGTATTATATTGATTGTGTTTTTTCTATTGTTTGGCTTAGATATAGCCTCCAATACTATTACCATGTCTGATCAATTTAATATCTTTCTAATATGTATCTGTACAGCTTTTTTTGAAGAGATTGTCTTTCGGTATTATTTGATTCGCGGGTTGAGTAGATTTTTTAATAAGAAAAAATCAGTAATAATTTCCGCTGTGTTATTTGCTGCATGTCATCTAGGAAATTCTCATTTTACGACCACAGCATTTGCTTCCCATTTTCTAGGTGGTATAATTTATGCATATGCTTATATTCATACGAAATCTATATATTATCCTGTTGGATTACACTTCGGTTGGAATTATATTCAATGGTTATTTTCACTTCCAATGAGTGGAACAACAAAAAGTGGTTTATATAGTCTTATTTTGCCAACCAATGATTATTGGTTGGGAGGAAATTATGGGATAGAAGGAGGGTTTGCAAGTCTTCTGATTAGGAGTATCTTGTTTGGCGTTATCTTATTTACAGTTTCCAGATATGAAAGAAATGCACACGTGAATTATTAGGTTTCGGTTTTCTATTAATGTTAACATTTTATTTATATATGGGCCCAAAATAAGTAAAAAAGGGGAGAGTAGCATGATATTGAAATTATTAAAAAGTTGTGAATATAAGAATTATTCCATTGGATTGGGCTTTAAATTAAGATATTTAAATTATGTTGTTAGTAAAAAGTCATAACTTGATTATTATATTTGGCTATCGAATTTTTCTAATTTTGCTACTTATCCGTGCAATGGTTGCACATAATCAAAAAAATAAAGCCCGTATATAAATTAATACCACTAAATAATGATGAATCGCAGGCTATAAGAATAAACTATGGTATAAATTTATAGGAGAAAAGCATCTTCTATAAATATAATTTGAAGACATTATTACTTTTTCTACCCTAGTTCAAAGAAAGTAATGGTGTTTTGACTTGTGCTATAGGCAATTGAAGAGTAGTTGATGAGAATAATGTGAGAAAATTAATGAATGAATTAATAGATTATCCAGGGTTTGTTGTAGAGCCGAGATTGATTAGTATGTCTAAAGCTAACATGATAGGCATGTTGTTTTTCGCTGTTTTCATTCTCTTATACGGGATACCTTTTTGTTTACTGTGGGATCTAAAGGAAGAGCTGGCGGCAATTAAAGATAGCCTATATAATAAAGCTTCGAATGCATGGTGGGTTTATGGTATTGTCATTATTATCGGTGTCGTTCTTCATGAATTGATTCATGGCATTGTATTCGCATCCTTTGCGAAGCAAGGTTTCAAATCCATAAAGTTTGGAATTATTTGGAAAATGCTCACTCCATATGCTCATTGCAAAGAACCGTTACGGGTAAGACCTTATATGTTAGGTGTAGTTATGCCTTTTCTCCTTGTTGGCTTTTTACCCGCGATTTATTCAATTTTTACTGGAAATTTACCACTTTTATTTTTTGCAATTTTCTTCTCTGGTGCGGCAGTCGGAGATTTCATGATTTTAAATTTAATTTATAAAGAGAATAAAGATAACCTGGTACTTGATCATCCTACTGAGGGAGGTTGCTTTATTTTGAAAAAGGTTACTAATCCAGCGGATTTGTGATTACAAAACGATATTTGAGCTGAGATTCTAGTCTAAATACTTGTGTGATAAATTCTTAACTTCCTAATTTTTCCTTTAGCCTCACCATTGTAATATAGATATATCCTAATGTTTATTTTTGGGACAGTAACTAAATCTAAATATTTATGGAAACTAAAACAATTTTATTATTTGTAGTAATAATAGCTATTCTGGCATTTTGTGTCTATCTGCTATCTAATGTCGGCGAATTTATTCGAGGATTTGAAGATGGTTTTAATGCGGCCAAAAATAAATAAAAACCTTAAATTTAAACGGATGAAAAAACACTTTATTCTTCTATTACTTTTTTTTATAATCACTTTTAGTGGTTTTGCGCAGGGGAATTCGATGCTGTGGAAAATCTCGGGAAATGGACTTAAACAAGATTCCTATCTGTTTGGTACGATCCACATGTTGTGCCCTGATGATTTTGAGATCAAACAAAAATGCCTGGATGCGCTTAATTCGAGTCAGAAAGTCGTATTTGAAGTGGATCTGTCGAAACCTGAAAATATGGAGGTCCTACAGGCATTTGCCGTACCTGACCCTAGTTTTATTAAAAACTTTACCGATAGCGAAGTGCGTAAAATGGATAGCGTCTTGTTGGCACAGCAGCTTTCAATTAAATTATTGGATCATGTTTCACCGGTAACAATGGCTTCCTTATTTTCAATGAAAGGCTTTAATTGTCCTGATCCAACAAAGTTGAAATCATATGAAATTGAGCTATCGGCTCTGGCCTCCGCTCAGGGTAAAACAATTGGCGAACTTGAAACAGCTGATTATCAATTCGGGTTATTGAAAGACTTGATTACGCCAAAGTTATTTATGGACTGGGTATTGCAGTTGGATAAATATCCCGCTCTAACGGCCAGAATGGTCAATGCCTATAAAAATGAAAACCTCAAAGAATTAACTGCATTGATTGAGGATCCTACATGGATGTCTGTCGAACAGAAAGAAAAGCTCTTGACAGGGCGGAATGTAAACTGGACAACGATTATTCCGAATTTGATCAAAGACCAGGGGTGCTTTATTGCTGTGGGAGCTGGACACCTGTCTGGTGAAAAGGGCTTGATCTCGTTACTTAGAGCAAAAGGTTATAGCTTGACGGCAATTGATTAGGATTGTTATTTTTTGAGATAAAGGAAGTATAGTACCTTGATAGGATACGCTTATTGTTTTTCGATGGTCTCATCGTTTTATATGGAGTGCCCTTTTATTTATTGTGGGATCTAAAGAAAGAGCTGGCGGCAATTAAAGATCGCCTATATAATAAAGTTTCGAATGCATGATGGGTTTATGGCATTGTCATTATTATCGGTGTCGTTCTTAATGAATTGATTCATGGTATTGTATTCGTATCCTTTGCGAAGCAAGGTTTCAAATCTATAAAGTTTGGAATTATTTGGAAAATGCTCACCCCATATGCTCATTGCAAAGAACCGTTACGGGTAAGACCTTATATGTTAGGTGTAGTTATGCCTTAAAGTTTTAATTTATAACTTATGAAGTCGCTTAAGATCACTATCTAAAATGAAAAACGGACAATTTACGATGTGAAAATTGTCCGTTTTAGCTGGTTAAATTATTCTTTCATAACTTACTGTTGTAAAGGTTTATCCATATAGACTTATCATACAGTTTCATCAAAAAGGAAATACATGTCAAAATATATAAATCGATTGTTGAAATTACCTGTGCTTTATTTATATACTCTTATGCTAGTTTCTTATCTGAGTATTGATGTTTTGTGTCACGTAATACTTATTGATTTATTCAAGTTTGAATCGGTTTCAAATGCGGTAACTCGAGATCAAAGTATATTGAAAATATTCATATATGCACTAATTTTAGGGCCATTTTTTGAGACATTACTATTTCAATTTATACCCGTAAAACTTCTGTCTACATATGTTTTTTTTAAAAAGAAAAAAATATGGATAGTTTTAATTTCTGCCCTTCTTTTCGCTTTGACTCATTTATATAGCTCTTATTATTTCATTTATACTTTTTTGATGGGTATAAATTTAGTCTTATTCTTTTTTATTATGGAGTTTAAGAATAAAGGTTCAGGACTTTGGCATACCACATTGCTACATGCTATTATTAATCTAATGGTTTTTATCCATCAATATTTTAGATAAGAAAATTTTGGCGTGCAGTAATCGATTTCCAAAAAAATAGTCGAAATTGATGGGGGATAAGCTACATTGTACATTTTATAATGGTGTTTCTGATTGGAGCCAAAATGTTGCTCTATTTGAGCGAAGTCTAAATAGTTGAGCTTTATAAAAGATGTATGCTACGAACAAAGTAAAGTTAACAGAATTCTGAATATAAACTGGACAACGATTATTCCGAATTTGATTAAAGACCAGGGTTGCTTTATTGCCGTGGGAGCTAAACACCTCTCTCGTGAAAAGGGCTTGATCTCGTTACTTAGAGCAAAAGGTTATAGCTTGATAGTAATTGATTTTATCTATGGATTGGGTTTACATCTATTGGTGAGCTTTATAGCCGTTCTCATGAAAATATAGGTATAAAAATAATGAGTTGCGCTACAGGCATGGCCAATATAGTAGCCTTTTAGTAGGTTGACTATGCATATGAAACTAAAATTTACATTTATTCTGATCTGTTTGTTAGCCGGGCTATTATGCAAAGCTCAGATACAGTTTGTCGGCGCTCAGAATAAGTTGCCAATTCCCTCATTAAATATTTACAATGAAAAAGGGACATTGATTGGATTTACAGATAAAACTGGTGTAACTCAGTTTCTCGATAATGGAGTGAAGAAGCAAAAACTACCATTAGCAGTTACGGTACAACATATCTCCTATGAAAACAAAACCTTTTCATTAGTATCGCTGGACGATAAACAACTATATTTTTTGGAGTCAAGACCTCAAGTCTTAAAAGAAGTCACTGTTACGGCAAAGTCAAAAGAAGTCGTGGTATTGAAAGGGTATTTCCGCTCCCTAGAGACATTTGATCATCAGTATAAGTATTTTTCGGACGGAATTGTAGAGTTTTATATTCCGTTGAAGAAGGGTAAACCTAAATATAGATTGATTGATTATCGTGTGTTTGTAGATTCTATTGTCGCTAAGGATTATAATGCAAAAATGCGATCTTTCTTCCAGATTCCTAGGATTACGGAAATAGATAATAGAAAATTAGCGGATCGATTAAATGATCTCGTTAAGGAAAACGATACGTCTAGCCGTATTCGCTTGTTGAAAAAAGGAAATGAGGTAGGGCACCTGACGACAGATGCTGATCGAAGTAATGTTCAATTGTATTTGGATAAGGTGTTGCCAGATACTGTAGTGAATGAAAAACTTTTTAGCCTAGAGGCGAAGACGTTTCACGAGGTTACAATTGAAAATTATAATGCAACCGAATTAAACAGCATGACGCCTTTCAATTTAACAGCCCTTTACCAAAATATTGTTGCGTCTTTAAAACGCAAAAAGGAATACGGCCATATCCCTTGTGAGATACTTAATGAATTTTATGTCATGGAGAATGGGTATATAACGGAAGAGGAATATAAATCCAATCAAAAGGGCTTGACGAAGAGTATTTACACAACGCCCCAAAAAAGCAATTATAAGATACGATTTTGGGAGAAGTTGGAAGACTATCATATTCCAGCGATCAACGATGGACTGGCAAAACAACTTGGTGAAAACCTTCAATTGATTAATTGATAGTTCGCGTTAAATTTGTCGCTATATAACCACAGGTTGTGGTACAACTATTTCATAATGTCTATTTTTGGAACAGTACTTAAATCTAAATAATTATGGAAATTAAGAAGCTTTTAAAATTTGTAGCGGTAGTAGCGGTGCTTACTTTCATTATTTATGTTATCATGAATAGTAGCGCTCTTATTGAAGCATTTAATGAAGGGTATAATAGAACTAGAAATAAATAAGTAGAATTATAGAAGATTATCGGATACTGTTAATCCATAATTAATAAAAGACAAATAAAAAGGACTGAAATGAAATATGAAATAAGAATAGGGTTTATTATCGGGATACTAATGATGATTTCTGTTTTGACCAATGCACAAATTAAAGTCATTGATAGCCTAACACAGGAACCTATAAGTGGTGTCAATCTGTATGCGGATAACGGTAGCTTACTTGGTGCAACAAATATAGCCGGAGAAGTTGTGTTGGATTCGTTGAAACAGGAAAAGACCGTTAATCTAACTTTTCAGCATGTTGCCTATAGTAGTTTGATGGTGCCTTTTTCGGAAGTAAAGACGATGGGCAAGATCAAAATGGTTTCCCGCTCAATTAAGATTGATGAAGTCGCGATAGGTGATCGGACCAAGACTGACTATGTTGTTTTAAAAGGGTATTTTCGGAACCTTGCTTCACTTAATAATAAGATGGGATATTTTGTCGATGGTATAATAGCGTATTATATTCCACTAAAGAATAAGAAAGAAAAGGTCCGGTTTATTTTGAAAGAGTACCGGATTTTTGAAAATAAAGTTGCTACGCAGGACCTCGCAGACAAGATGGGAACTTTTTTTTCCTATAACCCAAGCGTGATCAATTTAAAAAGTACTTCGATCGCCCATCAGTTGCCGAAAGGGTTTCGGTTGGAGGAGGATAATGGTCGGCGGTTTATAAAACAGGGGAGTACAAACATGGGTTTTGTACAAGTTTCGAAGGAGGGAAAAGGGCAGGTGTATCTTAATCGGGTAGCGCCGGGGACTGTAATAGATCAGAGGATATTTAAAATACAGGGGCGTCAACATAGTGGCGTAACGATAGAAACGTATGCGAATGTAAATCTGGATAATTTAACAATGGATCATTTGGTCAGTGTCGTGAGGTCAGCTGTTGCTAGCGTTAAGAAAAAGAGCCAAGCTGAATATACTCCGATAGAGTCATATGAAGAATTTTATGTGCTTGAAAAGGAATATATCACCAAAGACCAATTTACTGAATACAAAAAGCAATTTGCAAAAAGTATATTTCTGAAAGGAAGCAGTAATTATCGGAACACTTATTGGAATGATCTCGATAGCTACGGAATCCCCGCTTTGCCTAAAGGGATTAAAGATCAATTGGGAAATATTTTAAAAATTAGAGAGTAGCCTTATCGGGGCTTACGGTCGAATTATCAAAAATTGAAACCTAACCCGATGAAATACATGATATATATGTTGGTTATTAGTGTTTTTTTTATTGTATTGGTAAATAGTTTTGATGGCTTTTATGCTCGGGGTGAATAAGGCGGTCGGTGATATATTTGAAAAATAAACGAATGGATGCCAGCTTTTTAAAAAAAGTATAAATTCCTGAAAAATTAAAAGTTAGATACTTGCAGGATTCAAATCTTCTTATTAACTTTGCACCTCGGTTGGGGTGTTACGTCCTGGCCGATGAATGTTACGTTATTTGCTTCCAACTTACTAACAGACATTTAACAAAATTAAATTCAAAACAAAATGGCAAAAGAAGTCAGTGCGTTAGTAAAATTACAAGTTAAGGGCGGAGCTGCGAATCCTTCACCTCCAGTAGGACCTGCATTAGGTGCTAAAGGTGTGAATATCATGGATTTCTGTAAGCAGTTCAACGCTCGTACGCAAGACAAACCAGGTCAAGTATTGCCTGTTGTCATTACAGTTTACGCTGATAAATCATTCGATTTTATCATCAAGACTCCACCGGTAGCAGTTCAGTTGAAAGACGCTGCGAAATTAAAAAGTGGATCTGGCGAGCCTAACCGTAAAAAAGTTGCGGCTATCACTTGGGAACAAGTTGAGACAATCGCTAAGGATAAAATGCCTGATTTAAATGCATTTACTGTAGAGGCTGCTATGAAAATGGTGGCTGGTACAGCACGTAGTATGGGTATTACTGTATCAGGTAATGCTCCTTGGAACAATTAATTAAGAAATCAATTTAAGAAAAGTGGCTAGATTAACAAAAAATCAAAAAGCGGCACTATCCAAAATTGAAGCTGGTAAAGCATACTCTTTGAAAGAAGCTTCGGCTTTAGTTAAAGAAATCTCATTGACCAAATTTGATGCTTCTGTGGATATCGACGTTCGTTTGGGCGTAGATCCTCGTAAAGCAAATCAAATGGTTCGTGGTATTGCAACATTACCTCACGGTACTGGTAAAACTGTTCGTGTTTTAGTTTTATGTACTCCTGATAAGGAAGAAGAAGCTAAAGCGGCAGGTGCAGACTACGTAGGTTTAGATGATTACATCAGCAAAATTGAAGGTGGTTGGACTGACGTTGATATCATTATTACTATGCCTAGTGTTATGGCTAAAGTTGGTAAATTGGGTCGTATTTTAGGTCCAAGAAACTTGATGCCTAACCCTAAAACTGGTACAGTTACAACAGAAGTTGGTAAAGCTGTAACAGATGTAAAAGGTGGTAAGATCGATTTCAAAGTTGACAAAACCGGTATCATCCATACTTCTATTGGTAAAGCGTCGTTCGATGCAGATAAGATATATGATAACGCACTAGAGGTATTACAAACTCTAGCTCGTTTGAAACCATCTGCAGCTAAAGGAACTTACTTTAAAAGTATTCACATTTCCTCAACTATGAGTCCTGGTATTCATATTGAGACTAAATCAGTAGCAGGTATTTAATCATGAGAAAAGAAGAAAAACAAGAAATTGTTCTAGCTTTGGCCGAACAGATTAAATCTTACGGTAACTTCTACATTACCGATACTGCTGAGTTGTCAGTTGAAAAAGTGAATAACATTCGTCGTAAATGTTTTGAACAAGGCATCGAGATTAAAGCTGTAAAAAACACTTTAATCAAGAAAGCATTAATCGAAGCTGGTGTTGATGAAGAAGAAATCTTTGGAACGCTTAAAGGAGCGTCTACAATGATGTTTTCAGAAGTCGCTAATGCGCCTGCGAAATTAATCAAAGAATTGCGTAAATCAGGTGAAAAACCGTTGTTAAAAGCGGCTTTCATTGAAGCAACTGCATTCGTTGGAGATAATCAATTAACTGCATTAGTTAATCTTAAATCTAAAAACGAACTTATTGCGGACGTTATCGCAGCCTTGGAATCTCCTGCGAAAAATGTTATTTCAGCTCTTCAATCAGGAGGAAATACTGTTGCAGGTTTAGTAAAAGCTTTAGAAGAAAGAGGTTAACGAATCCTCTAGAACAGAAACATTCGTTACAATTTAATTAACAATTTTTATAAAGTACATTCAAAAATTCAAAATAAAATGGCAGATTTAAAACAACTTGCTGAACAGTTAGTTAACTTAACAGTAAAAGAAGTTAAAGAATTAGCTGATATCTTAAAAGACGAGTATGGCATCGAGCCTGCTGCTGCTGCTGTTGCTGTAGCTGCTGCTCCAGCTGAAGGTGGTGCTGCTGCTGCAGAAGAGAAAACTTCATTTGACGTTATCTTGAAAGAAGCTGGTGGTCAAAAATTAGCTGTAGTTAAATTGGTTAAAGATTTAGCTGGATTAGGCTTGAAAGAAGCTAAAGATTTAGTTGACGGAGCACCTAAAGAATTAAAAGCTGGTGTATCTAAAGACGAAGCAGAAGCTTTGAAAAAACAATTAGAAGAAGCTGGTGCTGTTGTTGAGATTAAATAATCTCAACTAATTAGCCCGAAAAGGTTTAGACTCTGACGATTTTTCGTCAGAGTCTATTCCTATTTATATCAATACGCCACTATGCTGTGTATATGCTGGGCACAGTGGAAAGGTGGTTTACAGCATAAGTGTAAGCGCAGTTTTTTTAAAACTAAAATTCATATTCCCTTGGCAAACAATAATATTCAACAAGAAAGAATAAACTTTGCGACAAGTAAGAAAGTATTGGAATATCCAGATTTCTTAGATGTGCAATTGGAATCTTTCAAGGAGTTTTTTCAATTAGAAACTACTTCTGACAACCGCCATCAGGAAGGGCTGTTCAAGGTATTCTCGGAAAACTTCCCTATTTCTGATTCAAGAAACATTTTTGTGCTAGAGTTTTTGGATTATTTCATTGATCCACCACGTTATGATATCCAAGAGTGTATCGAGCGCGGCTTGACTTATAGCGTTCCTTTAAAGGCTAAGTTAAAGTTATCTTGTAATGATGAAGAACACGAAGATTTCGAAACTATTGTTCAGGATGTATATTTAGGGACTATCCCTTATATGACTCCTAAAGGTACTTTCGTGGTAAATGGTGCAGAGCGTGTCATCGTATCGCAATTACACCGTTCACCAGGCGTTTTCTTTGGTCAAAGTAGACACACAAATGGTACTAAACTTTATTCTGCAAGGGTAATTCCTTTCAAAGGATCTTGGATCGAATTTGCAACTGACGTAAATAACGTCATGTATGCGTACATCGACCGTAAAAAGAAATTCCCAGTTACGACCTTATTGCGTGCTATCGGTTACGATTCGGATAAAGATATCTTAGAATTGTTCGATTTAGCGGATGAAGTAAAAGTTAGTAAATCTGGTCTTAAAAAATATGTTGGTCGTCGTCTTGCGGCTAGGGTATTGAAAAAATGGGTAGAAGATTTCGTGGATGAGGATACGGGTGAAGTTGTATCTATCGATCGTAACGAAATTATCCTTGAGCGTGAAACTGTTCTAGAAGAAGATCACATTGATTTGATTATCGAAGCTGGCGTTAAGTCTATTATCTTAGCGAAAGATGATGAGTCAAACAATGCGGACTATTCTATTATATATAACACTTTACAAAAAGATACGTCCAACTCAGAAAAAGAAGCGGTAGAACATATCTATCGTCAATTGCGTAACGCTGAACCACCAGATGAGGAAACTGCTCGTGGTATCATCGATCGTTTATTCTTCTCTGATAAACGTTACGATTTAGGTGATGTAGGTCGTTACCGTATCAATCGTAAGTTGAAGTTGGGAACTCCGGATGATACGAAAGTATTAACCCGTGAGGATATCATTGCGATTGTGAAGTATTTGATCAATTTGATCAACTCTAAAGCGGAAGTAGATGATATTGACCACTTGTCAAACCGTCGTGTACGTACTGTAGGTGAACAATTATATGCTCAATTTGGTGTCGGTCTATCTCGTATGGCTCGTACAATCCGTGAGCGTATGAACATCCGCGATAATGAGGTGTTTACGCCAACCGATTTGATTAATGCACGTACACTTTCGTCCGTAATCAATTCGTTCTTTGGTACAAACCAGTTGTCTCAGTTCATGGACCAAACTAACCCTCTTGCTGAAATTACGCACAAGCGTCGTTTGTCAGCTTTAGGTCCAGGTGGTCTTTCTCGTGAGCGTGCAGGTTTCGAGGTTCGTGACGTTCACTATACACACTACGGTCGTCTTTGTACAATTGAAACTCCTGAGGGTCCAAACATCGGTTTGATCTCCTCATTGGCTGTACATGCGAAAATTAACCACCTAGGATTTATCGAGACTCCTTACCGTAAGGTAAAAGAAGGGGTTGTTGTGGTTGACGAGCCAGTCGTATATTTATCTGCTGAGGATGAAGATGGTAAAACAATCGCACAAGCGAATGCTTTGTATGATGACAAAGGTAATTTCGAAGATGCGAAAGTGAAAGCCAGATATGAGGGTGACTTCCCAATTATCGAGCCTAATATGCTTGATTATATGGACGTTGCTCCAAACCAAATTACATCTATTGCGGCTTCATTAATTCCTTTCTTGGAACATGATGATGCCAACCGTGCATTGATGGGATCGAACATGCAACGTCAGGCTGTGCCTGTATTGCGTCCACAAGCTCCTATCGTAGGTACTGGTCTAGAAGGTCGTGTAGCGAAAGATTCACGTACATTGATCAATGCGGAAGGTCATGGTGTAGTAGAATATGTAGATGCTGATGAAATCAAAATCCGTTACGACAGAAACGACGATGATCGTCTTGTATCATTCGATGATGATGTCAAAACGTATAAATTGATCAAATTCAAGAAAACCAACCAAAATACATGTATGAACTTGAAGCCTATCGTTAAGAAAGGTCAACGAGTTGAACCAGGACAAGTATTATGTGAAGGTTATGCAACTGAAAATGGTGAATTGGCATTAGGTCGTAACTTGAAAGTAGCGTTCATGCCTTGGCAAGGATATAACTTTGAGGATGCGATCGTAATTTCTGAGCGTGTAGCGAAAGAAGACTGGTTTACTTCTCTTCACATTGAAGAATTCGAACTTGAAGTTCGTGATACAAAACGTGGTGAAGAAGAGTTAACAGCTGATATTCCTAACGTATCTGAAGAAGCGACAAAAGACTTAGACGAAAACGGTATTATCCGTATCGGTGCTGAAGTTGGTGGTGGTGATATCTTAATTGGTAAAATCACACCTAAAGGTGAGTCGGATCCTTCTCCAGAAGAGAAATTATTACGTGCAATCTTTGGTGACAAAGCTGGTGACGTGAAAGATGCTTCATTGAAAACTCCACCATCATTAAAAGGTGTTGTTATCGATACGAAGTTATTCTCGCGTGCGAAGAAAATGTCTAAAGAGGTTGAACGTAAAACTTTAGAGAAACTAGAGGTTGCTCACGATAGAGCAGTTAAATCATTGAAAGATCGTTTGGTTGAAAAATTATTTACTGTAGTGAATGGTAAAACAAGCCAAGGGGTATACAATGTCTATAAAGAGTTGTTGGTTGCTAAGGGGGCTAAGTTTACGCAAAAAATCCTGGCTGAATTAGATTACAACAACATCAACCCAATGGGATGGACAACTGACGAAGATAAAAACGAGTTGATCAAAATGGCCCTTCATAATTACAATATCAAGATTAATGAAGAGTTAGGTTCATTCAAACGTGATAAATTCGCAGTATCTGTCGGTGATGAACTTCCATCAGGAATTGTGCAGATGGCTAAAGTTTACGTTGCTAAAAAACGTAAGTTGAAAGTAGGGGATAAGATGGCCGGTCGTCACGGTAACAAAGGTATCGTTGCACGTATCGTACGTGATGAGGATATGCCATTCTTAGAAGATGGAACACCAGTTGATATCGTGTTGAACCCACTAGGGGTACCTTCACGGATGAACTTGGGACAGATCTACGAAACCGTATTGGGTTGGGCAGGTCAAAAATTGGGTGTGAAATTTGCTACACCTATCTTTGATGGTGCTGAAATGGATCAAGTACAAGATTGGGTTGCGAAAGCTGGCCTACCAAAATCTGGACGTACATATTTGTACAACGGATTGACAGGTGACCGTTTCGATCAACCGACGACAGTGGGTGTAATTTACATGTTGAAATTAGGTCACATGGTTGATGATAAAATGCACGCACGTTCAATCGGTCCGTACTCATTGATCACACAACAACCTCTGGGTGGTAAAGCGCAATTCGGTGGTCAACGTTTCGGTGAGATGGAGGTTTGGGCATTGGAAGCATTCGGTGCGTCTAACATCCTTCAAGAAATCTTGACTGTGAAATCGGATGACGTGGTTGGTCGTGCCAAAACTTACGAGGCAATCGTAAAAGGTAACAACCTTCCGACACCATCGGTACCAGAATCGTTCAACGTATTGGTACATGAGTTACGTGGATTGGGTCTAGATATCACATTGGATTAATTAAGCAAATAGGGCTTTGAAGGGCTCAGTCCTTCAAAGCTTCTTTATAAAGCTTTAACTTTTGAATAAGTATGTCTTACAAAAAAGATAATAAAATTAAAAGCAACTTCACTTCGATTACGATCAGCTTGGCTTCTCCAGAAACTATTTTGGAACGCTCAAGTGGTGAAGTTACAAAACCGGAAACGATTAACTATCGTACCTACAAACCAGAACGTGACGGTTTATTCTGTGAGCGCATTTTTGGTCCTGTGAAGGACTACGAATGTCACTGTGGTAAATACAAACGTATCCGTTATAAAGGTATCGTATGTGACCGTTGTGGTGTTGAAGTAACTGAGAAAAAAGTACGTCGTGAGCGTATGGGACACATCAATTTGGTTGTTCCTGTTGCACACATCTGGTACTTCCGTTCTCTTCCTAATAAAATTGGTTATTTATTGGGACTTCCTACCAAGAAATTGGATATGATCATTTACTACGAACGTTATGTGGTTATCCAAGCTGGTATTAAGGAAGAAGATGGTATCAACTTTATGGACTTCTTGACTGAAGAAGAATATTTAGATATTTTAGATACCTTACCAAAAGAAAATCAATATTTAGACGATAACGATCCTCAAAAATTCGTTGCCAAGATGGGTGCTGAGGCGTTAGAAGATTTGTTGAAACGTATTGATTTGGATCAATTGTCATACGATTTACGTCACCAAGCTGCTAACGAAACTTCTCAACAACGTAAAAATGAAGCGTTAAAACGCCTTCATGTGGTTGAAGCTTTCCGTAGTTCACGTGAAAATATCGAGAATCGTCCAGAATGGATGATTGTGAAAATCGTTCCAATCATTCCACCTGAATTGCGTCCTTTAGTGCCTTTGGATGGTGGTCGTTTTGCGACTTCGGATTTGAATGACTTATATCGTCGTGTGATTATCCGTAACAACCGTCTAAAACGTTTGATCGAAATCAAGGCTCCTGAAGTAATCTTACGTAACGAAAAACGTATGCTTCAAGAAGCGGTAGACTCTTTGTTTGACAACTCACGTAAAGTGAACGCAGTTAAGACAGAAGGTAACCGTGCATTGAAGTCTTTATCTGATATTTTGAAAGGTAAACAAGGTCGTTTCCGTCAAAACTTGTTAGGTAAGCGTGTGGATTATTCGGCTCGTTCGGTAATTGTTGTAGGTCCTCACTTGAAATTACACGAGTGTGGTCTTCCTAAAGATATGGCTGCAGAACTTTACAAACCGTTTATCATCCGTAAGATGATCGAGCGTGGTATTGTAAAAACAGTAAAATCAGCTAAGAAAATCGTTGATCGTAAAGATCCTGTGGTATGGGATATCCTTGAAAATGTATTGAAAGGTCACCCTGTATTGCTAAACCGTGCACCTACGCTTCACCGTTTGGGTATTCAGGCTTTCCAACCTACATTAGTAGAGGGTAAAGCTATTCAATTACACCCATTAGTGTGTACAGCGTTCAACGCCGATTTTGACGGTGACCAGATGGCAGTCCACTTACCGCTTGGTAATGCTGCAGTTTTGGAAGCCCAAATCTTAATGTTAGGCGCGCACAATATCTTAAACCCTGCGAATGGTTCTCCAATCACAGTACCATCTCAAGACATGGTATTGGGTCTTTACTATATTACTAAAGGCCGTAGAACTGCTGGCGATCACATCGTAAGAGGTCAAGATATGACTTTCTATTCGGCTGAAGAGGTTATCATCGCTTTAAATGAGAAGCAAATTGACCTTCATGCTTGGATTAAAGTAAAAACAAAAGTTAGACAAAAAGATGGTAGCATCGTTGATACCTTATTAGAAACAACTGTAGGTCGTGTGATCTTCAACCAAGTTGTTCCTGACGAAATGGGATTTGTCAATGAATTGCTTACGAAAAAATCTTTGCGTAATATCATCGGTGAAATTGTGAAGACTACGGGTATGGCCCGTGCAGCACAGTTCTTGGATGATATGAAAGAATTGGGATATCAAACAGCCTTCAAAGGTGGTCTTTCGTTCAACTTGGAAGATTTGAACATTCCTGCTGCGAAAGCTGAATTGATTCAACAAGCAACTAACGAGGTTGAAGAAGTAATGAATAACTATAACATGGGTTTCATTACAAACAACGAACGTTACAACCAAATCATCGATATCTGGACGCGTATCAACAACAGATTGACGGCACACGTTATGGATATTCTTTCGAATGATAACCAAGGTTTCAACTCAGTTTACATGATGTTGGATTCTGGAGCCCGTGGTTCGAAAGAACAGATCCGTCAGTTATGTGGTATGCGTGGTTTGATGGCGAAACCTCAAAAATCAGGTACTTCTGGTGGTGAGATTATCGAAAACCCGATCTTGTCAAACTTTAAAGAAGGTTTGTCCGTATTGGAGTACTTTATCTCTACCCACGGTGCGCGTAAAGGTCTTGCCGATACGGCATTGAAAACAGCGGATGCGGGTTACTTGACTCGTCGTTTACATGACGTAGCGCAAGATATGATCGTTGTGGAACAAGATTGTGGTGGTTTACGTGGTATTTATACAACAGCATTAAAAGATAATGATGATGTTGTTGAGCCATTGTTCGATCGTATTTTGGGTCGTACACCATTGCATGATGTTCTTCATCCGGATACTGACGAATTGATCGTTTCTGCAAATGAAGATATCACTGAGGAAATTGCCGAAACTATCGAAAAAGCAGGTATCGAAGGAATTGAGATTCGTACGGTATTAACTTGTGAGTCTAAGCGTGGTGTTTGTGCTTGTTGTTACGGACGTAACTTGGCGTCAGGTAAGCGTGTTCAGTTAGGGGAAGCTGTGGGTGTTATCGCCGCTCAATCAATTGGTGAGCCAGGTACACAGTTGACACTTCGTACATTCCACGTGGGTGGTACGGCATCGAACATTGCTGCTGATTCAAGTATCATTTCTAAATACGATGGTAAAATCGAATTTGAAAACGTACGTACTGTTTCGCAAACAAACGATAATGGCACACATCAGGTAGTCTTAGGACGTTCTGGTGAGGTTAAGATCATTGATGCACATAATAAAATCGTATTCCAACAAAATATCCCTTATGGTTCACAGTTGTTCGTTGAGGATGGCGGTACAGTAGCTAAAGGCGATAAATTGGTCGAATGGGATCCATATAATGCAGTAATTATTTCTGAATTTGCTGGTAAAGTTGAATTTGACGCAATTATCGAAGGTGTTACCTTCCGTGAAGAGTCAGATGAGCAAACTGGTCACAAAGAGAAGGTAATTATTGAAACACGTGATAAAACGAAAAACCCATCCATCAAGATTCTTGATAAATCGGGAGAGGTTATTCGTACCTACAATATCCCGGTAGGCGCCCACGTTGCAGTTGCTAATGGTGTAACAGTGAAAGAAGGTGGTATCCTCGTTAAAATCCCTCGTTCTACAGGTAAAACGCGAGATATCACAGGTGGTCTACCACGTGTAACGGAGTTATTCGAAGCACGTAACCCTTCTAACCCTGCTGTAGTAACAGAAATCGACGGTGTGGTAACATTGGGTGGTGTGAAACGTGGTAACCGTGAGATGTCTATCGAGTCTCGTGATGGTCAAATCAAGAAATACTTGGTACCTCTTTCTAAACATATCCTTGTTCAGGATAATGACTTTGTGAAAGCTGGTATGCCATTATCAGATGGTTCGATCTCTCCTGCGGATATCTTGTCGATCAAAGGTCCATCAGCGGTGCAACATTACATTGTGAATGGTATCCAAGAGGTATACCGTCTGCAAGGTGTGAAGATCAACGATAAACACTTCGAGACGATCGTTCACCAAATGATGCAAAAAGTTAACATCGAAGATCCAGGAGATACTCGTTTCTTAGAAAAGGAAGCCGTTAACAAATGGGATTTCATGGAGGAAAATGATTCCTTGTTTGACAAGAAAGTTGTTGTTGATGCAGGAGACTCCAATAATTTACGTCCGGGACAAATTGTTTCTTTACGTAAGTTGAGAGAAGAGAACTCTAGTCTGAAACGTCGTGACTTAAAACTTGTTGAAGTTCGTGAAGCAATTCCGGCGACTTCAAGTCCATTGTTGCAAGGTATTACCAGAGCGTCATTGGGTACGAAATCGTTCATCTCTGCTGCCTCTTTCCAAGAGACTACAAAAGTGTTGAACGAGGCTGCTATCGCAGGTAAACGTGATAACTTATTAGGTTTGAAAGAAAACGTAATTGTTGGTCACTTGATCCCTTCTGGTACAGGTATCCGTCAATACAGCAATTTAATCGTGGGCTCTCGCGAGGAGTACGATCAATTGTTGGCTTCGAAAGAAGAAGATTAATCGTTACTCGATTATTTTATATAGGAAGGTCCAGACATTCGTCTGGACCTTTTTTGTTTCTATAGCGACCTTATATGATATTGAAGAAGGTCGTAAAATATATTTAGCTTGCTCTTTTAGCGGTGAAATTGCTTGTTAAGGAAAGGGGCGAACTGAAATTTATAGCAAGCAGCTGGGCCGTTTAATTGGTTAATTTTACCTGATAAGACGGTTTAAAGCATATCTATCTTAAATGAATCGTCCAATGTTACAGTTAGTTAACCTTAATATTAAAAAATAATAAACAAAAGGCTTGGAAGTTTGTTAGTAAACTCCCTATCTTTGCACCACTCCGCAAGGGAGGGACGGTTACCTCGAAAGAGGGAACCATGAAAAAAGAAGGGTTTAAGAGAAGCCTGACAGGATTTAA
>NZ_CAXYKD010000002.1:0-139144 GCF_964277905.1 uncultured Sphingobacterium sp.
GCAAAGCGCGAGAAGCTATTGATCCAATTGGCATAACTCCAGTCGAATGACTCAAATTCATTGCTGTTTAGGTAGCCCGAAGAGGAATGAATCAAGATAACGAGGAATATCGCAACAATACGTAGTACACTGATATAACTGGTTCGCGCCATTTGATTATGCTATTTTTATTGACTTTTACTGTCGTAGGCTTTCAAATACAGCAGCGTTAGGAGTGCGCCAATGCTCGCCATGCCCACGCCAACAAGCGAAGGTGTGTTATAAGCTAAACCCCAGGTTATTGGAATTCCACCTAAAAATGCACCTAAGGTATTGCCCAGGTTAAAGGCAGCCTGGCCACCTGCCGCAGCCAATGTTGCAGCTTCTTTTGAAGCGCGAATTAACATCAGTTGTGTCGGCGAGCCAATGGTGAAGGATACCAGTCCAGTAATAAATGCCAAAGGGTAGGCTGTCCAGCCCAAAGGCGATATAAAGTAAACCATCACAAGGCATAGCGCCATGGCGGAAAAACTAGCGATCGCAGCTTTGGTTGGGGAGATTGTATCGGCCAATTTTCCGCCGATAAGATTCCCGAAAAACATACCAACACCGATCAGGACCATAATCAACGGTACGCGATCAGCAGCGATGCCCGACACATTGGTCACTAAAGGCGCGATGTAACTGATCCATGCAAAAAGTCCACCGGTACCGATGGCGATAATAGCCATTAATAGCCAGGCAATTTTTTTGTTGAAGAAGTTGAGCTGGCTAAAGATGTTATTCCCTTTGGAAGCTTCAATTTTTGGCATCCAAGCATAAATTGCTGCAAAAGTGATTAATCCCAATATACTGATGATACCATACGTCAAACGCCATGAATAATGATGGCCGAGGTAGGTTCCTAGCGGTACTCCAGCCAAATTGGCAATGGTCATTCCTGTAAACATGATAGATATAGCCTGGGCTTCTTTTCCCTTTGGTGCCAACCGAGCAGCAACAACAGATCCAACACCAAAAAATGCACCATGCGGAAGCCCCGCCATAAAGCGGGAGAGGCTGATCAAAAATTGACCTGGAGCAATACTAAATAGGCCGTTGAAAATAAAGAAGAGCAACATTAAAAAAAGTAATACCTTCTTTGGCGGATATTTTCCCGTAAATAGGACTAATGTTGGGGCACCTACAACAACACCCAGTGCGTATAGAGCAATCAGGTGCGCAGCAGTAGGGATCTCGATATGAAGATCTTTGGCAATATCAGGCAGGATACCCATCATCGTGAATTCGGTCATTCCGATGGCAAGTCCGCCAAATGCCAAAGCGATAATTCCTTTGTTCATTGTATTTTAAGGTTGAGGTTGTACGATAATGGTACGAAGATAATAAATAGATTGTACTAAAAATTATTGATATCTTTTTTGAGGGACACAAGTAATATTTTTAGTCTTTCTTAAGATGATCTGACGTTGATCTAATCTGCTTTCCAGTACCACCGAATCCGCAGCATGATAAACAACTTTAAAGCGGGGGATATACTGTCCGGAAAGATAGCAGCCTGAAATTTTCTGCTTGCCATTCTCTTTGGTATAAATACCATCGACAATGATGGAGTCTCCACGCAAAACATAAATACCCTTTGCATGTTCTGTCCAGGATCCATTTTTGTAACAGCTATCCGGGATTGTTTGTACCTTATTGTTGACGTGCATGGTCGCGTAAACAGAATCACAGGTAAACTTGAAATCGGTCAAAGTATATTGCATCATCTGCTGTTGTCCTGGAATACTGTCTTGGACCCATTCTCCCTGTAAAAAGGGTGCGCCTTCGTTCTGCATATCCGAATTGAATTTGCAGGCAGTAAAAAAGAAAAACATACCTATGGCAAGTGCCAATAGGTATGTTTTTGTTCGTATATTTTTTATTGAAATAAAAGTCACAGCTTATTTTAAACTTCCAACCATATCTTCTGGTTTTACCCAGGCATCGAAATCTTCAGGAGTCACATAACCTAAGCGTACGGCTTCTTCTTTAAGCGTAGTGCCATTTTTATGTGCTGTTTGCGCGATTTCTGCTGATTTGTAGTAACCAATTTTTGTGTTCAGTGCCGTTACTAACATCAATGAGTTGTCTACCAATTCTTTGATGCGTTTGTAGTTCGGTTCAATACCAGCTGCACAGTGCTCCTCAAATGAAACACAAGCATCACCCAATAGGCGAGCAGACTGTAAGAAGTTTGCGGCCATCAATGGTTTGAACACGTTCAGTTCATAGTGACCTTGCGTTCCACCAATTGTAATAGCCACATCATTACCCATCACTTGCGCCGCAACCATTGTCAATGCTTCACATTGCGTTGGATTAACTTTACCTGGCATAATCGATGATCCTGGTTCGTTCTCAGGGATCAAGATTTCACCGATACCTGAACGTGGGCCAGAAGCCAACATACGGATATCATTTGCAATTTTATTTAATGAAACAGCCAATTGCTTCAATGCACCGTGTGTTTCAACGATTGCGTCGTGAGCAGCCAATGCCTCAAATTTATTTTCAGCGGTTACGAAAGGTAAGCCAGTAAATTCAGCGATATATTTAGCAACGACAACGTCATAGCCGTTTGGTGTATTTAATCCTGTACCTACAGCAGTACCACCCAATGCAAGTTCTGACAAATGCGAAAGTGTATTTCTTAAAGCTTTCAGACCATGGTTCAATTGAGCAACATAACCTGAAATCTCTTGACCTAAAGTCAATGGGGTAGCATCCATTAAGTGTGTACGGCCAATTTTAACCACGCTTTTAAACTCCTCAGCTTTTTTCGCCAATGTGTCACGCAATTTTTCTACACCTGGAATGGTAACTTCAGCAACAGCTTTGTAAGCCGCAATATGCATTCCTGTAGGGAAAGTATCGTTAGATGATTGTGATTTGTTTACATCATCATTTGCTTTTAATACAGGTTCACCTTCACCAATTTTATGTCCAGCCAATACTTGTGCACGGTTTGCGACAACCTCGTTCACATTCATATTGGATTGTGTACCCGAGCCCGTTTGCCAAATAACCAATGGAAATTGATCATCCAATTTACCTGCCAAGATCTCATCACATACTGTAGCGATCGCATCACGTTTCTCTACAGGTAATACCCCCAACTCGTGGTTAGCATAAGCAGCTGCTTTTTTCAAATAAGCAAAGCCTGCGACGATTTCGTGTGGCATTGAAGCTGCCGGTCCGATTTTAAAGTTGTTGCGTGAACGCTCTGTTTGTGCACCCCAGTATTTGTCTGCAGGTACTTGAACTTCACCCATTGTGTCTTTTTCAATTCTGAATGACATAGTATGTAAGTATAAGTAAAACGTAAAAATTAAAAGCATATGTGCAAAGCACATTATACATCACTCACAAAGTTACAGGATAATACAGTAAAGAACAAGGATTAAAGCATAAAGAGACAATAAGCAGGTTTTAAAAACCAAGACGTTTTGTCAAGGAATCATTCACATGGTGGAAAACCTGTTTCGGTTTTAACGTCCGCCAGGGAATTACGTTCAATGTACCGCCGAAATTAATGTAATAATCTATATTTTGCTGTTGGAATTCTTCAATAACATGCTCTCGGAAACCAATACCCGCAATCCAACCGTCCTCGATATCCTGAAACCATTCCTCGTAGTAAGAGTCGTCTGAAGCATGAAAATTCAGTACATTCTCTCCGATGAGAATAAAATACTTGATCCCTTGACTGATCAATACATCGATAATCTCTCGCTTGAGCAACATGATGTCATTGTAGATTGCATCATTCCATTCACCAATCAGTTCGATAATACAGTACTGTTTCTCATAGTCTACAAACAGTATTTTCAGATATAAGGTAAGCGAACCGAATTCATCCCATTGTGGGTGCAAAAGAAAATTATAGATCTGTTTGTCAAAATCGAATTCGCTGTAGACTGTACCATAAAATGGGGATTGTTCATCTTCAGCGGCAATGTAATAGTCCCGCCAATTGTAATAAGGTTCGATTTCGTGCATAAAGTGGAATCTTTTTCAATTCAAACTAAGATAAATTTACGCGAATTTGCAAGTTAAATTATAGAGATCATTGTCATCTATTGAAATTAAATGTTTGGCACTCCTACGAACTGTTTGGTTATGATTTTTGATAAAGACTTTTAATCATGGACAGCTTTGTTCCTTGACCAAAACAAGGACGTGGACTTTTTGTTTTTAATGTAAAAATATGGGTTCAAAAACTCGTTTAACCGAATAAACTTGCTATTTTTGATAAAATAATTAATTGTTGAATAGTTTGTCTCATCTTCGGTAATTCATGAAGATTTCCCATGCAGAAAAGTATTAAACGAAATATTTTTGTAGCCGCTACATATGCTGCAGTATTGCTTCTCGGCTTGCTGTTGGGACAAAATTATGCCGAGGAGCAGGGAAGTAACCAGAAAACCACCTTTTCAAGTTTGCGCTCCAATGGCAATTCGGATAAATTACAATATCTCATTCAGTTAATTTCCGAGAATTACGTCGACAATGTCAGTATAGACACCGTGCAGGATGAAGCCATTGAGCATGTTGTTTCCCGCCTGGATCCTTTTTCCACCTTTTTGAAACCCAATCAAGTGCTAGCAAAGCAGGAAACTCTTGAGGGAACATTTGATGGTATCGGAGTAGAGTACTTTCGCCTGAAAGATACGCTACTTGTTGTTGGGATGGTTGCAGCTGGTCCCGC
This sequence comes from uncultured Sphingobacterium sp., assembly GCF_964277905.1. NCBI lineage: Bacteria > Pseudomonadati > Bacteroidota > Sphingobacteriia > Sphingobacteriales > Sphingobacteriaceae > Sphingobacterium > uncultured Sphingobacterium sp. The sequence continues at coordinate 4,730 of NZ_CAXYKD010000002.1, forward strand.
TGAAAAAGCAGGTATGCGTATTGGCGACCGCATTTTAAAGATCGGAAATAAGGATCTTGTCGGAAGAAAGGTTGCCGAATCCGAAATTGAAAAACTGATCCGCGGAAAGAAGGGGACAGCTGTATTGATCTCCATTCAACGCAATGGAGTAGTATTGGGCAATCCAATAAAAGTCATTCGTGATCAGGTAAATGTTTCGAGTTTAGATGCATCGTATATGATCGCTCCGAAAACAGCTTATGTGAAAATTCGAAGATTTGGACATAAGACAGCAGATGAATTCCGGCAGTCACTCATTGACTTACGAAAAAGCGGGGCTCAAGATCTTATTTTAGACCTACGTAATAATGGTGGCGGATTTGTACATACGGCAATTGATCTGGCAGGTCAATTTTTCAAAGAAAAGAGACTGTTGATGTATACCGAGGGTGCGAATGAACTGCGCCAGGATTTCTATTCTGAGAAGGCGGGTGATTTTGGTGATGGCCGGGTCATTGTACTGATCAATGAAAGCACAGCATCAGCGAGCGAAATACTGAGCGGTGCTCTTCAGGATTTGGACCGGGCAACTATTGTCGGCCGCAGATCCTATGGCAAAGGTTTGGTGCAAGAGCAATTTGATTTTTCAGACGGTTCTGCAATCAATCTGACTGTGGCTCGCTACTATACACCGCTTGGAAGATGTATTCAGCGAAAATATGCACGGGCAAATTTTGATGCAGCAAAATACATGACAGGCTTCGATCTATGGACAATGGATACCGAATTCAGCCAAAAAGAAATGTTTACAACCAGCAAAGGAAAGCTTGTATTCGGTGGTGGCGGTATTCTTCCGGACGTGACTATCCCGATTGACACCAATGAAACCAGTGCCAAGTACCGCGAGATATTTCATTCCAATGCAATCGAAGAGTTTGTTTATGATCGTTTCACGAAACATCTGCCGGCATATTCTATCGAGAATTTCATTAGTGGCTATCACTTGCCAGCAACAGAATTTGATCTATTCATTTCATATCTTAATAGCCAAAAGCGGATCGCGGTCACAGCCAAAGAAGCAAAAAACTTACATGATTTAATTCAATCCGATATCGAGGCCTTGGTAGGTCGATATTATTTTGGTCGTGAAGCGTATTACAAAATCAAAAACCGAAGAGATAAATTTATTGAAATAGGTCTTAAAACGTTGGGGTATCAGATGCCTAAGGTTTAAGTCTAAGATCAGACCATACAGGATAATGATCCGACAATTTCTGTTTGACAATCTGATAGTTCATCACCTGAAATTTCGGACTGGCAAAAATATAATCGATCTGGAATATCGGAAGGAGGGCATGATGGGTTACTCCCCAGCCGTTACCTTTCTCCTTAAATGCATTGTACAGCCCGTCTCCAATTAGATTGACCGAGTAACTCATTGGAGTATCATTGAAATCACCTACCGCAATATAAGGATATTGACATTCATTCATGTGTTTCTTTAACGAATGCGCCTGTTCGCTACGAAGCTCGAAGGCATTCTTAAGTTTGCGGCTCAATTTACGTGTCCTCGAATTATCCGATTCATTATTATTGGACAGATTTTGGATAAATTCCTTGTCTTCATTTTGAAGCGCAAAAGAACGGAGATGTATATTATAGATGCGAATCAGTGTATCCTGTTTTTTGATATCTACATAACTAATCCGGTTGATTCCGTAATCGTTGTCTCTGATGGTACCTGAATCATAGATTGGGAAGCGGGACAGGACAGCCATTCCATAAGCCTCGTAATCGTTTTTAGAACTAGGCTCAAAGAAAAAATAATCATAGCCCAGTTTATCTTTGAATTCCTCGGAGAACACATGTTTTCCTTTAATCTTGCTAATATATTCCTGAAAGCAGATCACATCGGGAGATATGCTGTCAATAATTCGGACAACGTCGGCTTTAAAGTTTTTTTTCTCATCGTTTACTTTTTTGAACAAATGAGCATTGAAGGTCATGATGCGAAGGGTACGAGTCTCGGAAGAAACAGGGGCATTCTCTTTGCGAATGTTCCAATGTTTAGTCAAAAAAGGCCATCCAATGAGGATTGTAACGAGTGAATAAAGTGCAATTTTCCGTTTGCGGAGTACCCAGTAAAAGATAAATCCAATATTAATGAGGAGGATCGGAAGGTAGCCCAGGCCCATAAATGCAATTGGCCAAAAGGACTTGGGATTAATGAAGGTAGCCGAATAGCTCATAAGTAATGCAACGATCGCAAGCATATTTGCCAGGAACATTGTTTTACTTATAAAGCCTAGTTTTCTTCTTAAAAATGTCCTTCTATCCATCAACCTTGTCACCACTATTGCTTGCCCTAAAGAGCGTTTCTTTTTCATGGTTCGTTAGACTGTCGTAGCCAGAAACGGAAATTTTATCTAAGATAGCATCGATTTCGTCCTGATTGGGTAAGTCATAACGATGTTTCCGATTTGTCGGAATATTGTTACCTACAACGACTTTCATTTTTGCAGGCTTCTGTTGTTTTTTCTGAAAAATCGTAGACCAGTCCATTCCCGATTTTAGTGCATAAGTGAATCCCATTCCAAAAAGTATAACTGCAAAATACGAAATGGCAGCAGGTCGATTGGTCATCGTAAGGGCAAGAAATTCTAGCCCAAAATAAATAATAGCCACTAATTTTAGCTTAACAGTGCCAATCAGCAGGAAGCGTAATTCGTACTTGGGAACCAAAGTAACAATTGCGGCTAATACTGCTGCCAACGGGAGAGAGCCGCCCATGAGCTGAACGCTATCAGAAACGGGAATAAGTGATCCAAAGCCCACATAAAGAAGGCTGCCGAGCAACCAAGAAGCAATATAAACAAATAGAAATTGCCGCTTGTTTAAGAAGGTAAAAAAGATCTGACCGACCCAATAGAGCCAAAGACTATCAAAAAGTATGGTCAGAAGCTTGACGTAAACGAAATTTGATGTGATTAATGACCAAGGTTGTGCAATAAATGCTGAGAAATTACTCGGTAAACTTAAACGACGTACAATAGGCTCCAAAAAGCTTTGTGGTACAATTTTTAATTCGAAGAGTAGATCTAAAAAATAAATGAGGACAAATAAACAGACCTGAATACTGATCACCAAAGGTACAGGCGAGCCAGTTTTATAGGTTTGTCTCCAAAAATCTTTTAAACCGATGTTATTCATTGCGCACGATATTAATAAATTCCTTTTCTAATCTTCCACAGTTTAAGCAGTAGATAGCCAAATAGTGCACCACCGACATGAGCCAGGTGAGCCACAGAATCCCCTGGTCTAGACAAACTCATATAAATTTCGATGAGGATAAATCCACCGATCATATACTTCGCTTTTACTGGTACAGGAATAAACAAAAATTGAAGCGGTATGTTTGGAAAAAGATAGGCAAATGCCAATAGAACACCATAAATAGCTCCTGAGGCCCCTAACATCGGAATGAGGTAAGTTAGTGCTTCATTATTTCCGGTATTGGCCATGGCAATAAGTTCGTTTCCACTTACGCCGTGAAGTGGAGCGAAAGAACCTGTCGCATTATAGAGTTGTATACCATTCACCGCTGTATAAAGAAACCAGGCACCGATTCCCGAAACCAGGTAGAAATTTAAAAAACGTTTTGAACCAAGTACCTGCTCAATCATAGGACCGAACATAACCAATGAAAACATATTGAAGAAGATATGGCTAATATCTTTCTTGTCGTGCATAAACATATGCGTGATCACCTGCCAGATTTTAAAATAAGGGGAGTCCGGATAATAGACCGCAAGATAATCATATGCTACAGGTACAAGTTGTGATCCAATATAAAATATGATATTGATGATCAATAAATTCTTGATAACAGGTGTCAGTTGTGGAAACATATATTTTATCTTCTAATTTTTGCCAAATTTTTCCGCTAATTCTTGCAATGTAAATGTTACAATTACAGGGTTGCCATAGATGGAGATATTGGGTGAGTGACAGGCAAATAGTCTGTCCACAAGCTCTGCCATTGCTGTATTGTCCAACGCGGTACCAGGTTTAATGGCCGCATTACGGGCAAGGCTTTTTGCAAGATTTTCGCGCTTAGCGAGCTTATACTCAGATTGATTGTTTTTGTAATCCTCCAATATTTTCTCAATCATCTTTATTTCGTCGAATCCTGTCCCTAAGTCTGCAGGAATTCCGTCAATAATATAGGAATTTTTTCCAAATTCACGAATTTGAAAGCCTAAGCCATTGATGTCCTCCAGGAGGTCTTTCATTAATTCATTATCTGCAGCATTCAGGTCCAAAGTCTGTGGAAACAAACTTTGTTGACTCAGACCTTTATGTTGGTCCAGTTGCGCAAGAAATTGCTCAAAGAGAATACGTTCATGTGCAGCCTGTTGATCAATTAAAATAAATCCAGAGTGAATCTGAGAAACAATATATTTATTATGGAGCTGAAAAAAGAGCTTTGAGGATGACTTATCTTCGACCTGAATGGCCTGTGAGCTATCCGTATGCAATTCCGGTTCCGCATGCAATGGCAGCTGAACAGATTCCTCCTTTTCGACGATTTGGTACAAGGAATCCCAATTGCTTGGTATCCCACCTGTTTTCTTACTGAGTCCTTCAGCGTAACTTTCTGAACGCGTGTAGCTCGATCCAGATTTTGATTTGTCTGTATCAAATGGATTGAAGTCCGGATTAAAAGTTACCGTTGGAACGATAATTTCATCCAATGCCTTTTTTGTAATGAGATTGGTGAAGCTCGTTTCCTGTTCAAAATCCAGAGATGGCATGATATTGTACCGTCCCAACGATCTTTTTACGGCTGAACGGATAATGGCGTAAATAGCCTTATCGTCTTCATACTTAATTTCTGTCTTGGTAGGGTGTACGTTGATATCGATACGTGCAGGATCTATGTCGATAAATAAGACATAGAAAGGGAATGTTTCGGCCTGTAAAATATCTTCATAAGCATTCATGACTGCATGGTGCAGGTATGGATCACGTACAAAGCGTTTGTTGACAAAGAAAAACTGTTCACCACGTGTTTTTTTTGCAAATTCAGGTTTCCCAACAAAACCTTCTACCTTGATGATCGACGTATCTTCTTCCACAGGGACAAGTCGCTGATTGTAATTGTTGCCAAAAATATGGACAATACGTTGTTTGAGTGTTTCAGCCGGCAAATGGTAGATCTCATTTCCGTCGCTATGCAAGGATAGGAAAATCTGTGGATTCGATAAGGCAATACGTTGAAATTCATCAATAATATGCCGCATTTCTACGGAGTTACTCTTTAGAAAGTTCCTTCGCGCAGGAATATTGTAAAAAAGATTTTTAACTAAAATATTTGTTCCGGCAGCAACAGCTTCCGGATATTGGTTGACAACTTTTGATCCCTCTATCTCAACAACTGTACCCAGTTCATCTTCAATGCGGCGTGTTTTGAGCTCTACCTGTGCAATCGCAGCAATGGAAGCCATTGCTTCACCACGGAAACCCATTGTGCGGATAGCGAATAAGTCTTCAGCCTTACGAATTTTCGACGTTGCGTGACGTTCAAAACAAAGACGAGCATCAGTTACGCTCATGCCACAGCCATTGTCAATGACCTGGATCAATGACTTGCCTGCATCTTTAACAATAAGTTTTATTTTGTCAGCTCCAGCATCAATAGCATTCTCAATCAATTCTTTAATGGCAGACGCTGGTCGCTGCACCACTTCTCCCGCCGCAATCTGATTAGCAACATTATCTGGAAGTAATTGAATAATATCCGACATATAATACAAAGTTAAGAAATATCCATATTTACAGCGTATAAACACTGATGAAAATCAACTGGACATTCCGTATGTTCTTTAAAAGCAAAAACCTTTAATGTGTTCATTTATACAAATGAAAATAGATGGCATTGATAAATAGTTGCGCCCTATTCCTCGGCCGTCAAAGTCAGTGCGATATCTATTGCCCCCTGTAAGACAAAGCTCAAGGAGTTGGAAAACATTCCTGCGCAATAACCGAGCCATCCCGGGCAAACAGCAGCCACGAAATATAATACTTCGCGGCTGCCGTTTCAAAGGCATTACATTTCTAATTTTAAGAAACGTGCTGTTTCGCTTTTATTATTTTTAATTAAGTTTTCAGGTGTTCCTTCAAATAGAACCTGCCCACCGTCTTTGCCACCTTCGGGCCCGATATCAATGACCCAATCGGCCGATTTAACGACATCAAGGTTATGTTCGATGATCAAAATAGTATTCCCGCGCCCGACCAGGCGATTGATAACCCCCATAAGGACATTGACATCTTCAAAGTGAAGACCTGTTGTCGGTTCATCAAGGATATAGAATGTATTTCCAGTGTCTTTTTTAGAAAGTTCAGTAGCCAATTTTACCCGTTGTGCCTCACCTCCCGATAAGGTTGTCGAGGACTGTCCTAAGGTGATATAACCCAAACCTACATCCTGCAGTGTTTTGATCTTTCGGTAAATACTCGGTACATTTTCGAAGAAATCCACAGCATCGTTGATGCTCATATCAAGTACATCGGAAATGGATTTTCCTTTATAGCGTACCTCTAAAGTTTCTCGGTTGTAACGTTTTCCGTGACATGTTTCACAAGGAACCTGTACATCGGGAAGGAAATTCATTTCGATGACTTTCAGCCCGGCTCCCTGACAGGTTTCACAACGACCACCTTTGACGTTAAAGGAAAATCTTCCTGGTTTATAGCCTCTGATCTTAGCTTCTGGAAGCTGAACAAACAAGGTTCTGATGTCTGAAAATACACCGGTATATGTCGAAGGGTTGGACCGTGGTGTACGGCCGATAGGACTTTGGTCGATCTCGATGACTTTGTCAATATGTTCTAACCCTTCAATTTTTTTGAAAGGCAGTGGCGTTGCTTTGGCTCTGAAAAAATGTTTATTCAAAATCGGGTATAGAGTCCCTGTGATTAGGCTTGATTTTCCCGAACCTGAAACACCCGATACAACAATGAGTTTTCCTAATGGAAAAGAGACAGACAGATTTTTTAAGTTATGTCCGGTTGCTCCATGTAATGACAATGTTTTTCCATTGCCCTCACGGCGTTTCTCAGGAATCTTAACCTCTTTTGTCCCGTTGAGGTAAGCTGCTGTTAAAGAGTTTGATTTTAGGATTTCTGTTGGTGTACCTTCGGCAACCACAGTGCCACCATGAACGCCTGCAGCAGGTCCCATGTCGATAACATGGTCGGCATGTAGGATCATGTCTTTATCATGTTCTACAACAAGGACCGAATTGCCAATATCGCGTAGGTTTTTAAGCGCATTGATCAAACGTTCGTTATCCCGCTGATGGAGCCCAATACTCGGTTCATCCAGAATATAAAGTACATTCACCAGTTGGGAACCAATCTGTGTGGCCAGACGGATCCGCTGTGCTTCACCCCCCGAAAGTGTTTTAGCTGTACGGTCCAAGGTCAAGTAATTTAGGCCGACATCCAGCAGGAAGCCTAAACGTGCGCGGATTTCCTTTAATATCTCCGTTGCAATAATGAGCTGGCGTTCATCAAGTTTGCTTTCAACCTGATCAAACCATTCTTTGATGGATGCAATGTCCATCGTTGATAGCTCATGGATGTTTTTATCCGCAATTTTAAAATGTAAAGATTCTTTTTTCAGACGTGCTCCCGCACAGGTTGGACAGGTCACTTTCGTTCTGAAGTCATCTAAAGAAGGCGCCTCATCCGATGATTTTCCCGAAAACTCTTCAAGCATCTTAAAGATTCCTTCAAATTCAACACGATATTCACGTGTGCCATAACTTCCATAAGATACCGAGACAACGATAGGCTCTTCTTTATTGCCAAATAAAAGCTGGTCAATCTGTTCTTCAGTTAGTTTTTCAAGCGGTGTTGTAATGGTAAAATCTAATTTTTTTGCGACAGCTTTCAAGACTTCCGAAGTCCAATTTTCCCGGGTAGGTCCCAAAGGTGCCAAACCACCTTTTTGAATACTTAGTTTTTTATCCGGGATAACGGCATTCTTATCAATTTCAAAAATATAGCCCAAACCATCACATGTAGGACACGCACCGTATGGGGAATTGAATGAGAAGGTATTTGGCTGTGGCTCATCATAAGAGATCCCCGATTCGGCATCCATGAGATAACGGCTATAGAATTGCTCCTGATTATCTTTCGTGGAGACCTTGATGATACCTTTCGCTGTTTTCATCGCCTGCATCACGGAAGTCTGTAAGCGCTTTTTATCTTCACGCTCTACTTTCAGACGATCTACGACGATTTCAATATCGTGTATTTTGTAGCGGTCAACCTGCATTTTTGGAACAAGGTCCAATATTTCTCCATCCACACGTACCTTCACATAACCTTGCTTACGGATTTGTTCAAACAACTCACGGTAGTGGCCTTTACGCCCCTTAACCACTGGAGCCAGGATGTTCAGGGCCTGTCCTTCAAACTCAGTCAAAATCCGTTCGATAACCTGATCGTCCGACATACGCTCCATTTTCTTTCCAGTCACATAGGAGAAAGCTTCTCCTGCTCGGGCAAATAGTAGACGCATAAAATCATACACCTCAGTAATGGTTCCAACAGTGGACCTCGGGTTTTTGCTGGTGGTTTTCTGTTCAATGGAGATCACTGGACTTAAGCCCGATATCTTGTCCACATCCGGACGTTCCATGCCACCCAAAAACTGACGGCTGTAGGCACTGAATGTCTCCATATACCGACGTTGTCCTTCAGCATAAATGGTGTCAAAAGCCAAGGAAGACTTTCCGCTGCCACTTAAACCTGTGATAACAACCAATTCATTTCTCGGAAAAGAAACATCTATATTTTTTAGATTATGCGCACGCGCTCCAAATACCTGAACTTCACTTTGTTCGCCCAAATCTGGGCTTCTTTTTACTGCCATGAAAACTCCTTAAGGTCCCCGTGTGAGGGATTAAATGCAAAACATGCAAAATTACAGATTTTAAAGGAATTATGCGAGCCTATCTGACTTTTGGAACAAAATGTGATATACAAGTGATTTAAAAAAATAATGTACCTTGCACAGTAAATCTAAATTTATGCGAAAATACGACGTCAGCAAACAAGAGAAACAATCGATCGACGATATTGTCCAATTTTGGAAGAAAGAGAACTTATTGGATGAACAAAAAGCGAACGAGCTGATGGATAGTTTAGACGTGAAAAGTTTTGATTGGGGACAACTGGCTAGATATGCCTTTTGGATTGCCTTGGCATCTCTGGTCTTCGCTGTTTTTTCGTTGTTTACAGATGCATCATTCTTGGCCTTTGTGGATACACTCTACGAAGCACCTAATATCCTATTTTGCTTCTTTTTCGCTGCCGTGGCTGTATTATTCTATACGCTGGGTTTTCGGTATAAGAAACGCTATCCTTATAAAAATCTATCCACGGAAACCATGATGCTGATTGGGGTTTTCGGAACTGCGGCCTGTATCGGGTTTATGGGTAAAGTATTGGATAAAGATACGATGCACTATTCCCTGTTATTTTTACTCTCCGTGGCGATTTATGGCTTTCTTGCCGTTAAGCTCGACAGTAAATTGATCTGGACGTTTATGCTTTTGGCCTTGGGAGTATGGTTTGCGACCGAGACCGCCTACCACAGCAATTGGGGATTTAAGTTTTGGGGGATGAACTACCCGCTGCGTTTTACCATTTTTGGGGCACTGATAACCGCTTTAGCCGTTTGGGTTCAACCGAGGTTTGAAAGGCTACAAATCTTTCAGCCCATTAGTTATATTGTGGGATTGATCTATCTGATGGTATCCTTGTGGACCCTTTCTATTTTTGGAAATTATGCTGATTTCTATGAATGGACGACTGTACGTCAATACCATATGTTCTACTGGGGTATTTTATCCACTGCCGTGTCTGTATTCCTGGTTATCTACGGCTTAAAGGCGAAAGATAACGTCAGCAGAGAGGTAGGCTTTGTATTTTTAGTGCTCAATATCTATACCCGCTATGTCGAGTATCTCTGGGATAATATCAATAGAGCAGTGTTCTTTTTGATTTTGGCCGTGTCCTTTTGGTTTGTCGGCCGTTGGGCAGAGAAATTATGGAACAAACGGAAGGAAGAGATTGCTGGATAACTCTTAAAATTGAATCGTAAATCCGACACCTCTATTCGAACTGATGCTCAGATTGGGATCCAGGCTTAAATATTTGCGGATTCGGGTAATAAAGACATCCATGCTCCTTCCTGTAAAGAAGTCTGCATTTCCCCATACCTTTTCAAGGATTTCTTCACGCGTGACAAGCTGACCATTGTGTTGCCACAGGAAAAGGAGAAGTTGTGCTTCACGTTCAGTGAGCTTAAATTGTTCCAAAGTATGGCTTAATAATAATTGTTCAGGATGAAATAGGTACCTCCCGATGGCGATCGATTTTGGAGTACTATTTTTCTGATTCCGCTTTAATATATTCTGTATGCGAAGCAATAGTTCCTCGGGATCACAAGGTTTAGTGACATAATCATCGGCACCGATTTTTAGTCCCGTGAGCTTATCTATTTTTTGCTCCTTCGCTGTTAAAAATATAAAGGGTAAAGCAGGGTATAGTGCATTGATTTCTTTGGCTAGACTAAAACCACTGATTTGAGGAAGCATAACATCCAGTATCACCAGATCGTAATCGGCTAGCTGCTGGAAATTTTCCGTAAGATCATTGGGATGTGCTATCCAGTCTATGGCAAATGTGGATAGCTCAAGGTATTGCTTAAGCATAAAACCAAAATCTGGATCATCTTCAACGAGTAATATTTTATTCATTTTTGTTTTCAGTAGTTAAGCTAATATAAATGCTTTAGTCTATGGCCGTCTATTTTCTTTCCACAGCTTGTCCTTGTTTTTGGTCATATTTCCGATGATAAGACAAGCGCATGCGGCAGCTGGATTTTAAACGTAGTCCCTACATTGGGTTTGCTGGTTACAGTAAGCTGTCCGTGATAACGATCGACGATTTTTTTTACAAGGAAAAGACCGATTCCCAAGCCTTTGGTGTCGTGAATATTGTCTTTTTGGATGCGGTAAAACTTGTCGAAAATATAAGGTAACTCGGACTCCGCCATGCCATAACCGTTATCCTGTATATAAACCGAGAGTTGACCTTTCTGATCCTCAAAATAGATATTAAGCCAAGTTGCGCCATATTTTACGGCATTGTTCATCAGGTTCTGAAATAGTGTTGTCGCATCATTTGTGCTCAGGCATAATTTGCCGTCAGGCAAGGGACTTAATTGGAATGCGATAGTGGAGTTGGTCAATTGAAAATCGTCGAAAATAGCTTGTAGCTCTGTACTGGTTACAGGAGGCTGATCAATAGTTTGAAGATTTTCGTGAAGTGGATCAAGGGTTTGTTCCAAGCGATTTACTTGTCGTTCAATGACTGTTATAATGCTTTCGTCTGTTGATTTTCGAAGTGTTTTAGCAGCAATTTTCAGGGTTGCAATAGGTGTTTTGAGTTCATGTGAAATATTGTCGACGACATCGTGCAGTACGGTGATCTGTTTCTGCTGTTTTCGGAGATTCTGAATGGTTCTATAAAAAAGCCAAAGAAAAGCGGCCAGAATAAATAGGGTGCTCAGTAGAAGCGAAGTGAGTTCCCTGAACAATATCCAGTTGAGATTTGTCACCTCAAAGGAAGTCTTCCGGTGAACAAAAAAGGTATATAAGATCTCCCGGCTTTGGATACTGTCTTTGACTTTCTGTGTTTCCGTTTTTTCTGTTATCCACTCGCTTGAAGAGAGTTCTACAGGCTGACGAAATGTCCCATTCGTTATGTAAACCGTGATTGGACCAGCCGCGATCTGTTTTTCTAGGTTTTTGAAGTAAATACCCAAAATTTCCTTTTTCAGGATAACATCCATTCCCAAGGGTTTAAATAAGCTGTCGACGTATCGTGTAAGCTTTTGGGATGTTTTATGGGCGTTTGCGCGGTATAGCTCTTTTAGTTTTTCGGCCGTTATCTCATGTTTAACCAATTTGATGTAGTAATCTCTTGCAATGTCTTTGCTCATTAAATCATCATCAAAAAGCCTATCATTTTCATGGAGCTTGCTCAGCTTATTTTTCACAGTGGCAAAAATATCGCGTTGTTTGAGCTGGTAGGTGTTGTGTAATTGATAGCTCTGTATGCCGATAAGAACGGCAAAAAATAATGTAAAGAGAACGATATAACTTTTGGGCTTCAATTCCATATACAAATATAACTGCTGAGGGCTAAGATAATATACCTTAACCCAGTATTAACCCTTTATTAACCATTATTTGCCGTCACTATAGACATTTTTGAAGCATAGAATATCAGCATATAAAATGGCCGTGATTGTCAAATATGAATGACCACAAACTGGCCTACGTATTACAAAAAATAAATTCTAACAAATAGAATAATGCGGATAAGCTATACTAGAATTAAAAGACTAATTATTTGTACATGAAATTGATCCTATTTTTTCTGGCTTTCCCCCTGTTGCTTTCGGCACAGACCAAACAAATCGGGGGACAAGTACAGGATGCAAACAAAATTTTGCTGGCGGGTGCGACCGTTATGCTATTGGATAGCAACTACCAAGAGATCCGTGAAGTAAAGACTGACCGTTTTGGAAAATTTGTAGTTACGCTGGATCATCCGAGTGGATACTATCTACGGACAACCTATCTGAACTTCAAGTCTCAGGAACTTTTTTTTCGCAGCGATACCATTTCACGCCCTTTGTTACTTGAGCTTCTTCCTGAAGCAAAGGTGCTCGAAGAAGCACAGGTCGTGGGTCGAGCTCCCCGATTGATCCGTAAGTTGGATCGCCTAGAGTTCAACGTTCAAAATTCCAATCTTTCAGCACTCAATAGCTGGGATATTTTGAAGCGTACGCCATTGGTGATGGTGAATGGTGCAGATTTAATGGTTCGGGGGAACAAAAATATTGTTGTCCTCATTAATGACCGAAAAGTAATGCTCACGGGGGACGAACTGAAAACCTATCTGGAGAATACAGCAGGTAGCGACGTGCAATCGATAGAGGTTATTACCAATCCACCTGCAAAATATGAAGCTGAGGGAAGCACGATTATCAATATTAAACTTTCCAAATCCAACCTATATGGCTATAGAGGCACGGTGGTTGCATTGGCCGAAAAAAGCAGTACCTGGAAGCAACTGTTTGGACTCACCCAGTATTATAGAAATGAAAAATTCAATCTTCGAGGTACTTATAATTTCGGACGAGGGACTTACGCACGCTATGAAACGAATTATGTTTATTATCCGAATGATCAAACCTCATGGGAAGGTGTCATGGATCGATTTGATACCAATAACAGTCAGAACAGCTATGTGTTTTCGATAGACTATACACCCGATACAACCTGGACGGTTAATGCTGGACTAAATGGATATTACGGACCGAAAACCTATGGGATTTATGAAGTGCCCACCATTATATACGATAAAAATCATGTACAGGAGTCCAGTTATTTTACCACCAATGATCATCAACGATCGACAAAAACGAATAACCTCTACCTTCAGGTAACAAAGAAGCTTAATTCCAGGTGGAACATAAATTGGTCATCCTACTTCACTGACAATCATTCGACAAATGATCAGGATGTACTGACAGCGCTGCGATTTAAGGGGAAGGAACCCACAGATACCCGATTTATCAGTAATAATGGAAATAAAAATCGGCTTTTTTCTTCCCAGATAGATTTCACCGGAAAAATAAAGAAGCTGGGGCTGGAGCTTGGTGGAAAATTTAGCGATGTGAAAACGACGAGTACCCTTGCTTTCTTTGATGATGAATCAGGAGAGCTCGAGCAAAGGCCTGATAAGAGTAGTGTGTTTGATTACAAAGAACGTAATGTGGCTTTGTATGGCTCATTGGACTATGCCTGGAAAAAATGGAGCTGGAAAGCAGGTCTAAGGGGAGAATATACCGATTTGGAAGGTATTGTATCCGAACCAGCTGATATCAATAAGCTTGATTATTTTGTGCTCTTTCCGACATTTTACATGCAATATGCCTTGACTGACGATCAGCAGTTTGGTTTTTCCTATGGAAAGCGTATCAGCCGACCTTCTTACTCTTGGCTTAATCCTGCAAAATCCTATTACAATCGTTTTTCTTATTTTCAGGGAGATCCACGTTTAAGGGCGACGATCGTTCATAAACTCAATCTGACCTGGACAAAAAACAACTGGAATATTGATCTCTTCTACCGATTTGAAAAGTGGCCCAATATGGAAATTTCCCGCCAAGATAACAACAATCATCAACTGATTTTCCAATATACCAATATCAAGAAAGGACAAGGGGCGGGGATAGACTTAGGAAAGAGTTTTCAGCTGACCGGACGCTGGGGATTGAATCTGCAGCTAGAGGGGATGTATAACCAGAATTACTTTATGGGTACTGATGACGTGTTGCACAAGAATGATGTGTATATCGGCAACGGAAACGTAAGCACCAACTATGTGCTGAATAAGGATGCCGGTTGGAACCTTGAACTGGGTAATACATTTACATCGCCCACGATACAGGGGCCATTTAATATTACAGGGTATTCAAGTACCTATGTGATGACAAATCGAAAATTCTTTAAAAAGAAATTTGAAGTAAATCTATCATTTATGGATATTTTCAAAACAGAGAAAATGACGATATCATCCAAGTACGGCGATCAAAATAATTTTTATAGGGACTATCGGGATACCAGAAAAGTAAATCTGACGCTGCGGTATCATTTTGGAAATCAGAAAGTCAAAAGCAGTAATCAACCCACTAGAACAGAAGAGCAGAATCGTTTGTAAATCAGTTAACCTTAGTAAAGTTAAATCCTTCCGATTCCCTGTACCAATTTTATTCATAATACATTGGTAAAGGAAATGGATGTCGCATACATTAAAAACAATAATCCTCCACATCGCATGTGGAGGATTATCAGATGCTAAGAAAGTATTTTCTTAGTTTATTTTCAACGAATACGTGATATTAATACCACCAGCGGCAAGCATATCGTGTACTGAGCAATACTTTTTAACGGCTAATTCAGCCGCTTTGGCTGCTTTTACCTCATCAATTTCACCTTTTAGGAAAAAATTAATGTGAATATCTGTAAATACTTGTGGAATTTCTTCCCGGCGTTTACCTTCAACTTCGACCTGGATATCGTCAATTTGTTGGCGTTGTTTTACCAATATGCTATGGAGGTCAAAGACGCTGCAAGAACCTAGTGCCATTAAAACCAATTCCATTGGACGAACACCTTTTCCTTCACCGCCGATAGCTTCCGAGCCATCAATGTTGACTTTGACAGGAGATAATTCACTGCTGGCTTCGAAATGCACAGCTTGGTTGACACGGTTTAATTTGATTTTCATCTTATTCTATTTTATTCTTTTTTGCTCATTTAGGCTGTGGAACGTGAGACAGGAAGTCACCCTTTCTACAATTAAAACGAGTTTTTTCTGTTCAATCTATACTAAACAAATATACAAAAAAGGCAGACGATTATTCGTCTGCCTTTTGTCAGTATATTGATCACTGTTTATTTTGAAACAGTATCAGGTAATTTAACACCGCGATACTTCGCTACGTCCACTTGTGGAATCTTGGAGCCGTATTTTGAATTGATAGCTGTAATAAAAATATTGGCCATCAGCGCATTTCCAATTGGTGTAAGGTGTATTCCATCCAGCGAGAATGCATTTCCAGTAATGTATTTTGCACTAACGGCTAATCCATTGATGCGGACACCGCCTTTTACATTGTTCAAGAAATCGTGCACATCAGCTAATGCTAAACCTTTTGAGTTTGCAGCAGCTTTGATGGCCGCATTATACTCATTGATGCGTTGTACGACTGTTGCCGTTTCGCTTACATCAAGTACGTATTTGTCTTCCACGGGGTTCAAAGGATGCAAGCCATAAGGAATTTGTGCTGCATTTGGTTTTCCCAATAATCCTGTTGATGAGAAAGGGAGCACAAAATAATCTTGATCAGTAGCAGCACGAGGACCTGACTTTGTGGCAATGTAGATATTTGTTACCGGTGTCGGCGGATTTGTTGCATTCACGGCTGCCAATAAAGCAGCACGGGTTACCGTCGTAAAATAAGGTGTTGCTGTTACATCTGGAATTGTGGCCAGTACGCCTTTTTGTCCACCAGCAGTTAATGTCGTTACATAGTTGCCCAATAAAGACGTGAAGAGCGCTGTAGAGGTCAATGTTGATGTTGGACCATCTTCTACACCACCGTTTGTGGCCCAGCCTAGAGCATCGTTATTGCCTAAAGCAAAACTAAAGAAGGTATGGTTTTGCGTGGTGGAATAGGCAAAATATGTTTTCATCGCATCTGCATCGGGTAACAAACGTTCGAAGTACATATTTCCGGCCTGTGACCCTATCCCAGCTACAAAAGCCATATCCATACGCATGCCTGGTACACCAAGGTTGTTGATCGGATCTGTATATTTGGTCAACAATTTTGGTGAAGCCGAGCGATAAGCTAATTTATCGGTTACCTGTGCCGTTACAGGCTGTCCATTGACAAGTGCTGTAAGCGTAATATAGCCAGAACCATTGGCTTGATCTTCACTGAAAAATGGCGATTTGAACTCACCACCACCCACTTGTTTTAATTGCTCCGCAATTAAATTGGGGTAAGCCACCTTTTGGCCCTCCAGGTAGAGTCCGCCATCGGCATAACCTGCTGTCAATGAATTTCCGATGGCAACATATTTTGAAAAATTAAGCGATCCCGCAGAAGGTGTATACTCGTCCAACGAAGGCTTGCACGAGGCGATTGCTAAAAGTGCTAACGCCGCAGCTATATAAAGTTTGTTTTTTTTCATTTTAGTTGAATTTGACTGTCAATAATTACCATTTATAGCTTACACCAATACCCGGAGCAAATATATTTGTTTTATATGTCCCTGAGAGATGACTATCTACATTAGTTGCCTGACGAGCAATGATGCGTTGGTATGCAAAAGAGCCCGTTATATCAAATTTTGACGATGGTTTAACCGTAAAACCACCAGAAATTAAATATCTATTATTATCGGGTGTTTCCGGGTACACATAATCTTTAGCGACTGGAGTTGCGATATAGCCACCACCTACGCGCAATTGTACTTTTTCAGAAGCAAGATATTCAATCCCAGCCTTGATGGAGCCTGCTTTGGTGTAATTCTTGGGTGATCGTGTATCTTGTAGTACAGGTGTATTTTCTTTATAATCAAAGTTTAATTCCTTGTATATGTCATAATCAATTACAGTGGCATCAACTGCCATCTTCAATTTTTCCGAAATTGGGAATGCAATTCCCGCAGCAAAAGTTGAAGGTAAAGGCAATTCTGCACTAAACTTATTTCCTGCAGGAAAATTACTTGCTACGGCACCAGGTACCTCGAAAATAGCATCTCCATCTTTAAGTTTGGTAACTACCTTAGAGCGATAACTTAATGATAAGGCAAAATCATTATCTAGATTGTAATGAATACCTACATTGTAACCTGTGCCAGTTCCAGTTCCCTTGAGGGTAGCTAGTCCGGCATGACCGTCTGGATAGAATACGGGAACGGAGTTTTCTAGATCAACAGTACCAATATTATAGACAAACCCTCCCCCAATACTGAAGTTATCAGTTAGTTTAATACTTAATGTAGGTTGGATATAGATGGCGCGTAAAGAAAGACTTACTAGGCTGAATTTTCCAATCCATTCTTTCCCCCAATCGACAGCTCCTCCGTAAGGGGTATAAATACCAATACCTGCTTTCCACCAGGAGCTTTTGGGTCCAAGAGCAGCAAATACAGAAAAAGGAGGAGTAACTTGGTTTTTTGTATGATAAACTACTGTGCTTCCAATCTCTTGAAATGCGGATTTGTACATCACAGCATTGCCGGCAACTGATATAGCATTATGGTCCATTTTTGCTAAAGCTCCCGGACTATAGAAAATGGAAGATTCGTCTATAAAGTAAGCAGAACCTGCTCCCCCCATTCCAACAGCCTTGGGACTTTGTAGATTCACTTGTGATCCTTGTGCAAACAAGAGTGACGGACTTGCACAAAGTATTGAGAATAGTAGTTTCTTCATACTAGTGTTTATTATTTGGTTAACATTCCTCTTTCAAATACAATGCTAACATAATAAATGTTTGACTAAAATTAATAAATGTTGTGTAATATTTTTTTTGCTCGTACCTTTAAATGCAAGGATACTAAAAATTAAACGATCATATTATATGGCTACAATCACTTTTAAAGGCAATCCAGTAAACACGAAAGGCAGTTTACCACAGGTTGGCGAGCAAGCTCCTGATTTTAAATTAACTGCAGGCGATCTTTCCGATAAGTCTCTACTAGACTTCAAAGGAAAGAAAATTGTATTAAATATTTTTCCTAGTGTAGATACCGGAACTTGTGCCGCTTCCGTACGTGCATTTAATAAAGAAGCATCGCAGTTGGATAATACTGTCGTGTTATGTATATCGAAAGATCTACCTTTTGCACAAGGTCGCTTTTGTGCGGCAGAAGGTCTAAATAATGTAGTGACATTATCAGAGTATAAAGATTCAAACTTTTCTGATGCTTATCAATTGGCTATTGCGGACGGCCCCTTGGCGGGTTTGTTGAGCCGTGTTGTCATTACATTAGATGAAACTGGAAAAGTGTTGTATGAAGAGCAAGTTGCAGAAATCGCTGACGAGCCAAACTATGCCGCAGCTATAGCATCGTTGAATTAAGAAGGATGTGAATGAATAAAAAAGCCTTTGCACAAGCAAAGGCTTTTTTATTTAATATGTCTTCTTGTTGTTATTTTGTTTTTTCTAATGCTTGCAAGATGTCGTGGATGATATCTTGTTGATCTTCCAGACCCACAGACAGGCGGATACTGCCCGGTTTGATGCCTAAGTTCAGGCGTTCATCTTCCGACAATTTTGAGTGTGTGGTGGAGGCTGGATGCGTTGCGATTGATCTTGAATCTCCTAAATTAGAGGTATATAAAATCATTTCCAAATGATCTACAAAGGCTTTTGCTCGCTCAAAACCACCTTTTACAACAAAGGTTACAATACCGCCACCAGCTTTCATCTGTTTCTTGGCAAGCTCATATTGTGGATGGCTTGGTAAAAATGGATATTTTACATCCTCAATTTCCGCATGATTTTCCAATGCCTCGGCCAAAGCCAATGCGTTAGAACAATGGCGGTCCATACGGATGCCCAACGTGTCTAAACTTTTTGATATGATCCAGGCATTGAAAGGCGATAATGCCGGGCCTGTATGACGGATAAAGAACATCAATTTATCGATAAGCTCTTGTTTTCCGACAACAATTCCACCCAAAACACGACCCTGTCCATCCATATATTTGGTCGCCGAATGGATAACCAGGTCAAATCCATATTGAATCGGTTTCTGAAGATAAGGTGTGGCAAAGCAGTTGTCGATCGACAGAATGATATGAGGATATTTCTCCTTGAATTTACCCAACCATTCCAAATCAACCAATTCTAGACCTGGGTTGGATGGCGATTCTAAAAAGATGATTTTCGTATTTGGCTGGATCGCTTTTTCCCATTCTTCCGGATTAGCTGCGTCTACGTAAGTTGTTGTAACACCCCAACGTGGGAAGAGTTCCGTAAATAACTGATGTGTAGAGCCAAATATTGCACGTGAAGAGACGATATGGTCTCCACTTTCGATAATTCCTGCAAAGGAGGCAAATACTGCTGCCATACCTGATGCAAAAGACAATCCTGCTTCTACACCTTCAAGAATACAAACTTTGTTGATGAATTCTGAAGTATTTGGATTAGCATAGCGGGAATAAATCATTGCATCCTCTTCGCCAGCAAAGACCGCCCGACCTTGTTCAGCGCTGTCGAAGATAAAACTTGATGTAAGGTATAAAGGAGTCGAATGTTCGCGAAGTGCTGAACGATCGACCTGTTCACGTATGATTTTAGATTGATCTTGTTTCATGATGTGTAAAGGTACGAGATGAAAATTTTATATTTGTATAATTAGCAATGAAATAACCCATTTTATGAAAAAAATATGGCTTTTGCCTTGTACTATATTCCTAGTGCTTTGCTTTTCCTGTTCAAAGGACGAGGAAATGATCTTTGAGCAAAGGCCAAAGGAAATTCCGATCCTTTATTTGCAGTCATCTACCGCTGAATCATTTATGTCTAATGTGAACGAAATGAAACTGAGTTATCGTAGAAAACAATTGGATCGCATTATAGGGGGATTTTTAGAGATACCTACCACGAACGGATTTGTCCCCTTTTTTACAGATAACGTGTACTGGGACGCTCGTGTAAACGGAAATCGGATGATACTTGAAAAAAAGAGTTTTAATAAGGAACTTATATTTTCAGACAGGCAGGAGCTATTATTTGAGGGAGGGAAAATTGTCGAACGTAAAATTTTTGAAGAAGGTACCCCTACCCGAGTATATTCTTATCAATACATAGGTGATTTGCTAAAAGGGGAGTACTGCTACGTCGACGAGCAACTCAGGTCCCAAAAAACATTCTATTTTAATTCGGCGAAGAACCTAGATAGCCTCGTTGTAAGTTATCCTAATTCAGCTTTTAAATCTGTTCAGATATTTAGTGACTATGATACCAAGCCTAATAAGATCAAAGGATTTATGGTGCTGGAAGAGTTTCTTCCCCGAGCCTTGTCGACAAACAATTATCGAAGGAAAACTACAATATCTGTTTCTGTAATTGGCGAACGTAGTTTTTTTGACGAGAAGAGCTGGGATGCGAAGCTTTTCAATTAGTGTTCCATCATCTTAAAATTTTTAAACTTTCGTAAAACAAAGAAACTGGAAATACTAAGAGGATCGAAGATAATAATTTCTTAAAGAAGAAAAGCCGGTATATGTACCGGCCTCTCTTTTATCAGAAGATTAACTTATTTTTTGACGAATTGCATCACGACGATATCTCCGGAAATAAATGTCAATTCATTATCCCGTACATCAAAGTTTGTCGTAGACTTTAAACCATTCATAAATTCGTTGTAAGCTGCATTCTCACAGTGCATCATGGTTGAAACCAATTTATCACCGATTTTGATCGAATTGCCTTTTTCACTTTCGTAGGTTCCACCAATACCATTACAACCGTTGTTACCATCTACTTTGTGGTCTTTTGTATTGAAAGTCAATGTTGGAATTTTATCCTTAAATAAATCCTTAAGTTGTTTTCCTGCAGTTTCTGGTGTGGTCAGGGATTTAAGTTCCCAGGTGCCTTCTAAAGACGTATTGTCCACTGTGCTTGGTTTTTGAACGGTAGTAGCCGTGTCGCCAGTACCTGTTGCCTCAGCTTTTTTTCCAGTTGTGTTACATGCGATTGTTGAAAACGCCAATGCAACCGCTAAAATCATTAAATTACCTCTCATAATCATTTTTAATAATATAAAACTTTCATTATTTCTTCAGCATCAAAAACCATGAAAACAACCTGAAGGTTCTTTTTGATCAATAAAGACAGACACTTTCAGAAAAAACATTCCTTTTTCTGCCCTATACTTATAATTATCATGCCAATCTCAAGTATAGCCCAATGAAGCATCTATTTGAATGCTGTTAACTACTTTATCCTCTATTAATAACGGATGGATGATTTTTGTTTGACCGACAAGCGAAAGAATCTGATTTTTTGGGGAAATTAGGGTGAAAAAAGGACAGTTTTGGGTTGATATAGCATATCAATCGAGGTAAAGCATGTTTTTCTTTGGTGTTGAAGATAAAAAATCGCTATGCAGCTATACAAAAAGTGAAATAACTGGCTGTAAATAGCACCATTGATAAATTGGAATTCTTGTTTTAATCAATCGATTGATTTGAACAAAGAATACGATTTGGCCTAGGGATAAATCCTATTGGAGCTGAGCATCGGTCGGTTTTGTACGCAAATGTTACATACAGTATTTTGCAAAACTTCTTATCTTAGGGCTTTACAACCTAATTTTCTAGCACATAAATATAGACTATGTTGACAATCTTGTTATCCTCCATTTTACTTTCCAGCGGGCCTATAGCCAAATCAGATACTTTAAAAGCTTACGGGGCTCTGCCAACCGAGCGTCAATTAAAGTGGCAAGAGATGGAAACGTATTGTTTGATTCATTATACACCGACAACTTTCCAAAATAAGGAGTGGGGGTATGGTGATGCACAGCCCTCGTTGTTTAATCCTTCGGCTTTTGATGCAAATCAAATTGCTAAGGCAGCAGCAGCAGGTGGTTTCAGGGGCTTAATTAGTGTGGCAAAACACCATGATGGATTCTGTTTGTGGCCAACCAAGACAACATCCTACAGTATCGCTTCTTCACCATGGGAAAATGGAAAAGGTGATATGGTCAAAGATTTTATGCAAGCGACCCATCGAAATGGGATGAAATTTGGTGTATATCTTTCTGCTTGGGATCGTCACGATGAACGTTACGGTACTCCGGCCTATGCTGAAGCCTACAGACAGCAGCTGACTGAATTGATGAGCAATTATGGCCCTTTGTTTACATCCTGGCATGACGGAGCAAATGGTGGTGATGGCTTTTATGGTGGCCATGAAGGAAAGCGTATCATCGATCGAACAACTTACTATGAGTGGCATGAAAAAACCTGGCCAATTGTACGAAAATTACAGCCTGAAGCGGTTATTTTCTCAGATATCGGTCCGGATATGCGTTGGGTGGGTAATGAAAAAGGATTTGCTGCTGAAACTTCATGGGCAACATTTACGCCGATTGGCTTAAACGGAAAAGTCGCTGTACCCGGAGCGACAGAATCACATAATGCCGAAACAGGTGACCGTAATGGTAAATATTGGATACCTGCTGAATGTGACGTGCCACAACGTCCGGGATGGTTTTATCATGAAGAACAAGATAGCCGTGTAAAAACACCAAATCAGCTTTTTGAGATCTATTTAAAATCAGTTGGAAGAGGAGCATGCATGAATCTTGGCTTAGCACCGATGCCTTCTGGTACATTACATGAGAATGATGTGAAGTCGCTGCAGGCTTTTGGGAAAAAAGTGAAGGAAACTTTCCGTACAAATCTGGCTAAGGGAGCAACCATCACTGCATCCAATGTCCGTAATGGTGATTCAAAATCCTATGGTACTTCATTTATTACCGATAACGACCGCTATAGCTATTGGGCAACAGACGATTCCAAAACATCGGCTACATTGGAAATAAAATTAAAATCCCCAGCTAAGTTCGACCTTATTCAGTTGAGAGAGAATATTAAGTTGGGACAACGTATCGATAGTGTTTCGATTGAACGTTGGGAAAATAACAGCTGGAAGCCTTTAGCCAAAGCAACAAGTATCGGCGCAAACCGCCTCATCAAACTCGAGCAACCTCAAACTGCAAGTAAATTACGTCTTCATGTTTATGCTCCTGTAGCGATTACGCTCAGTGATTTTGGATTGTTCAAGGAGTATAACGAGCCTTTTGCATTTAATACCAAAGAGGTGAAAAAGCTGACTGGATTTAAGATTTCGACAGGTAGATCTAATAATAATGCTTATATTTCTGACGGAAAACCAAGTACTTTTGCGACTGTTGCCGATCAAGGTGTAATCGTTGTCGCTACAGAAAAACCTGTTTCTGGTATCGGCTTCCTTCCTCGTCAGGATGGAAAGAACATAGGGACACCAACACATTATAAAATATCAACCAGTACCGACGGAAAAACATGGACCCTTGTTAAAGAGGGCGAGTTTTCCAATATTAAGGCAAATCCAATTTTGCAACAGGTGTTTTTTGATACAAACAGCGCAACCAAGTTTATCAAATTTGAACCAAAACAATTTATCGACGGCAATGAATTAGCCATAGCGGAACTTGAATTGTATGGCAAATAAATTTTTAATGCTTATCGTGGTATGTATATGTCATACCACGTTGCTTTTTGCCCAACAAAATCCACTCGTACTTTGGTATAATAAGCCCGCGAAGGTTTGGGAAGAAACTTTGCCATTGGGAAACGGACTTATCGGCATGATGCCAGATGGAAACCCTAGTCAGGAAAAGATCGTGCTCAACGAGATCAGTATGTGGTCGGGCAGTCCAGAAGATCCCAATAATTATGAAGCCTACAAAAATGTTGAAGCTATTCAGGCACTGCTTAAAGCTGGTAAAAATGATGAAGCCGAAAAACTGGTCAATGAAACTTTTGTGACCAAAGGCAGGGGGTCTGGTTTTGGTAATGGTGCAAAGGTTCCCTATGGCTGTTATCAGTTATTCGGCGACCTTTTACTGGATTATAAATTGCCCGCGGGAACGATCCAAGATTACAAGCGTTCCTTGGACTTAGCGACTGCCTCGGCACAAACTTCATTCAAGATCAACGGACAACAGGTCCAACGTCGTTATTATACTTCTTTTGACAATAATGTAGGTATTATCCAATTGAGTCAACATAATGATGAGGTACAGCAGTTAGGCATATCATTCCAGCGCCAGGAAAATATTGACCGTTATACCTTGTTGGACGATGGGATTCTGATCGAGGGATCTTTGCCTGATGGAAAGGGAGGTAAAAATCTGAAATTCGTTGGATTAATTCAGGTTAAAGGTAAAAATCTGCGGATCACCAAAAAGGATAAAACCTTAGCGGTGTCTGCAAAAGGTGGTCTCACGGTCTATTTCTCAGCAAGTACTTCCTATTATGGAAAGGATCCTTTACCTGTTGTCAGAGCGGCTGTTGCAGCAGCAAAAACTGCTGACGAACAGAAAATATATAAAAACCATCTTGCTGCCTATCAAAAAATCTTTAATCGGGTAAATCTTAATTTGTTTGGAAATACGGCGAATAACGCTATCCCTACCAATGAACGGATTGCCAATTTCTATAAAAATCCAGTTCAGGACCCTGATCTGGCCACAATTTATTATCAGTATGGAAGGTATTTGAATATTTCAAGTGCTGCTCCTAAAAATACAAATTCTCTGCCGCCAAATTTGCAGGGACTATGGGCTAATCAGATCAATACACCTTGGAATGGTGACTATCATCTCAACATCAATGCACAGATGAATCATTGGGGCGTGGAGGTCAATAACCTGAGCGAATATCATAAGCCTTTTATCGAAATGATAAAGCGGATTGCAAAAACTGGCGAGCAGACAGCAAAGGCTTACTATAACGCACCGGGTTGGGTGGTCTATATGATGACGAATATCTGGGGGTATTCTGCTCCGGGTGAGCAGGCTTCCTGGGGAGCGAGTACGGCATCAGGCTGGCTATGTAACCATCTCTGGGAACATTATCTGTTTACCGGGGATAAAAATTACCTCAAAGAGATTTATCCGATACTCAAAGGAGCGGCAGAGTTTTACGATCATACATTGGTTCAGGACCCTAAAACAGGATGGTGGGTCACTTCGCCGTCGGTGTCGCCAGAAAATGCTTTCCGAATGGCCAATGGAAAAGTTGCTGCGGTTGTGATGGGACCTACCATTGATAACCAGATCGTACGGGAATTATACCAGGCAGTGATTCAAGCCGATTCTATCCTTGCGACAAAAGATAGTTTTGCCAGTGCCTTGAAATCGAAGCTGAAGGATATCCCTCCGCCGGTAGTTGTTAGCCCATCGGGGCGTGTGATGGAATGGCTCGAGGACTACCAGGAAGTTGAACCTAAACATCGGCATGTATCACATTTATATGGTCTGTATCCTGCGGCATTTATCTCGCCACAGACGACACCTGAATGGGCTGACGCAGCACGTAAGACTTTAGCTGTACGTGGCGATGAAGGAACGGGCTGGTCTAGAGCCTGGAAAATATTGTTTTGGGCGAGATTACAGGATGGTGATCATGCACTCGAAATTCTAAGGCAGTTGCTTAAGCCTGCTTTTACCAATGAAACAACCTATCAGGGAGTCGGGGCAGGTACCTACCCTAATTTGTTCTGTGCGCATCCGCCTTTTCAGATAGACGGAAACTTTGGCGGTGCAGCCGGGATTGCCGAGATGTTGATACAGAGCCACAATGGTTATATCCATCTATTACCTGCTCTGCCTAAAGCCTGGTCAAAGGGTGAAGTTAAGGGACTTAAAACCCGTGGAAACTATACCGTAGACATCAAATGGGAAAATGGAAAGGTTTCCGCCTTGCAGATTAAAGGTAAAAAAGGAAAGCTTCGTCTATTTGAAAACGGAAACTATAAAGATTATGAAGTTCGTTAAATATTTTTGCTTGATTTCTGTGCTGGCCTTGGGGACGACAGCCTGTACCCAAAAGTCCGAATCGGCGAAGACAGCCGCCTTATTGAATAGCTTTAGCTATAAGATAACTGGAAAAACCACTGCCGGGGACGGGACTCAGGTGAGCCTCGTCGATCACGACAATAAACTGCAGCAATTTGTAAAAACACAGGTTGCTAATGGGCAATTTGTTTTGGAAGGCGAACTAGCCATGGCCGGTTTTTATGATATTCAGATAAAGGGTATGGAGGCCTATACATTATTTGTCGAAGGCGGGAGTGACTATGATCTGAGTGAAAATCAGGGTAAGTTTACCTTGACAACCTCTTCGCAGAATGCCAAGGATTTCATACAGTTCAATTCGAACTACAAACAGCGTGAAGAGGAGGAAAAAAATAAAACGGCAAATAAAAGCCAACGGGTAAGGCAGTTGGAGAGCCAGTTGCCTTCGATGGCTGCAAGAAATGATGGTTC
The DNA here is from genome assembly GCF_964277905.1 of uncultured Sphingobacterium sp. NCBI lineage: Bacteria > Pseudomonadati > Bacteroidota > Sphingobacteriia > Sphingobacteriales > Sphingobacteriaceae > Sphingobacterium > uncultured Sphingobacterium sp. The sequence continues at coordinate 31,504 of NZ_CAXYKD010000002.1, forward strand.
CTATGAAAAAACAGTGGATGAAATACAGCGCTTAAGCGGCAATGCCGCATTTAATCCACGCACACTATATGCCGATTTTATTCTCGATAGTACCCACCGTTCATCCTTAGTATTGCCTTATTTTTTTAAATACATCTCCTTGGATCAGACGAATTATAAAAAATTCGATGCCGCATTGCTGAGTTTTAATACGGATTTGCAGAAGCATCCTTATTTTAAATTTGCCCGCGAAAAGGTCGATAGGGTGAAAGACTTCTACGAAAATATGCCTGTATTTCCTGCTATTAGTCCGATGAATGTAGAACGGGATAGTTTGAATTTAAAGGATATTTCAAAAGCTAAAATGTTGATTGCCGCGTTTTGGAGAACTTCCAATACAAATAGCAAGGCCGATATGGAGATGTTATGGAAAAAAGAATCTCAATTGAACGCGATGGGGGTAAAGGTTATCTATTTTTCGCTGGATAAGGATCTGGATAAATGGATCAAATCAAGTAAGGAGCTGGCCCTAGGAAAGCAGAGTTACTTTTTGAATTATAATGACCAGGCAACGATGGAAAATGATTTTGGTATAGATCGTACGCCAAGTTATCTATGGATAAATCCGCAGACCTTCCAAATTTTATCCTTGAGTGGTGAGGATCCAGCAATGCCACAGTTTTTAGGGAAGGTAAAGGAATTTCTTGCTAAAAATTAACGATTATTGTCTTAAAAAATCTTACATTTGAATTAACTGTTTAATATTTGTTATTTCAATACATAATGAAAGTCGTTCAATTTACAGTTCCGGTTGTTTACCAAGGATCTATTTGTGTGCAGGAAGACATTCTGCCTTCATTCTATAGCAACTATCACCGACACAAGGAAATCCAGCTGACCTACATCCTGAAAGGGCGGGGAACCTTTATGATTGGCAACTTTACACATAGTTTTGAAGAGGACGAGATCTATATCGTTGATGCGGATGAACCGCATATGTTCAAAACGGGGGAAGATATAAGGGATGGCATTCATGCCATCCATATTTTTTTCGACTACGAACATTTTAAACCCTTTCTGGATTTTCCTGAATTCGATGATGTCAAGTATTTCCTGGAACACATCAACGTCAGTAAAAAATTGGATGCGGAGCATTCCGTCGCGTTGAAAGAGAAATTTGTGCAGATTAACGTGAGTGCAGGCATAGATCGTCTCCTCTCATTTGTGAAGCTGATTAATTTTTTAAGTAAAAAAGTAGATCAATGGACTTCGCTGTATACGGGTATTCCACAAAAGAAGTTCTCAGATGCCGAAGGATTGCGAATCAATGAAATATTCCAATATACTTTCCAGCATTTTGGAGACAAGATTTCCTTGGAAGATATAGCAGCGGTAGCACACATGACTCCACACGCATTTTGCAAGTATTTTAAGAAACATACCCGGAAAACCTATGTTACCTTCCTCAATGAAATCCGGATTGAACGCGCCTGTAAAATGTTGATTGACGAATCTTCGGAAAGTGTTTCTAATATCGCTTTTAAAACAGGGTTTAACAATGTTGTCAATTTCAATCGGGTGTTCAAGAAAATAACCAAACTTTCGCCGAGTGAATATGTACAGGAACATCGTATGCGCGACTAGGCTGTTTGGCGGATGTTACTATGCCGTTTAATGGAATAGTCTATGGGGATTTCCGAGCTATAGCTGGATCCTCATGCCGTTGATTTTTGGTAGGCTCCCCTCTACGGAAATCGGAAGAATGGTTTTGTTGACAATATCGGAGAAAGACTCGTCAATAAAATTTAAAAATAGCAGGTGCTAAAATGGTATTTTTGAGTTCTAACGATAACCATTCCGATGAATAAAAATCTATTTATTGCACTCCTAGTTTTATGTATATCTGCGCTGCAGCTCCGGGCCCAATCTTCTCTTTTTAAGATCGATACGCTGCAATACCAAGGAACGGATAAGCATATTGTCAATTTGGTCATTTTGGGGGACGGTTACACCAAATCGCAGCTGGATGACTACGCTGCCGATGCCAAGCAGTTTACCAACTATTTTTTCTCGATCGAACCCTTCAAGCAATACAGCAGTTTTTTTAATGTGTTTGCTATTCGTACGATCTCCGAGGAATCTGGTGCAGTGCACGACTGCAAAGCCGGTGACTGTGTACATGGTGAAACCGATCTGAGTAAATATCCCCCACGTTACAATAAGTTTACACGGGATCATGCTGTTCCGATTGCTCATCCGAACACGATTTTTGGAAGCAGTTTTGACAATGGTGGTTTGCATCGTTTGGTTGTACCGCAGAAAAATGATCGTATTGAAGAGGTATTGAAAATGCATACCCCAAATTATACACAGGTCGTTGTGCTGGTCAATTCCCCATTTTATGGTGGTTCAGGAGGAAAATGGGCAACTTCTACTGTTAATTTTAAGAGCAATGACATCGCGGTGCACGAAATTGGACATTCCTTTGCCCAGCTTGCGGATGAGTATTGGGCTGGTAATCAATATGCTATTGAGTCTGTAAACCGCTCGCAATCGGCAGATGCAAAGCAGGTCCCCTGGAAATACTGGCTTGGAAAAGACGGAGTTGGTATTTACTCTTATGGTGGTAAAGGTTCGCCCTCTAACTGGTTTAGACCACATGAATATTGTAAAATGCAATACCTGGTAGCTCCATTTTGTCCCGTTTGTCAAGAGCAATTTGTTGCTTCCATCAAGAAGAAGTCAAGTCCATTTATTCAGGTAAAACCTGCCCTCGATAAGCCGATTACCTTAGATAGTGTTCAGAAGTTTTCGCTACGTCTGGCAAAACCTTCCCCGAACACCTTTAAAATGTCCTGGTTGTTGAATGATCAAACAATTGCGACCGACATTGATTCGATTTACCTTGATCCAGGAATGCTAAGCGTTGGAGCGAATACGTTGAAGGTGATGATTCAAGATACGACAAATCTATTACGTAATCCATCCTATGTCAACCATCGAGACTCGGTTGTGTGGACATTTAATCAGGTAAAATTGATTGATTTAGCGAAGGCATCGATCACATGGGGCGATACATTGGAAACCTGTTATGGTGGTGCTCAGGTGCTTACAGTAAAGCATCCTATTGCCGGACTTGAATATCGCTGGTATGATGCCGCCACAGGATTTTGGGAAGAGACGGGCAATAATATTTTTTTACAAAATATTGTGGAGTCAAAAGTATACCTCGTCCGTGGTATTTGGAATGACCGGGTTTCCGGGAAAACAAAAGTTTACATCAACACATTGGACAAAATTGATAAGCCAAAGAATATTCAGGTTAAAATCGACAAGAAGAAAAACACAGTACAATTGACAGTAAAGGATAAAGTCGATGCGCGTTATAACTATATCTGGTTGAATGAAGAGGGGAATCCGATCTATGAATGGGACGAATTTAATGGTGAGTATGTACGTCCAACAGGGGTGAATAATGTGCTCAAAATGAAATTAACAACCTCTTCTGGAAAGATATACGTTCAAAAAATAGATAAAGAGACCACTTGCAAAAGTGAGAAAACGATTGTAACTTTTTAGTTATACTATTGGAGTGAAATGATTTATAAGTTAATTTTAATCTGCCGGTTAATTAACTTATAAATCATTTATATTTATGAAAAGAAAATCCAAGTCAACTTGGGGAATTCTTTCATGTGTATTCATCCTGGTTTTAGCCGCAATGCCTTCGTGCAAAAAGCATGCAAAACTTCCTGATGAAAACAATGAAACAATTCATGCGGTAAAATTCAAAGTCAAGGATTTTGAAGCGATTGTTACTCCTCTAAAAAAACAATCAACCACGGCAAAACGAGCTGCGCTGAGCGGAGCTGCTTCCGAAAACGAATTGCTGTACCACTGGACGTTTGATAATAGCAACACTGTTCCAGAAGTCGCACTCGATGCCGCTGTTTCGATCGATTACAACAATGAAAAGACAGACTATGATTTTTTAGGCGGTTGGCCCGCAACGGGAAAAGCCATTAGTTTCAAAGGTGGTAAAGAAATCCTGGTCAAAATCCCTACCACAGGTATTCACTCGCTGGGTACTTGGACCTTTGAATGCAATAGTTCGAGTACAGGACCAAGAGCGCTCATGTTGAGCTATTCCCTGGATATGGGGAATAGTTTTTTGGCGCTCTCGGACACAATCAAGTATCCATCGAATGTGTCACTTTCAGCCAAAATCCCTGTGAGTGCATCGTTGGCGAATATTCCTCTTGGTAATAGCAAAGAGCTCTGGCTGAAAATTTCATTATTTGCGGGTAGCAGGGATGGAGGAGCGGGTTTCAGTCCAACGACAGGTACCTTTAAGATGGATAACTTGATGGTTTACGGACAAGTCAACCCGGCCGCTTTACCAAGCAAATTTTACTACCATGTGTTCGATGCAAAATCGAAGGCCATGATCAAATCGGGCGTACTTAATTCGCAGGAAACTTTCGATGTTGAATTGCCGAATGGAACCTATTACCTGAGTCTGATTGCTAAAAATTCAACATTGCCACTGATTATGGCAGAGGCTGTGGATTTTGAACACTTTTATGCTACGAATGCTTTTTCTGAACAATCTGCGGAGTTGTTTGCAGGTCGGGATACCTTTGAGGTTAAGGGGGCGCTAGAGCGGGTACTGAAGTTAAACCGGATCTACAGTGAGGTCAAGTTGACCTTTACAGACAGCGAAGATCTGAGCGCAATTGATAGTATTCAGGTGGAGCAACTTCATCCTGTATTTCATTATTATCCTTTTATGACGCGAAGTAGCGATCAGTTCGATAAAAGTGTATTGACGGTTGTCCCACATTTTACGGTAGCTGATCAAAGTTTTTCGTTCAACCAATTTATGGGCTATTATCTCGATAACAAGGCTATTCGGTATCAATTTCGAGTTTTCAAAGACGGCCAATTACTGCGTACATTTGAACTGGGAAGCGAAATTCGAAATAATGTTCAAATACAGTTTAAGGGCAAATTGCTGGAGACTGCCAATGGGAATTTGGGTTTTCAGATCGTGAAGAATGAACATTGGGACGATCATATTGTGATAGAATACTAGCACAGTTATTGTACTTAGCATCTAGCCGCCCTACATCTATTAAAACAAAAAGGTGTCCAGCAATGGACACCTTTTCTGTGATAGCGGATTGGCTATATCAATTTTTTAAGCAAGGTATTCCAACCAGCCAAGTCATTCAATATTTTTTCAAGATCGGCAATGGCAACACGTTCCTGTGCCATCGTATCGCGGTGACGGATGGTTACGGTATTGTCTTCCAGTGAATCGTAATCGACTGTGATACAGATTGGTGTTCCGATTGCATCTTGACGACGGTAACGTTTTCCAATGGCATCTTTTTCGTCATATTGAACGTTGTAATCCAATTTTAACGTATTTAGGATCTCACGTGCTTTTTCTGGTAAACCATCTTTTTTGGTCAATGGTAAAATTGCAGCTTTTACCGGTGCCAATGCTGGTGGAAATTTCAATACAACACGAGAATCTTGTTTTTCTGCTGTAGAAAGATCTTCTGTTACCAAAGAGTTACATAATACAGTTAAGAAAAGGCGATCCAATCCAATTGAAGTTTCAATTACATATGGAATGTAGTTTTGATTGATTTCAGGATCAAAATATTGCATTTTCTTTTTAGAAAATTCCTGATGTTGTTTCAAGTCAAAATCTGTACGCGAGTGGATACCTTCAACTTCTTTGAATCCGAATGGGAAGTTGAATTCAATATCAACTGCAGCATTTGCGTAATGCGCTAATTTATCGTGGTCGTGGTAACGGTAGTTTGATGGATCGAAGCCCAGTGCCAAGTGCCATTTCAAGCGTGTCTCTTTCCATTTGTTATACCATTCCAATTCAGTACCCGGGCGGCAGAAAAATTGCATTTCCATTTGCTCGAATTCACGCATACGCATGATAAACTGACGTGCAATTACTTCGTTACGGAAAGCTTTACCAATTTGTGCAATACCAAAAGGAATTTTCATACGTCCTGTCTTTTGAACGTTCAGGAAGTTGACGAAAATACCTTGTGCAGTTTCAGGGCGAAGATAAACTTGATCTGCTCCATCGGCCATAGCACCCATTTGAGTTGCAAACATCAAATTAAATTGACGTACTTCAGTCCAATTTTTGGTGCCTGAAACCGGACATACGATGTTATGTTCTTCAATGATGGTTTTTAGCCCAGCTAAATCGTCTGCATTCAATGCGGTATTCAAAGCGTCTAATAATGCAGCCGCTTCAGCTGTCTTACCATCTGCCTCATACCGTGCAATCTTATCTTCGATCAATTGATCAGCACGGTAACGTTTTTTTGAATCCTTATTGTCGATCATCGGGTCGTTAAAGCCATCAACGTGACCAGAGGCTTTCCATGTCGTAGGGTGCATGAAAATTGCGGCATCAATACCAACAATGTTTTCGTGCAATTGCACCATGGATTTCCACCAATATGTCTTTAGGTTGTTTTTTAATTCCGAACCTAATTGACCGTAATCGTAGACGGCACTTAATCCGTCATATATTTCGCTCGATTGAAATACAAAACCGTATTCCTTCGCGTGTGATACTACACTTTTGAAAAAGTCGTCTGTCTGTTTGCTCATAAGTGGCAAATATAGATATTAGTTTTAGATTTTAGATATAAGATTCTTGATAAGAGGTATTCTTTAAATGCCTAAATCACGGATCTGCTGGGACGCATTTTTGTTATCTACTTTTTTGATGATATGCTGGATAATGCCATCTGCATCAATCACAAAAGTAGTACGCGCTGTGCCCATATACTTTTTGCCATACATGTTCTTTTCGACCCATACACCATAGGCCTCTACAAGGCTCTTGTCTTCATCTACAAGCAGCTGAAAAGGAAGCTCATGTTTGCTGATGAATTTTTGGTGCGATGCTTCGCTGTCCACACTTACGCCTATGATTTCAAAACCATCTTTTTTCAAAGACTGATAATTGTCTCTGAAATTACAGGCTTCCGTGGTGCAACCTGGTGTATTGTCTTTTGGATAAAAATATAAAATAACTTTTTTCCCTTTAAAATCTGAAAGATGGACTGTTTCACCATGTTGATTTTTTGCACTGAAATCCGGTGCTTTCTGTCCTATTTCTAGTGTTGCCATATTACATTGTATTTAGTCGATTAAGATACGATTAATCTCTTGAACCCCCTGATTTATTGCTAAAAATTAGGGGTCTACCTTATAAAAGAATCTTCGTATGTCTTTAAATTCCCTTTGTTGTCTTTCACTTCGAGTTTAAACGCATGTCGGCCACTGCTTAAGTCGGGTTCGAAGTCGTGCCAGATATGTCTCGTTTTAGGGTCATATTTCATCAAGGCCCATTTTCCATCAATATAAGCGTCAAAAGTATCTATTCCAGAGAGATTGTCGCTGATTGTAAAGTCGATCGATTGCTGTCCACTCACATTCTTTCCGTCGGTCAGGTTACGTGCCACAATATTCGGTGCAATGGTGTCAACAGCAACATAAAAACCGCCAAACTCGCGTACATTGGCCACGACCCAACCGTTCTCATATTTACCTCCCTGTGCTCCACCGTCGGAAGAAACAATCAAAGCCTTGTCATAAAGATTTTCAGACAAGCTGTAGTCTGGTTTGATCATGAGCTTGTAATATCCAAAGACCGGTGTATAAGCGTTGTGGATATAGTGTATTGCCGAGTAGCCCTTTGCAGGTTTTGCTCCCTGCGAATAATTGAAGTAAAGGTCGTCATACAATATATTTTTGCTCATATAAACCCGGGCATTCTCCGCTTCATATTTGTTCTCGTCAGCATAGTGGAACATTTTGAGGCCTGTAGCACCTGTACGACTGATGGAAAGTGAAGGGTTATTCTGCACCTTAAAATTCAATTCGCTCGTATTCCCTTGAACATCCTTGACAACATATTTGACATCATGGACCTCATTGTCTTTCAATTCGATTTTTCCCAGGTTGTCCAGGTGTTTATAGATGTTGATCGGATTGTTTGGATCTTTAAAACTTTTTTGAACGCGTACACCGGATTTTTTTAAGTAGGGGTAGTCGACGTAAGACTGGATTGCACGGGTCTGATCAAAAGGGATTGATTCAAACAGCACCGTACTGATGTTTTTGTTGTCCAAAAAAAGTTCGATCGAGTAGACACCATACGTAAATGAGATACCACTGCGTTTATCAACCGTATTAATGCCTAGCCCAAAGGTGCCATTCACAGAGATAGGGGCGTTTGTTGCTAAACTATAATTGCCGCTACCAACGGATTTGATCGTTTGATGTCTACGGGGCGTATTTTCATCAAACAGTTCTGAGCCTAAATCATAGACCGTCATGCCGCGGATGATCGGTTTTACACCATCCGGGAAGAGCAGTCCGAACAATTGTGGATTGAGTGGTAGCTGCGCTTTTGTGTCACGGATTTCAAAATGAAGATGTGGACCTGCAGACCCACCTGTATTGCCCGAATTTGCAATAAACTCGCCTTTTTTCACCGGGACCTGATTTGGTTTGAGGAATACATCGACATCAAAACGTTTCTGCTTGTACTGCTCATCTTTGATGATTTTAGCAAGATCCGAATTGAAACTTTCTAGGTGCATGTATACCGAGGTGTAACCATTGGGGTGATCAATATAAACATAATTACCACCACCACCTATCTGTACCCTGACGCGGGACACAAAACCTTCCGCCGCTGCATGCACAGGAATATTGATGCGTTGTTGTGTCCGGTAATCGTCTCCACCATGGAAATGCGTTGCGCGCAATTCGCCGAACGATCCTGAAGCCTGCGGCGCAATGTCCATGGGCCGTACAAAATAGTTTTGTGGATAATTGCGACTTTTGATAATATCTTGCCCTTGGCTTAGGCCTGCCGTACAAGTGAGGAAGGCCAGTAATGCTATTCTTTTTTTTGTCATAAGATGTCCCAGCTTATTTAATTTTACAGCTGAACATCTTCTGTTCGCCGATGAAACCTTCCAATAAATCGCCGATGGCTACCGAACCGACACCAACAGGCGTACCCGTGTAAATGAGGTCCCCTTTGCGGAGGGTAATAAATTTGGAGGTATACACAATCAGATCCTCGTAGGAGAAAATCATGTCCTTGGTATTTCCCTGCTGGACTGTTTGCCCATTTTGCTGCAGGGAGAAATCAATCGAATTCACGTCTGCAAGCTCCTCTTTAGGAATCAAGTTGCTGATCACTGCAGAATGGTCAAATGCTTTTGCCAATTCCCAGGGAAGGCTTTTTGCTTTTAGTTCTTGCTGTACATCCCTTGCGGTGAAGTCAATTCCTAGACCGACAGCATCGAAGTATGTTGATGCAAATTTTGGGGTGACATGTTTTCCTTCTTTACAGATCCGGAGGACAACTTCGGTTTCGAACTGAATATTTTTGGAGAATTCCGGGTAATAGAAATCTTTGTTATCCTTTAATACCGCAGTATCAGGTTTTAAAAATATAATGGGATTCTCTGGGACTGGATTATTGAGCTCTTTCGCGTGGTCGATGTAATTGCGACCGATAGCAATTATTTTCATGATATAAATTTTTAAGGCAATGAAGCTTTCAGATTTCTTGCGAACTCATGAGCTCGGTTTTCATCGCGTGTACGTTTGAGGCGGTATTAGAAAGTACTATATGCTATTTGTGAACTACCTACACTTGGCCGGAATGCGCTATGCTAACGAACGTAATGGCTATCTTCTAAAAGCTTGTCGTGCATTCATACTCGGTATACATTAGTTTTCGTTTACCACAACAAACTTAATAAATGTCCAAAGCTTATCCAAAAATGAAGGAGAACAATTGCTTTTGTACATACTATCAAAGTAACTATTTACATAGGGTTTAGTTAGGGTTAGCTTAGGGTTTAGTTAGGGTTTGTTTAGGTATAAGCTAAATAAACCCTAACTTAAACCTAGCTAAATTCTAATTTATTGCTAAACTAAATCAAACATTGATAACTATTATTTGTTAGGGTGTAAAATAGATCCCGCAATTACAATAAAAAGGTTAGAAAATGGCAATATTAGAAGATGGTCCAAATGGTGGTTTTCGAGGTAAAGTAGGTTCAGTATATGGCTACAATCTCAATGGAAAATGTGTTATACGGGGGGCGAGAAAGAAAAGTACGAAACCACCAACTGCCGCGCAATTGGCTCATCGTCAGAAAATAAAATTGGTAAGTAAGTTTTGTGGCTGGATAAAGCCTATTGTCAACTTTGGGTATCAATTTGAAGAAACTAAAAACTCCGGACGAGGGAAATTTCAACTTGCACAGCAGCATATTTTCAAAAATGCGCTTGATGTGGATGTCGAAAATAAACCAGTTATTAATATGGAAAAAGTGCAGGTATTTGTCGGGGAGCTCGTCTCACCCGAAGGTGTTCAGGCTCGTTGGGAAGATGATCTGTTGAAATTATCGTGGATACCGAATCCGAAATACGGGGATAGCATGTTTAAGTTAAATCTGGCCTTAGTCAGTTTAGATCGGGAGGGCGACCTCAAAATGGCCATCGCGGATGCGGCGCAGGGAGAATGTACGGTTGACATCGCGACATTTAGAAAGGATAAATTTGATTATCATGTCTACATCGGTTTTTGGGATACCTATCATGGTGCATTCTCAAATTCTACCTATTGTGGTGTCATTTAATAGGATTTTTCCACCTACTTGTGTATCTTTAACACTATGAATAAAATACAGGCGGTATTGTTCGATCTGGACGGTACGTTAATTGATTCGGAATATTTCTATTTCAAAAACTGGGCACCTATATTAAAACAGGAATTTAACCTTCAGATCAACTATGAAGATTGGATTCGCGATTTTGCTGGACATACTTTAGCACATAATGTCAAGCGTCTTACCGAGGACTATGGCTACGACGTGACGGAAGAACATATGTGGAAGCGTACACGTGCGGCTTATGCCGATTCTAACATGAGCGATATTGAATTGATGCCTGGAGCACGAGAAATTTTAGCTTTTTTGAAAGCAGAAGATATCCGTATTGGGCTTGTGACCTCGAGTTATAGAAGCACAGTCGATACTGTTTTGGGCAAGCATGAGCTTTTGGATTATTTTGAGTTTTTTGTCACGCGTGAGTGTGTGGAGTTGCCAAAACCCAATCCGGAACCCTATCGTTTGGCATTGACAAATCTGGGTCTACCAGCCGACCGCTGTGTGGCTATTGAGGATACATCAACAGGAAGTACATCAGCGTTGGGAGCAGGGACGCAGTTGATTGCAGTTACGAAACAGGAGGTAGAACGTGCTAGACTAACAGCTGTTGATAACATTGTGGAAAACTTATCTGAGGCAAAAGCCCTGTTGGCGCAATGGATTTGAGGGTTGTAGAATAATTTAATCGTTTTAGCATTTGTATTTTTATTCGGATATATGTAATATTACCGAATTGTAAAGGGAACTCTGATTATGAACCGTAGAACCGCAATAAAGCAATTTTTCATTATAGCTGGCGGACTGACAATTTTGTCATCCTGTCTGAATGATGGAGGTGCATCAATTGTATTAAATAAGCTGAAGATTTCGGCGGAAGATGAGCAATTTTTGGGCGATCTGGCTAACATCTTGATTCCGAAATCGGATACACCAGGAGGGAAGGAGCTGAACCTGCATCTTTTCGTTATTAAAATGGTAGATGATTGTGAGTCGCCTGAGAGTCAGGCTAAATTTGTCGCTGGTTTCAACAAGTTGCGAAAACAGTTGAATTTAAAAAATAGCAAAGAGACTGAGACCACTTTGGCGGGGTTAAAAGACCAAACCGACGAGAAGGCTTTTTTTGAGACCTTCAAATCGCGTGCAATTCAGGGGTATATGAACTCAGAATACGTGATGAAGAATAAGGTGATCTATAAACTTATTCCGGGTCCGTACAATGGTGCGGTAAAAGTTAAGGCATAAATAGCAGATGGCAAATCTAAATATTGACAGTGAAAAAAACAGAACCTACGATGCGATCGTGATCGGTTCGGGAATTAGTGGCGGTTGGTCCGCAAAAGAGTTGTGCGAGAAGGGCTTGAAAACATTGGTTTTGGAACGCGGACGTGATGTACAACATATCAAGGATTACCCAACCACCAATATGATGCCTTGGGAGTTTGAACATCGGAATGAAATGCCTTTCAAAGTAAAAGAAGAAAATCCGATTGTCAGCAAATGTTATGCATTCCATGAAGATGCGGCCCATTTTTTTGTAAAAGACAAGGAACACCCTTATATTCAAGAGAAACCTTTTGACTGGATCAGAGGCTATCAAGTTGGCGGCAAGTCGTTATTATGGGCGAGACAGACGCAACGTTGGTCTGACTTTGATTTCGAAGGGCCAGCGCGGGATGGTTTTGCAGTAGATTGGCCGATACGTTATGCTGATTTGGCGCCTTGGTACGCTTATGTCGAAAAATTTGCCGGTATTGCCGGTAATCACGATGGACTTCCTGAATTGCCCGACGGCGAGTTTTTGCCAGGGTACCCCTTAAATATTGTCGAGAAGTATTTTAAAGAAAGCGTCCAAAAGAAATTTCCGGAGCGCAAAGTTATTTCAGCACGTTGTGCACACCTATCAAAACCAAATCAGATTCACATCGAACAAGGACGTGTACAGTGTCAGAATCGCGTACTTTGTCAGCGAGGATGTCCTTTTGGTGGATATTTCAGTTCCAATGCAACGACAATTCCTTGGGCGGCCAAAACCGGAAATATGACGCTACGCCCATTTTCGGTTGTTCATTCGATTCTCTATGATGAACAAAAAGGAAAAGCAGTCGGTGTACGTGTTATAGATACCAATACAAAAGAGGAAATTGATTTTTATGCCAAACTGATTTTTGTCAATGCGGCTGCAATCAATACTAATTTAATCTTATTGAATTCTAAATCCAACCGTTTTCCAAATGGTTTGGGTAATGATAGCGGTGTGCTCGGAAAATATGTGGCCTTTCACAACTATAGTGCCCGCATTTATGCAGAGTATGAAGGGATGTTGGATTTTACGGCCGAAGGGCGGAATCCCGCTGGTGGAGGGTATATTCCACGTTTCAGAAACTTGCACAAACAGGAAACGGACTTTTTAAGAGGCTATGCCGCCGGTTTCGGAGCTTCACGTAGCAAAGAGTCTGATCGTTCGGGTTTAGGGCTAGATCTGAAAAACAATTTGTTGAATCCTAAATTAGGTGTTTGGCAGGTTGGATCTCACATGATGGGTGAAACGATACCAAAAGAATCAGGAATGGTTTCATTGGATAGCAGTAAGAAAGATGACTGGGGTATTCCGTTGCTAAAAATTGCTGTCGATTATGATGAGAATGATGAAAAAATGAAAAAGGATTACATTGCTGTCATGACGGAGATGTTTACGGATGCTGGCTTCACAAATATTCGCCCGGATACACACTGGCAGGCTCCAGGTTTGGATATCCATGAAATGGGCGGTGCGCGTATGGGGCACGATCCGAAAACTTCGGTATTGAATAAATGGAATCAGATGCATGCTGTGAAAAACGTTTTTGTCACGGATGGTGCAAGTATGACCTCGACATCAACACAAAATCCTTCATTGACCTATATGGCATTTTCGGCTCGATCTGTCGATTATGCGATTAGCGAGATGAAGAAAGGAAATATCTAATGCGCTGGGGAAAGGTTTTGAAAATAAATCTTTCCCCAGTAAAATTAAAGTGCTATCTTTCCAACTTAATAGCACCCTAAACCAAGAAATAATAACCAAAAGGGAAAATAACAACGAATAAACAATTAAAGAACCAATAAGTAATAAAAAAAGACAATTAAAAAACCAAAATAGGGAAACCAAAAAATTTTACAACAAATGCAAAAGCGATTTAGCTTATTTTATTGCAAGTGTTATGTGGCAATAATCCCATAGACATTTTGAGACCTGATGTTTTCTGTTAAATGAAAGTAAGGGGAGTATAACATGCAATTATAAGAAAGCTGATCGATTTTAAAATTATCAATTAAGGGAAACTAAATTAAACTAGGCGTTTTAAGTATCTTTTTGCTAAAACGTTTTTATAAACCAAATCACTATTAATATGAGCAAAGTTGACGTAAAATCACTTGCGCAGCTTGGGAAAAAATCAAAGTTATTTTTCTCATTGGCTGTCATTGCTGGTACTTTCCAACAAGTCAATGCCGCAGTCGGAACTTCAGCCAATTACGATGGCAAATCCTTCGTAAAAGAAGTACACCATGTGCAGCAGCAAGTTAAAGGAAAAGTATTGGATGCTGCTGGAAAACCAATTTCAGGAGTTAACATCGCTGTAAAAGGAACTTCGAAGGGCACACAATCTGATGCCTTGGGTAACTTTACATTGGATGCTAAAGCGGGGGATGTATTGGTGGTTTCTTCCATTGGTTACAAAGCCAAAGAAGTCACTGTTTCCGGTGCAACTGTTTCTGTACAATTGGACGATGATCAGAGTCAATTGGACGAGGTTGTCGTTGTTGGTTACGGTACAATGCGTAAATCTGATGTAACAGGTTCTATCGCCATGGTCAAAGGAGCCGACATGATCAAAGATCAGAGTTTTAGCCCTTTAGATGCCTTGAGAGGGAAAGCTTCGGGGGTGAATATCTTTTCTAATTCCAGTCAACCTGGAGCATATGGAAATAGAGTCGTTATCCGTGGTGTGGCTACGATCAACTCTTCTTCCAATCCTCTTTACGTTGTCGACGGAGTCGTGATGGAAGATTTTAATTTGTTGAATCCGAATGATATCGAAAATATTGAGGTCTTAAAAGATGCTTCTTCTGCAGCTATTTATGGTGCACGTGGTGCAAATGGCGTTATCTTGGTAACAACAAAACGTGGAAATAAAGACGGATCTAGAACAATTAGTTATCAAGGATCAGCTGGAGTGAGTTCTGCTCAACGATACATGGATGTGCTGAATGCACAGGAATGGGTGGATGCCTTTATGATCGGATTGGAGAATGAAAATAAATACCAAGGAAAATCTTGGTCTTTGGATAAAAAGACCTGGTTTAACGATGCAAACTATTTTGATGGAAATGGTAATCCACTTTATGATACGGATTGGCAGAAAGAGGCAACACGTACAGCTATCTCACATAATCATCAACTGAATGTACAGCAAGGTGATGAAAAATCTTCTGTTGGTGCATTTTTGAATTATACCGACCAACAAGGGATCATGAATAATACCTGGAACAAGCGGATAAATGCAAAAATGGCTTATGATGCAAAGCCTACATCCTGGTTATCTACAGCAATTAATTTAACCGTTAATCACACTTGGGGACGTTATACCCCAGAAGATGGTGGTGGACAGGAAGCTCGTCGTACCATGATTGAGATGATTCCTTGGTATCCAGTTTATGATAAGGACGGTCTCTATACGAATTCGTCCTCATCGACTGTGGCCGAACAATTGGGTTTTGAAGGTATGTCCAATCCCGTCGCCATTCTAGATTTGCAAAAACGAATGCGCTACAATACACAAATTTTTGGAAATGCGGCATTAACATTTCATCTAGCTGATGGTTTGGATTTGAAAACACAACTAGGAATTGACCACCATAGAAAAGATTATAAGGGATATTCTTCAAAGCTGTTAAATAATATTTCTAGGCCGAATGGCTGGGCAGAACGTACCCATACAAATACATTGTATTGGCAGGAAGAAACTTATCTAACCTATAATAAGCAATTCGATAAACATCGGATCAATGCAATGGCGGGTCTCTCTTGGCAAAAGAAAACGTATGATTACGATAAAATGAGATCAGAGGGATTTCCGGATGATTTTTACGAGTATAATAACATGGGATTGGGCATCACTCCTTCTGGACTCGAGTCTAATGTCAATGAATGGGCGATGAATTCATATTTCTTAAGAGCTGCCTACTCGTATGATAATCGCTATTCAGCAACGGTAACCAGCCGTTATGATGGTTCATCTAAATTTGGCAAGAACAATAAATATGCATTTTTCCCTTCACTAGGTTTGGCATGGAATGTGTCCAATGAGGAATTTTTACAGGGCAACCAAACAATCAGTAATTTGAAATTACATACAAGTTACGGTTTGACAGGTAACTCCGAAATCGACCCCTATAAGTCGTTGTCAATCGTCGACGCTGGAACAATCTTGCTGAATAATGCTAGGGCTCCATATTCATTTGTGAACACGATTTCGAACCCAGATTTAAAATGGGAAAAAACGGCTCAGTTTGATTTTGGGGTGGAATTGGGATTACTACAAAATCGATTAAACTTTGATATTTCTTATTATCGTCGGAAAACTACAGATCTTTTGTTGGAGGCTCCTCTTCCAAGGGCAACCGGCTTCAATTCCGTTTATAAGAATATAGGATCTGTTCAGAATCAAGGTTTAGACATGATGATTACAGGTACAATTGTGACCAATGAGAATTTTGAGTGGAAAGCATCGTTGAACGGAAACTATAACAAGAATAAAGTCTTGAAATTAGGTGAGAACAATGCTGATATCTTACAAAACGATTGGGTCGGCGGGGCCAATAGCATTATTCGTGTCGGTGAAAATCTAAATAGTTTCTATGGATATAGAAGGTTAGGTGTATATACACAGGCGGATGTTGACGCAGGAAATGCAGAAATAAAAGATATAGGACGTGCAAAACGTTCAAAAGAAAAGGAAATCATAGGAAAAGGACTGCCTGATTGGACAGGTAGTTTTATTAACAACCTCCGTTACAAGAATTTCGATTTCACCCTAGATCTGCAATTTGTCAAAGGAGTGGATGTCATGCAACAATTTTTCCATTCTACTTATGATCGTTTTGGAATTACTAATGGTCTGAAGGAAATTTTGACAGATGCATACAATGGTTCCAATCCGAATACAATGCAACAGGCCATCTATCTGACCAATGGTGGGCATGCGGGACAGGATACCAATGTGGATGATGCTTGGGTTGCGGACGGATCTTATCTTCGTGTAAACTTGATGCAATTGGGATATACATTCAAAGCTGATGCGTTGAAGCGAATAGGATTATCGAGATTACGTGTTTATGCAAATGCAAATAATCCATTTTTGTTCACATCAAAAGATTTTAAAGGTTATGATCCAGAAAGTACCTCACAAGGGGAGAGTAAATTTGGACAAAATATGACCTTTTTCTCTTATCCTAGAGCGAAGACTTTCTCTTTAGGTGTTAATGTTACATTTTAATTCATAGAATTTAAAAAGATGAAGACTAAATTAATCATGTTGTTATTAGCCGGAATGGCATTGACAACATCCTGTAATAAATTTTTGGAAGAAAATCCGGGTTCAAACTTATCGTTAATAAGTTATTATCAAAATGAAGGACAGGCCGAAGCAACTGTAAATTCACTTTACCGTCGTGGAGCGCCAATACGCTATTCTTCTACCGGTTCTTATCTTGGATCTACAGCCTCGATCAATACTATTTTGACTGGATATTTTACAAATAGCTACGAAGGACAAGAACGTGTTAGTTTATTCGCTCGTGAATTGACGCGACAACAAAATACAAATATCATCTCGCCAACGATGAATACGATCTGGGATGAAGGTTTTAAAGCGATTAATATTGCCAATGCAGGTATAAAGTACATTCCAGAAATAAGTATGCCAAATGAGGCAAAGAAAAATACGTTGTTGGCAGAGGCGAAATTCTTTAGAGCTTATAACTATTTTTATCTTGTCAAAACATTCGGAGCACTCCCGTTGTATACACTTCCTAACGAAAACTTGACTGATCCACTTTACATTGAGCGTACAGATGCTGCGAAAATATATGAGTTGATCGAGCAAGATTTGAAGAGTGCTGTTGAAGTATTGCCTGCAAAAAAATTCGCAGAGAATGGGCATCGCATTACTAAATATGCAGCAGCAATGCTCTTAGCTGATGTTTATTTGCAAGAGGGAAAATACGCAGATGCGGCAACAGCAGCTAAAATTGTGGTGAATTCTCCGCATAAGATGACTGAAAATATTGATCTTGAGCAGAGTAGTGCATATAACTTACTGCGTAAGACGGATGACTTAGATGAGGTTATATATGCACAGGAGTTTGATGAAACTATTAATAATAGCGGTGCGCGAACAGCGACTGCTTTTAGTTCTTCGGCAGTTTCTGTATTTACTACTTATTCGATATTTGAGCGTGTTTTTGGCCCTACTAAGCAGTTTTTGAATGTTTATGATAAAAAAGATTTGAGGATTAAACCAAATCAGTTCTACCATTGGTCATATACAAATCCGATTAACGGTAAAACATGGACATCAACAGATGCAGGAATATGGTATTATGTGGATGAACAGGCATTGCTGACAACAGGGAGGGGTACAAAAGACTGGAATTTTTACCGCTATCCCGAGGCATTATTGACTGCCGCTGAGAGTATTGCTAAATCAACGGGTGTAAGTGCGGAAGCAGCGGGTTATTTAGCGAAGGTCAAAGCTCGTGCTAATACAGAAGGAAAATCAGTTTCTGCTTATACGGCCGAATTGCAAACATTATCAGCAGAAGATTTTGTGAAAGAATGCTGGAAAGAGCGTCTCCGCGAGTTCCCATTGGAATTTAAAATGTGGGACGATATTGTTAGAACTAAAATGTTCCCTGTTATTTCTACAACAGAAGCTGGAAAAGTAGATTTTGTTCCATTGATTGGTGCAAAGAATGGCTCTGGAGCAATATTTAAAGAATCTGATTTATTATGGCCTATTTCTCCTGATGAGATACAGCGTAATAACAAACTGACTCAGAATCCAGGATATCAATAGATCTTCCTTTCATATAATGGCTATCAATTTGATAGCCATTATCATATCATGGTATGACAATACACTAAGGTTTCCTACAGAACACTTGTTAAATTCCTAGGGATAGCCTGTTCATGAAACAAAAATCGATTTCTTATGAAAAAATATAGTGCTATTTTAAAGTTGATAACAGTTTTGCACTTTTCGGTATCAGTCGCTTATGCACAGGGTTTTAGCACTTTTCAAAACTATGCTATCCAAACTTTAGATAGCATCTATAGCAAGTTTGGAAATAACAAGAATCAGCTCTTGGCTGAAAAATATCCCTTTGATGAAAACTTCAAAGCTGATTATCTGGATAATAATCAACAGGCAGCGCAGCAAAAGAAATATGCTTATCTATGGCCTTTCTCGGGTAGTTTCTCGGCTGTAAATGCCTTGATGGAATTGCCAAAAACAAAAAAGGCATTTCAGTTCATACTTGACAAAAAAGTCCTGATGGGGTTACAGGAATATAGAGATGAAAGTAGGTCGCCTATAGGCTATGCTTCTTATTTAAATACAGCTCCTCCCTCGGATCGTTTTTATGACGATAATATCTGGTTGGGTATCGATTTTACAGATAGCTATATCCATACAAAAAAAATAAACTACCTGACTTCGGCCAAAGAGATCTGGAATTTTGTAAAGAGTGGGGAGGATGATAAATTAGGTGGTGGCGTTTATTGGTGTGAACAGAAAAAGGAATCTAAAAATACGTGTTCGAATGCACCAGCAAGTGTATTTGCACTTAAGTTATTTATGGCAACCAATGATAGGTACTATCTGGAAGAAGGGGAACGTCTTTATGAATGGACAAAAAGAAATCTTCAGGATCCCGAAGATAAGTTATATTGGGACAATATGCAGCTCAATGGAAAGATTGGAAAAGCTAAGTTTTCGTACAACGCCGGACAAATGTTGCAGGCGGCTGCATTGCTTTATAAGTTAACGAAAAATAAACGGTACCTCGCGGATGCACAACAGCTGGCTGAGGCATGTTTCGGCTATTTTTTCGAAACGAAGGAGAAATTGGACTTTCCAAAATTGAAAAATAGCAATTTGTGGTTTCATGCTGTTATGATGCGAGGTTACATAGAGCTCGCTGTAGTGAATGGCGACCAAAAGTACCTCACCGTGTTTGCAAAGAATCTTGAATTTGCCTGGCAGCATATGCGCGATAAAGAAGGATTATTTAGTGCAGACTGGACCCTGAAAGATCAGCATAAACCGAAATGGCTGCTCGATCAATGTGCTTTTGTCGAAATGTACGCACGGTTGGCAAAAGCGGGGTATTAAAATCGATGTAAAACGGTATAAGTTTAAGACGCTGAAAATAATTTTTCAGCGTCTTTTTTTTTGTTCTGTAACATATTGGTTAGAGAGATTAAATAATGTTTACTTAACATAATAAATGCTGTAAAATTTCTATTTTTGAGATAGGTCAACTTATTACAAGCGTGACTTGTAAAATATGATCGATAAACTTTGATCTAGCATGTGAGCGATTCATTGGATAGGCGGGGCATAAGGTTATCTATTCTGGATACAAGAAAGCTTGAGGAGGTTGCGTACTGATTGAATACCAAGTTATTTTATTATGAAACCATCATGAGTTATTCAATCACATTAGGGAATGAATAAATAAATCTGATAGCTTCATCGCAATTGAAAAACAAATTTATACAGATGAAAATTAAAAATCTATTATTACCATTGATCGTACTGGGGCTATCCACAAGTGCTGTGTCGGCACAGAGCAAAAAGATCAAACACGTTGTTTTAGTTGGTTTTGACGGTTTTGGAGCGTATGCTTTACCAAAAGCGGAAATGCCATATCTTAAAAAGATGATGCAGGAGGGGACATATAGTACACATGTACGTACCGTATTACCTTCCTCTAGTGCTGTAAACTGGGCTTCCATGATTATGGGCGCTGGTCCTACGGCGCATGGATATACAGAATGGGATAGCAAGACACCCGAGATCCCTTCTACAACCAAAACAGCAAACGGAATGTTTCCTTCTTTATTTAATGCTGTTGCCAGCAAAAATCCCAAGGCACAGTTTGCTGTGGTACATAGTTGGCCGGGTATAGGCTATTTGATCGACAACAAAGTCGTGCAAAAGGTCATTAACACCAAGGATGATGATGAAGCGGCTTTGAATACCACCGTGGATATCATAAAAAAGGAGAAACCGACGATTACTTTTGTGCATTTCGACCAACCTGATGGTGTAGGCCATAATATCGGGCACAATACACCAGAATACTATGCCGAACTAAAACAGGTCGACAGACGTATTGGTACCTTACAGCAAGCTGTAAAAGATGCGGGAATTGCAGATGAAACAATTTTTGTTATTGCTGCGGATCACGGCGGTACAGGAAAAGGACACGGTGGTAAATCGCTGGCCGAGGTGGAGATTCCCTGGGTAATGACCGGACCAGGTGTGCCAAAAGGAAAAGAAATCAAGGAAACTTTGATGATTTATGATATCGCACCTACATTAACATGGTTGCTTGGTGCACCGCTTGATGCCGCTTGGCGTGGACAGGCGATCAAAGCATTCCAACAATAGTTGTTGCCCGTCAAACAAAAAGCCCCAAAGAATTTTCTTTGGGGCTTTTTGTTTGACGAATCGTCAATATTATATATCTACGACCACATCCATTTTGAAGTCATCATCTTTTAGATGGACAATTTCCGTGGCTTTTTCGTAGTTAGTTGATTTCTTGGAGAAGAAGTCATGTTGTGTCGTTTCAGTATTCAAACCATTCAATACGATTGGGTTGACTTGTTTTACTTCGAAGATCGGATCAAAGCCCAAATTCATCAATGCTTTGTTGGCATTGTAACGAACATATTCTTTTACCTCTGCAGTTAAGCCAACTTCAGTATAGATCTCTTCTGTATATTTCAGCTCATTTTCATACAAATTGTAAAGCAAGGCCAAGAAACGAGCTTTTACCTGATCTTGATTTTTTAATTTTTTGAATTGATCTTGGGCTATTAATCCAACGAATACACCGTGAATGGATTCGTCTGCGATAATTTTCTTAATGATATCGGCAGAAGCAACCATTTCACCTTGTCCACATAACCATAATGGCAAGAAGAATCCAGAATAAAATAAGAATGACTCCAATAATACGGAGGCAGCCATCGCCATATAAATCTCCTCGTCCGAAGCATCTTCTTTATCGATTGCGCGGTAGTAGCCATCAATCGTTTCTGCTTTGTATTGAAGATATTTATTTTGTTGAACCCATTCGAAAATGTCGTTTATTTCTGCGGTTGTAGAAACTGTCGTGAAAATAGTGGAATACGATTTTGCGTGGATAGCTTCCATCATACACATATAAGACAATACAGCTTTATTCTGTAATGTATCGATATGATCGATGATTTTAGGCATACCAGTATGGCTTTGAAGGGTATCCAATAGGGTTAATCCTCCTAAAGCTTTTTTATACGCATCTTTCATTTCTGGGCTGATACGTTTCCAGCTATCGATATCTTTTGAAGGAATGTATTCCGTATCGATCCAGAATTGACGGATATTTTGTTCCCAGAACATCAATACATAATCGTTCTCAGGGGTATTCCAATTGACAGCTTTATATGTTTTACTCATTTTTAGTTTAAAGTATTAGGCATTTATTATCACGTATTTGGATTGTTGATTTTAGATAAGCCAAAAGCCGCCAATGGCGTAGGCAACTTTTGACTTTCTCCCATTATATATCCAAATACTAAAATCTCAAAATTAAGCTGAACAAGAGACACATTCGTCGATGGTCGATTTTCTTGTCCGTGTATAATAAAGGGATTTCAATCCCAATTTATGTGCATAGATATAATATCTAGACAAATCTCTTGTCGAATCCTTTGAGTTTGTATGCAAAATTGTAGATACACCCTGATCAATATGGCGTTGGATAACCGAGATCAATTTTAAGACCTTGAATTGATCCATATCATAAGCCGATTTGAAATAGAAATAATTATCGTTTGTCAAGTATGGCATTGGATAGTAAGTTGTACTATCTCCATACTCACGTACTTCAATGATATCTACGATTGGCATAACTGATGCAGTTGCATTCATGATATACGAAGTCGATTGATTTGGAGCAATAGCCAAGCGGTAAGCATGATAAATACCATGTTCTTTGATTTTCGCTTTTAATTCCAACCAATCTTCGACTGTTGGAATATGTATTCCTTCAAATAACTCCGTTACCTTAGCTGTTTTAGGCATGTAATCGCGGTTTATGTAATTGTTGAAATACGTACCATCGGCATAGGCTGATTTTTCAAATCCAACAAATGTTTTACCACGTTCTTTGGCAATTTCCATCGATGCTTCCAATGAATAATAGTTCATCATCATAAAGAAAGTATTGGCAAAATCCAGTGCTTCGTTAGATTCATACATGATGAAGCTTTTTGCAAGGTAACCATGGAGGTTCATTGCACCTAGCCCTACAGAATGCAACTCACGGTTTGCTTTTGCAATAGAAGGAACCATGTCGATATTGGTTACGTCTGTAACGACAGTCAAAGCACGCATAGCCGTTTTTACGGTTTCTTTGATACGTTTGTTGTCCATTACAGTAGCAATATTTAAGGAGCCTAAGTTACAGGAAATACCATAACGGATCGTGTCCTGTTTGCCATAGATCTCAATATCGGATACTTGAGATACTTGCATGATTTCAGTACACAAGTTCGAGAATTTCACTTGACCGATTTCATTCAATGCATGGACACGGTTGGTGTTCTCTTTGAAGAAAATATAAGGATATCCTGATTCTTTTTGTGTCTGAGCAATTTTAACTAAAAGGTGACGAGCATTGATTTTTTTCTTTTTCACGTTTGGATTCGTGATCAATTCGTCGTACATCTTGTCCATATCCATCTCATCCAAGAATTGTCCATACTCTTGCATCACCGTATGTGGGTAGATCAAATAGCATGGTTCATCTTTTTCTGCCAATTCCATGAATTTATCGGGAACGATGATACCGATCGACAATGATTTGATCCGTACTTTCTCGTCAACGTTGATTTTTTTACAATCTAAAAATTCTTCGATGTCAGAGTGGAAAATATTGAGATATACTGCACCAGCACCCGGACGTTGTCCCAACTGGTTCGCATATGAGAATGTATCTTCCATAATCTTCATGATTGGAAGTACACCGCCGGCACGGCCTTCAACACCTTTGATCGCTTCTCCGCGAGCACGGATTTTAGAGATATTGAACGATACACCACCGCCGATAGAAGACAACTTCATTGCGGAATCAACAGCGTAACCGATACCATTTAAGTTGTCGCCGATTTCATCCAAGAAACAAGATACCAATTCACCCGAGCGTTTCTTTCCTGCATTCAAGAATGTAGGGGTCGCTGGCTGATATTCTTGATTGATCATGATTTCTGCGTACTCAATTGCTTTTTGAACACCCTCTTCTCTTGCTAAGAACAAGGAAACAGCAACTACACGGTCTTCATAACGCTCTAAAAATTTCTCGCCAGAGTCATCACGTAAAGCGTAGCTCTGGAAGAATTTGAATGCCGCCATAAAAGATTCGAAACGAAATTTCTTCGCATAGACATAGTTGAATACCGTTTCCATTTCTTCAAATGTAAACCATTGGTAAAAGTCAATATAATAGTTGTTTTCTACCAAATAGTCTATTTTTTCTTTTAATGTATAAAAGAACACTGTGTTCTTATTTACATATTCCAAGAAATATGCACGAACCGCTTCCTTATCTTTATGTAAGCTGAATTCGTCATCATGCTTAATCATGATTTCATTATTAAGCAATATCCAGTTTTTTGCTACTTCGTTTGCTACCATCGCAAAAGTTCTTTAAGATGTCAATAAATTGATTAATATCTTCCATTGTTCCGGACAGTTCAAATTTGAACGCCAGTGGAATGTCGAAATCCTGTGAAATGCGATCAGCTGCTAGACCAAAATTCGGTCCCCAGTTGCGGTTGCCACTGGAAGTAACAGAATAGATATTTTTAGCTTCGCGTTTCATGAATTCTTTTGTGTTTTCGGGCACCTGTCCAAAATTTGTGGTGAAAGTGACCAAATGACCAGGGGCTTTTACCGTTAAATCGGCGGTAATCTTATGGATTTGCCAACCCGTTATCTGAGCTACTTTATCCATAAAACGTTGTACGTTGCCCGTTCTAGAATCATAATAAATGTGTATCATGTCACTGTTTCATTTTAATGATACGCTGAATTTATTAAAGTGCAATGGCAGCCAATTCCTCTGGTTTAAAGCCAATGATACGGTGTTGAATCTCTTCATTTTCCAACACAATTACCGTAGGAACTGTGCGGATTTTGAATCTTGCGGCCAAGTCTGGTTCATCAAAAGGATTAACCGTTTCATATTGGATACCTTTTTGATCCAAATAAGCCGATACTTGTGCACAAGGAGCACAATCGTTTTTCTCAAATTTGATAATTCTTGCCATGTTTACTTGTTTATTTTTTTATTCCAATCTTTATAGAAAAACTCGGTACGGAGTTAATGGTATCAATTTTAATCGGGGAGACCAGATTTAAGGTGCATCTGGCCATTTAAAATAGACAATTCATCAAAAAGAAAAGTCTGTGTTTCGATACTTAAAAACTTCGTTGAGTTGCCAATTCTTTCATTAGCTTAACAAATATCTTATATTTTCTTTCGATGCGGTAGTTTGACTTTTCCACATTTTGGGTAAAAGTTTGTTAGAGAATGCGTTTGCTGCAGGTTAGTGTTTGTAAGTTGTTGATTATCTTAATTTTGTAAATGTGGATAACTTTAAATTAGTAAATTTTACCACTATTTTACAAATGATTTAAGTTTAATTTTACTGTCATAAAAAAGCTACAAAGCTTGCTTTTTTATGAAAATTTTATTACCTTATTTTGCCCTAATTTGAAAAATAAATTTATGAAGAAACTATTCTATGGTCTCTTGCTTCTAGCGTCGCTACAGACGCAAGCGCAGGAAAACATTACCTTTCAAAAACCCTCTACTGAAATTTTAGCCTTAGCCGATTATGTGCGCCCACCTCAGATAAAGATTTCAAGCGATAGAAATTGGATGTTATTTACGTTCCGGCCTACGTATAAAAGCCTGGCAGACTTAGGCCAGGAAGAAATGAAACTGGCTGGATTGCGGATTAATCCGAAGACGAACATGGAAAGTTCGACAATCTTTTTCGATAAGATTGCCTTGAAAAAAATAGGGCAAAATATGGAATTTTCCGACTTCACGGGGATGCCCGAAAAAGCGGCGATGGCCAATTTTGTGTTCTCTCCAGACAATAAGCGTTTGGCATTTAGCAATACAAATGAAAGCGGAACTGCCTTATTTGTCATTGATCTTGCATCGCGAAATGTCAAACAGTTGACAGCTTACAATTTGAACGGAACATTGACAGCACCATTTCAGTGGCTGAGAAATTCTTCCGGTTTAATAATAACAAGTCTGCCAAAGGATAGGGCGGCACTGTTGGATCCTTCAAAAGATTTGCCGACAGGACCTATTGTCTCAACGAGTGATGGGAAGGTGTCCCAATTGAGGACATACCAAGATCTGCTTAAAAATCCGCAGGATGAAGTGAATTTTGAAACATTGGTACAATCCAACCTTGAACTTGTAGATCTGGACGGCAAGATTTCTTCCTTTAAAGATAAAGCCATTTATACGGGGATCAGTTTCTCTCCGGATGGTGAGTATGTGATGATCACGACGATCACAAAACCTTATTCCTACGTAGTTCCGGTCTCGTCTTTTCCACAGCAGGTTCGTATTTATGACCGATTGGGCAAGGAAATAGCGCTTGTGAATGAGACAGCCTTGACAGAGGTAATGCCGAAAGGTTTTTCGTCGACACGATCGGGAAAACGTGCCTGGCATTGGCGGAGTGATCAGCCAGCTACATTAGCTTATGTAGAAGCCTTGGATGGTGGGGATGCAAATAAACCTGCGGAGTTTCGTGATGCCTTATATACTTTATCTTACCCTTACAATGGTGCGGGAAAGCTTATTTTTAAAATCAAAGACCGTTATGCTGGTGTAACATGGGGGAATGATAAATATGCATTGATCAATTCGCAATGGTATGATACGAGAAATGCAAAAACTTTTGTGGTGAATCCTTCCTCGGGAGAATCTAAACTATTGCATGACCGGAACAGTCAGGACGTCTATAATGATCCGGGAGATGTGTATATGGAAAAAAATAGTTTAGGCACTTATTCGATGTATATAGATAAGGATAAGGCGTTGTTTGTAGGTAAGGGTTTTACTAAAAATGGCGAGTTTCCTTTTGTGGATGAGCTTGATCTGCATTCATTGAAGAAAAAACGCATCTACACTGCTCCAGCATCTGAACTACAGGAGCGTATCACGCAAATTGTAAACCCTAAAACAGGTGATTTGCTCATTTCGCTTCAGTCAGCATCCATTTATCCGAATTATTTCATGAAAAATATGAAATCGGGGAAACAGGTGACGCTCACCACGTTGGAAAACCCATTTAAATCGTTGGAAAAAGTTCATAAAGAGATTTTAAAATACAAGCGCAAGGATGGAGTCGAACTTTCCGGAACATTATATTTACCTGCCGGTTATGATTTTACGAAGAAAGAGAAGTTGCCCCTGCTAATGTGGGCTTATCCACGGGAATATAAGGACAAGAATACAGCCGGACAAAGCACGGCCAATCCGAAGGAGTTTACCTTCCCAAGTTATGGCTCTTTTATCTACTGGGTATCGAAGGGCTATGCTGTATTGGATAATGCGGCCTTCCCTATTGTTGGAGAGGGAACAAAAGAACCGAATGATACCTTTATTGAACAACTTGTGGCAAATGCCGAAGCTGCAATTGATGCGGTAGATCATTTGGGTTATATCGATCGGAAAAAAGTTGCTGTGGGTGGGCATTCCTATGGTGCGTTTATGACAGCACATCTGTTGTCCAATTCAAAATTGTTTGCCGCAGGAATAGCGCGTTCTGGAGCATACAATCGGACCTTAACACCATTTGGTTTTCAGAGTGAACAACGAAACTTCTGGGATGATCCAGCCTTGTATATGACCATGTCTCCATTTGTGAGTGCTGATCGGATGAAAACCCCACTTTTGTTGGTTCACGGCGGAGCCGATAATAATCCCGGAACATTCACCCTGCAGACAGAACGCTATTTCCAGGCCCTGAAAAACTTGGGAGCTCCCGTGCGTATGGTCATTTTACCACGCGAAGCACATGGATATGTCGCCAAGGAAAATATCTTCCATTTACTTTGGGAGCAGGATCAATTTTTGGAAAAATACCTTAAAAAATAAGGTGAATATCGAAAAGAATATGAAGAGGTTGTTGTAAATGCAATGCAGCCAAAAAGTTGTACAAAGTTAGAAATTAATTGTTCATGTGATGAGCTCGATATTTTATCGGGCTCATTCTTTTTAGATGGGGCAACAGCCCCGATTTGATCTGCGTTAATCTGATTTGGATACCCCGAAGTTGGGGCTCAACTTTGGCAGGCTCCTGTTGGACAGCCGGAAAATGTGCTGAAGTACCAGTGGATTATACATATTATTTTTTTAAGTTTGGGTAATTTACTGGAGGGAAAATCCAATTATGAGACCTGATATATTTAGAGAGAAATCGCCATTGTCTTCCGATGACTGCTTTGTGGTCTTCGATCGGAGAAAATCTTCCTTTACGTTTCCTGTACATATTCACCCAGAATATGAGCTCAATTATGTTGAGGGGGCTGTGGGGGCACAACGTATCATTGGCAACTCGATAGAGTCTATTGGAGAGCGGGATCTGGTACTCATTGCAAGCCCCGAGCTTGAACACGCCTGGAAAGATGGCGATTGCCAATCGAATGATATTCATGAGATCACTATTCAGTTTCATCCTTCATTAATTGAACAGTATCTGGATAAAAAGCAGTTTGCAAGTATACAGCAGTTATTATCCAAAGCTTCGCGTGGTGTAGTTTTTGGGAAAGACACAGTAGATCGGGTATTACCGCTATTACGCATACTGACTTTGGAAAGGGATGGATTCTATTCGGTTATGAAACTTTTGGTGTTGCTGTATGAACTGTCTAAGGGTGAAGATATCCGTGTACTATCTACTGCGACCAATACAGTGTTGAGCAATAGTGAATTGATGATGGGACGATTGCAGGAATATATCGTTACCCATGTAAATAGAGAATTGAGCCTTCCGATGGTTGCCGCGGTGATGAACATGAGCAAATCAACATTTTCCCGTTTTCTGAAATCGACTACAGGGATGAATTTTACCGATTATCTGCTTGATTTTCGGATCAATATGGCAGTGCGACTACTGAAAGAAGAAACCTTAATTGCTGATATTGTCGAACAATGTGGCTTTAACAGCGTTTCGTATTTCTACCGTGTATTTAAAAAGAAAAAAGACCTCACTCCCGTCGAATATAGAAATAGCCTTCGCAAGCAACAGATGATCATCTAGTTTTTTTCTTTTTTCCTTTCTCATTTCGCTTTTTTAGATAGACGAAAGATCTATATACGTCTATCTAAACAAAGTCAACCATTCCGTGAATATGGTGGCGTTTAAACGCTATTTAGTTATTGATTACCCCTATTCCTCTTGCTAGATAATTCAATACAAGTGAGTTTAAAGTTCAATAAAATGATCTTTATTAATTTTTAATATACTGTTTTTGAGTTGTTTATGGTGTTGTTCTGTTGCCTCATTTTTTTTCCTATTTTATTGTTATTTCTATTTTGCGCAATCGTTTGTGTTGACATTTTTGTGTTTTTCCCAGGAGAAATATGAATGAAAAGTACAATACAAATGAGTTGATCTTGCTATTTACGGCATCTCCTTTTCTCTAATTTCGTCAAACAAACCAATAGAAGAATACCAATTAAGTATAGACATATTATACAAACCATCTATTTATTGTAAACCTTAAATACACACAATATGAGAAAAACAGCTTTACTACTCTTACTTTCCACTTATGGGAGCTTAGCCTTTGCACAGCAATCCCAAAAGGTGAGGGGCAAAGTCCT
Source organism: uncultured Sphingobacterium sp. (assembly GCF_964277905.1). Taxonomy (NCBI): domain Bacteria; kingdom Pseudomonadati; phylum Bacteroidota; class Sphingobacteriia; order Sphingobacteriales; family Sphingobacteriaceae; genus Sphingobacterium; species uncultured Sphingobacterium sp. The sequence goes on from NZ_CAXYKD010000002.1 coordinate 61,479, forward strand.
CGATGCGGATAATAAGCCAGTGGCAGGAGCTACGGTCAATATCAAGGGGAGCGCCAGCGGAACGAAAACAGATGCCGATGGTTCTTTTACACTTGATGTTGCGAAAGGCAAAACCTTAAAAATTACCTACGTGGGAATGAAGGAGCAGGAGGTGCTTGTCAATGATGCATCAACCTATAGTATTATACTTCAGTCGGGTACGGAATTAGATGAAGTTGTGGTGATCGGCTATGGTACGGTGAAAAAAAGTGATTTGACCGGTGCAGTGGCATCCGTGACGGGCAAGGATCTGCAATCGAATTTAGCTAAAAGTGCTGCTGGCGCTTTACAGGGGCGCGTTGCTGGGGTGAGTGTGTCAAATGCTGGTGGATCGCCAGGAGCAGGAATGAATATCAATATTCGTGGTATAGGTTCGATGGGCAGCACTAATCCTTTATATGTGATTGATGGTGTATTTGGCGATATCAATACGGTAGATCCAAATGATATCGCTTCATTGGAAGTGTTAAAAGATGCATCAGCAGCAGCTATTTATGGTTCTCGTGCGGCTAATGGGGTGGTGATTATTACAACGAAGGGCGGTAAAAGGGCAAGTCCAGCCACGTTGAGTTTAAATGCTTATACTGGGGTGCAAAGTCTACCCAAAAAAATGAGCTTGATGGATGGACCGCAATGGAAAAAATTTGTGGACGAAAAGGGATATCTACCAGTACAAGCCAAAGACTTCAATGCGAATACCGACTGGCAAGATGAAGTGTTTCAAACAGCACCCGTGAATAAGATCAATCTGGATGTTGCTGGTGGTGGCGATCGATCGACCTATAGTGTTTCCGGAGGGTATCTGAATCAAAAAGGTATTTTGAAAACAACGGGTTATGAATCTTTCAATGTACGCAGCAAAAATACCTTTAACTTTTTCAATGATCATCTCCGTGTTGGAAATACTTTCTTGATTAAATCGGGTGATCGCCAATATGCCAATTTGGTAATCACAGATATCCTGCGTCAAAATCCGTTATTACCGGTTTATGATGCCAATGTTGTCGGTGGATATTCAACCTATGCACCATGGATGAAAAATTTGGATAATCCCGTTGGTAATTTAAATCTCAATACGAATCATGTCTATCAGACAGATATCATGCTCAATGGATATGCGGAGGCAGATCTTTTTGTAAAAGGATTAAAATATAGATTGAATGTAGGGATTAATAGAACCACAGGAAGAAATTATAACAAATCGGATCGACGTCCCGATGGTACTGCCGTTTTGCAATCTTCGCTGAATGAAAGCGCTTTCTTCAATAATCAGTGGCTGATTGAAAATACCTTACATTACGACAATACTTTTGATAAGCATACGATTTCCTTATTGGCCGGTTACTCCTCTCAGGAAAACTCGAATAGGGGATTTGGTGCCAAGAGACTTGATATTCCAGCAGGCACGGATGCAATTGATGCAGCATCACCAGCAGAGCAATCAACTTCAGGAAGTCTGCAGGAAGCATCCATGATATCGCAATTTGGTCGTGTGATGTATACGTATGATAACCGTTATCTATTTACGGCAACGGTTCGTCGAGACGGATCTTCGAAGTTTGATAATGGACATCGCTATGGGGTTTTCCCATCGGTGGCTCTGGGCTGGAATATCATGAACGAAAGCTTTTTTGAAAAGGCGAAAAATTCAGTCAATGAATTCAAAATCCGGGCAACTTATGGTCGCTTGGGTAATCAGGAGATTGCCAATTATACGACACAAAATGTTACGAGATACGGTATTAACTATATTCAAGGTGGAGCGTGGTGGCAAGGAGCAATCCCTGGAACGAGCTGGGTTTCGCCATCTAATCTAACTTGGGAAGAGACCGAGACGAGCAACCTCGGTGTTGACCTGGCTTTTTTACAAAGTAAGCTAAGAATCAGTGCAGATTATTATGTTCGAAATACGAAAGATATCTTGTTGTCAATCAACCAACCACCTTCTGCAGGAAAATCGGGTTCACCAGTAATGAATGCGGGTACTATCAGTAACAAGGGTTTCGAGTTTTTAGCGAGCTATCGCGATGCAATTGGTGAGGTAAATTACAATATCGGTGTCAACGCTTCGGCCGTTAAAAATAAAATGAAAGCGATTACCGTAGGAAATAAGCAGGAGTTTGAGGGGTATAATCCACAGGGTGAAGGTGTAATTAGTTGGGCTAAAGTTGGTTATCCCATTGGCGGTTTTTGGCTGATCCAAACGGATGGATTGTTCCAGTCAGATGCTGAAGTACAAGCCTATAAATCGGGGAATGGTACTGTAATCCAACCTTCGGCCAAAGCTGGGGACATTAAGTTCGTTGACTACAATGGCGATGGAAAGATCGATAACAACGATCGTCAATACATGGGCAGTCCTTATCCTTCATTAGCCTACGGTATCCGTGGTGGACTGGATTATAAAGGCGTTGATTTTGCGTTCTTCTTTGATGGTATGTACGGTAACAAAATATACAATTATACGCGTGCTAGAATAGAGAGCACAAGTGAGGTGCATAATTATTCTACCAGTCTTTTGAATTCGTGGACAGCAAGTAATACCAATACCGATATCCCGCGTTATACGCGTGAGGATCCCAATGGTAACGTACGTCGCGTCAGTGACCGCTGGTTGGAAAGCGGTGCGTTCTTCCGTTTAAAAACAATAGAATTGGGTTATACACTACCTAATACTTGGTTGAATAAAGTAACCTTGAAAAATGCACGTATTTATTTGGCTGCTGACAACCTGTTTACCGTAACAAAATATAAAGGTTATAGCCCTGATTTAGGTCCAAGCAATAACGATAATGGGGTCGGCCAGACAGGAGTAATGACGGCTGGTACAGATCATGGTCGGTATCCGCTGGCGCGAACTATTATGTTTGGTATACAGGCTAATTTCTAGTGGATTACAGGAAGTTTACAATTAAAATTAAAATAATGAAGATTTCAATTAAAAAATATACAGCAGCAGCAGCCGTTCTTCTTTTGATGGGAAGCTGCAGCAAAGATTTTCTCAATCGTACGAACCCAAACAAACCGGTGTCGGAGATTTTCTGGTCGAATGAAGCGGAAGTACAGGCGGCAATGGCAACCGTTTATTCACCTATCCGTGGGCAAATGGAAGGGTATTATGGCGCCTATACGGGATGGCAGACGATGAATCGTGCTGATGATGTTTGGTTCCTTGCAGGTGAAGAAAGATTTACATGGGAATATGCAACCTTTCTAAATACTCCGGGAACTGGAGGAAGTGATTTTGGAAGTTTATATAATGGTATTAATCGAGCCAATGTGCTTCTCTATAATATTGGGAAAGTTTCCATGGACGAAGCAAAGAGAAAGGAGCTGATTTCCGAGGCTACTTTTTTACGGGGCGTATATTACTTTTTGTTGGCTTCCAATTATGGCGATGTACCGTTATTGTTGGTTCCCGCAGATGTTGATCCCGAAAACAAACCATCGACAGCTGAAGCTGATATCTGGAAACAAGTGATCGCGGACTTCAAGGCTGCAAAAGAAAATTTACCTGTTACACGTCCAGCAGCAGAAGCAGGTCGAGTGACTAAAGGAGCAGCGATTGCCTTTTTAGGAAAGTCATTGGTGTATACTAAACAATACGGGGAAGCCGAAACAGAATTGAAGACGCTGTTAACTGCCCCTTATAACTATGATCTTGTCGAAAATTTCGAAGATAATTTTAAAGACAATACAAAGTTAAATAAAGAATCCGTTTGGGAATTGGTATATGATGGTAAATATGGTTCAGATGGTATTTGGGGGGCAGAGAATCCCAATAGTCGTCAAGGATTTATCATTCCCAATTTTGCGGGACCGGCAGGTACAGGGGCTTGGTTTAAGTTGGTGCCCGGTATTTCCGTTGTTCGCGATTTTATCGCAGAGGAGCGCCCAAGTGGATCAGATAGTCGTTTTGACAAACGGATGTATACGAGCTTCTACTGGAAATATTCGGACTATGAAACTGGTCTTACAGACGGCGCTTGGTTCGGCAATCTTTCTTTTGATAAGTTGTGGTCAGAGTCTATGGCTAAAATTTCAGCAAATCCAGGTCTTGTGTATCCGATGATAGATAATAAGCCTGGACGATTCTTGATCAAGAAATACACCAACTTCTTTAGAAATGTATCCGGAGCTAACAGTATGTACGACGCCGCAAATACAAACAATAACTTCCGTCTGCTACGTTTTGCAGAAGTACTACTTTTACATGCAGAGGCATGTGCTAAGAATGGTAACACTGCCGGGGCAGCTTCTAGTTTGAAACGCGTTCGCGATCGTGCAGGATTAGCCAATAAAACTTGGACCAACGCGGATGATTTGATGAAAGAGATTATTCACCAGAACGAACTTGAGTTTTTCTTTGAAGGTCATCGTTTCTTCGATTTAAAACGCTGGTATCCTTATGCTCAAATGAAGCAGATTTTTGTAGATAATAAAAAGCAAGGTGCCGCCGAGTTTCAACCAAAGCATTATTATCTGCCTTTGCCAGAGGGTGAAATTAATACCAACACCAAGATTCAGCAGCATCCGTTGTGGCGATAAAGAAGTATAGTCAAAATCTTAATCCGTATAAATTTACCGATCATTAAAATTGTAAAGTATTATGAAAAATTATCTGACATTATGTTTATTGTGTTGTATGGCTTTTGTTGCAAGTAGCTATTCTGTTCCTAAACTTATTGAAAATGAAAATAATACAAATAGCAAGGATTATGTAAAAACAAAGAAGCTTGTATTTGCTAATACAGTTTCTATAAACCTTAATAATTCAACCGGTACGGCATTACCTAATTGTGGTGTTTATCTTAAACAAAATGGAAATATAGTGATGACTTTGTATTATCCTATTGCGCCTGGTGTTAACTTTTATACGAACATTCCAGCAGGAACTTACGAAGTTGAAGGGTTCTTTTTAGGATCGAATTCTGGCCAATATCTTTATGGATTGCCAATGAAGGGATCTAAATGTGGGGGGCCGGAGTCGAACTTCGGGAATTATCAACTTAATGATTATGACCAATTTTCCATCATATGTATACTTGCTAGTCAAGCTAGTGGTTATCCTTTCTGTGCAAATCACTAAGAGCTTGGCATACACATAAAAATTTATTCTCGATTCCACAGTTGAGTGTTAGTTTTTTCCGGTAGGGGAGTAGATGCCTCTGCCGGAATACTTTTTAAAATTTCTTTTAAACAATAATATGTATGATTGCAGTACAACGGATGGGTAGATTTTTCAGTACTTTGATTTTGCCACTTATATGCTTTTTTCTGTTGTTTTTTTCCTGTAAGAAAGATCGGGAAACAACGAATGAATTATCTTCCAAGCTGGCATTGACATCCAAAATCGATGCAGGAGAATTGTTGCTTGATGTCAATCAGCATACACTAGAGTATGTTTTCAACTTTGAGAAGGGAGCCGTAAATGTCCCCGTAAAGGATATCCTCAAGATAACTTCTGATCTGGCACATTGGCGTACAAAACTCTCCTTTAGCGACGGATCGGAGGTGGAGGTACCTACCAAAGGTACTTCGCTCGATTTTATTGTTGAAAATATTAAACGGGATCCTTCTGGTTATAATCCACTGTCGGCCATGGTAAATGTATGGCTACCGACCTATGGTCGTGTACGGGTAACTGTACGTGGTAAGCATAGCAAACTGGGTACTATTACGCATTTATGTAACGATGATACACCACGTCAAAACGTGCCGATATTAGGCTTATATGCCGATTATGATAATGTGGTCGATCTTGCTTTTACTGACCGGGAAGGCAACGAGCGCGGTAGCACGACGATACATATTATCACACAAGCTCTAACAGTGCAAGACTTTCCCCAATGGAAGATTGTCAAAGGGCAAACCGAGAAAATGGAACCTGGGATCAATTTGGTGAGTTATCCCGGTCAGAGTGAGTTAGATACTTCTTTACCTTATATGATTGATAACGAGGGGGAATTGCGTTGGTTGTTGCTGTTGAAAAAATCACCTGATTTACAGAAGTTTTCCGGATCGATAGGTCTTAAGCGGACCAAAAAAGGGACCTTTATTTCGGGTGACCAGTCTCAACAACGTGTCGTTGAAATTGATCTTTTTGGAAATCTGATCAATCAGTGGGATCTGGGGAAACTGGGGTATGGATTTCACCATGAGGTTAGTGAAGCTGCCAATGGTAATTTCTTGATCAATGTAACCAAAGTTGCGGCGCGTTTAACTAATGGCGAACCACGTATTAACGACTTTATCATCGAATTGAATCCACAAACAGGTGTCTTAGTCAATGAATGGGATCTTGCCAAGCAACTTGATACAACGCGTTATATCAAGCCCGATGGCATAACACCGCCAGCATTTTCGCAAAGCCCCAATAACTGGGCGCATAATAATTCAATTACAGAAATTGGCGAAGATTTATTGGCCACGGCACGTTATCAGGGGATTTTCAGCTTCAATCACTCAGGAATGACGCAATGGATTATATCACCACATAAAAATTGGGGAGCCAAATATCAGCCCTTGTTGTTGAAGCCAATTGCCGAAGATGGTACAGCAATTACAGACCCAGCAGTGATCAATGGGGATGCTGCGGTTGCAGGTTTTGACTGGCCTTGGGGTCCACATACACCGGTTGCATTGAGCAAGGATCGTATTTTAGTTTTCGACAATGGGTATAACCGGCAATGGAAATCAAATTTTGCTCCCGGGGTGAAAAGCTATAGCCGGGTGGTGGAATATAAGGTTGACCTGACCAATAGAACGGTACAGCAAGTATGGTCTTATGGAAAAGATCGCGGTACGCAAGGCTTTTCACAGGCCATTTCGGGCGTGCAATATTTGGGGCAAACTGGACATGTTTTATTTTGTCCGGGTATGGGGGTAGCAACTTCTATTGGTTCAGGCGGACGTGTTGTGGAGATTGATCCGAAAACAAAGGAAGTGATATTCGATCTTGAGGTCGCTACTGGTAGCGGTACAGCATTCCATCGTGTGACACGTATGCCGCTTTATCCCGAAAACTTGTAAAGTAACTATTTTTTTGAACTGAACTAAATTTATGGCCGAATCATTTGAACGTCAGCAAGCTTATATTATCGAATCACAACGCTTATTATTGGAAAGAGCCAATGTTGAACTGTCTAATCCAGGAAAAATTGTTAAGCGTTATTTATATCCTGTTGTTACCAAAGAACATATCCCCTTGACCTGGCGTTATGATTTTAATCCATTGACAAACCCGCTTTTTCTAGAGCGAATCACCTTCAATTCAACAATGAATGCGGGGGCACTATACTGGCAAGGAAAGTATCTGTTGTTTGTTCGCGTTGAAGGGGCAGATCGGAAATCATTTTTTGCGATAGCAGAAAGTGAAAATGGGGTGGATAATTTCCGTTTTTGGGATCAGCCATTGGTTCTTCCGGATTTGGATCAAGAGGAAACAAATGTATATGATATCCGGCTGACTGCTCATGAAGACGGTTGGGTGTATGGTATTTTTTGCAGTGAAAAACGCGATGCAGCAGCTGCTCCTGGGGATCTCTCTAGTGCCGTTGCTTCTGCAGGGATCATTCGATCCAAAGATTTGAAGCACTGGGAGCGTTTACCCAATTTGAAAGCGAGTAGTCAACAACGAAATGTCGTATTGCACCCCGAATTTGTACAGGGGAAATATGCCCTCTATACACGACCACAAGATGATTTTATCCTAGCAAAACGTGGTGGCGGAATTGGATGGTCATTGATTGATGATATTAAAAATGCCGTTGTTGTTGAAGAACAAATTATCAACAAACGTTTTTATCATACCATTAAAGAGCTGAAAAATGGTGAGGGACCTGCACCTTTAAAAACGGCGAAAGGTTGGCTGCACCTCGCCCATGGCGTGCGTGGCACGGCTGCAGGCTTACGCTATGTACTCTATATTTATCTGACCAGTCTGGATGATCCAAGCCAATTGATCGCAGAGCCTGCGGGTTATCTGATGGCTCCGGAGGGAGAAGAACGGATCGGTGATGTTTCCAATGTGTTGTTTTCTAACGGTTGGATCATGAATGCCAATGGTATGGTTTATATCTACTACGCATCGAGTGATACACGAATGCATGTTGCGGTATCTTCGGTTGACCGGCTTTTGGATTATTGCCTAAATACAGCCCCTGACGGCCTTCGCTCGGCAACCTCGGTTGACAATGTCCTCCAGCTTATTGGTCGCAATGCGCTATATACCATGGAATCTGAAATTTGTTCCCGAAACGATGTGAAACGAGCCCGATAATAGGATGTGAAATTGAAAGCCGACCTTCTATTTTAGATCGCATAGCCCGGCTTGTCGTTAGTTATATAAAGCTTATTGTTAGTTATAAAATCGATATTTAGGAGTATACAAATGAAAAATCTGATCAAGTTTTATGGGGTGATTGCTTTACTCTTGCTGTGTTTGACAGTGAAATCTCAGGCCGATCAACCGCTAAAGATAATTTCTTAGAATATCTGGAATGGATTTGAACATACGAAAGCAAAAACGGATAAATTTGTCCATTGGATGGAACAGCAGCAACCCGATATTGTTGCTTTGGAAGAACTGGTTGATTTTAAACAGGCCGATCTTAAACAGCTGGCCGAATCCTACGGACATCATTACAGCGTCTTACTCAAGGAGAAGGGCTATCCGGTAGGGATTACATCCCGGTATCCGATTACCTTGATCAAAGCTCAGGTAGATGGGGTTTGGCATGGTATGCTGCATGTTAGAATTAAAGATATCGACTTCATTGTCACGCATCTCAGTCCTTTTTCCTGGAAGTATCGATTAAAAGAAGCACAGCAGATTGTGGATTATATCAAAAGTAATTCCTTGAATAACTGTATGATCCTGGGGGATCTCAACGCTTATTCCCCATTGGATGCAATTTGGCTGGAACACAAAGCACCACTGAGAAAGAATTTGTCGAATTGGGATCAAGCGCATCCAGAATATGGCAATATGCGTGGCCAGTATTTTGACTATAGTGTGCTGTCGACTTTTATTGCTGTAGGTTTTGATGATTGTATTGGACGTATGGTATTTCCAGAAAATAAGCGTGTCAGTTTCCCAACAGCCACACTTTATGGTTGGAATTGGGGCGATAGCCGGTTAGCTGAAGTGTCGGAAAGACTTGATTATATCTTATTGTCGGAGCGATTGTCGCCTTTGGTTCAGCAGGTCGAAGTGCACAATGGTCCTGATCTCGAAGGAATATCAGATCATTACCCAGTTTCGGTCGTGATTGGCCAATTGGAGAAGTAGAAATATAATTGTAGATTGCGGTTGACCACGAGAAGAATATTCATGGAACTTTCCGTAATAGATATAGTGATCATTGTCTGTTATTTGCTGACGATGATTGTCATTGGCCTGATTCTTAAAAAACGAGCTTCTAAGGATCTCGACTCTTATTTCTTGGGAGGGAAGTCACTTCCTTACTATATGCTTGGTATTTCTGATGCATCGGGGATGTTCGATATTTCGGGCACGATGTGGATGGTTTATCTCGCCTTTGTCTACGGCCTCAAGAGCATGTGGATTCCTTGGTTATGGCCTGTCTTTAATCAGATTTTCCTGATGGTTTACCTTTCGGTATGGCTGCGGCGTTCAAATGTGTTGACGGGAGCTGAATGGATCCGAACCCGTTTTGGGCATGGTAAGGGTGCAGACGGAGCTTACACCATCGTCATTTTATACGCTATTGTAGCGGTATTGGGTTTTCTATGTTATGGATTTATTGGAATCGGTAAATTTATGGAGGTATTCTTCCCCTGGGAACAGCTTTCGCGGTTCATTCCGTTAACTATTGACCCGATGTATGTTCCCCAGGTATATGGCATATTTTTTACCGCTATTACGACATTTTATGTCATGCTTGGCGGCATGCATAGTATCGTTTGGGCAGATATGGTGAAGTTCGGAATCATGATTGTATCTGGCATTGCAATCGCAGTGATTGCAATGCAGCAGGTAAGTCCTGACTTGTTGGCCGCCAATACACCCGCGGGATGGGACTCTCCCTTCTTTGGCTGGCATTTGGACATGGACTGGAGTAAGGTACTTCCTTCTATTATGGATAGAATAGCCGATGATCAATATAACCTGTTTACCATATTTGTGATGATGATGCTTTTCAAAGGTATTTTCATGAGTATGGCCGGGCCCGCGGCCAACTATGATATGCAAAAGATTCTTGCTTGCAGGTCACCAAAGGAGGCCGCATTAATGAGCGGTTCGGTATCTGTTATCTTGCTGATCCCACGTTATCTGATGATCATGGGCTTTACGGTGTTAGCGCTTGTGTTCTTTCGGGACGAATTTACGGCGATGGGAAGCCATATGGATTTCGAGATCATTTTACCCAAAGCAATTAGTCGTTTTGGGAAGGTTGGATTGACAGGTTTATTATTAGCAGGGCTTCTGGCGGCGTTTATGTCTTCTTTTGCTTCAACGATAAATGCGGCGCAAGCGTATTTGGTCAATGATGTCTTGCTGAAATTTTTTTATCGTTCGGCTTCGCCTAAAAAACAGATTCGTTTGAGTTATATTGTTTCTGTGTCTGTGGTTGTATGTAGCACGATCATCGGATTATATGTCCAAAACATCAATTCGGTACTACAGTGGATCGTTTCGGCACTCTACGGTGGATATATTGCCGCGAATGTGCTTAAGTGGCATTGGTGGCGATTTAATGGGACCGGATTTTTTTGGGGAATGTTGACAGGTATATTCGGCGCGATTATTCTGCCTCAGTTTTTCCCACATACTTTGCCGCTTTATTATTTCCCCTTTTTGTTTGTCCTATCTTTACTGGGCTGCTTGTTTGGAACATGGTTATCTAAGCCAACTGAGGAATCGGTGTTGGTTGATTTTTATGTTCGTGTTCGCCCCTGGGGATTTTGGGGACCAATTCACCAAAAAGCGTTGGAGAAATACCCCGATCTTAAAGCGAACAATCACTTTAAGCGCGATCTATTTAATGTTGGGGTGGGGATTATATGGCAATGCTGTTTGACCTTAATTCCGATGTATATTGTCATTCAACAGGGACAGGGCCTACTGACCAGCATACTGATATTGGGTATTACCACGCTGATTCTCAAAAAGAACTGGTATGATAAGATGTGTCAGGATGAAGTGGAATATACTGCTTTTATGACGAAATATGGGATGAATAAAGCGGATTGATAAGCAAATAAGTCTTTAAAATAGAGCTGAAATTTAAAATAGAGCTGAAAGAGAATAAGAATCATGTAATCGGAAGGCCTATTGTTTGATTAAAAAATCGTTCGATCGTACCATACCGATTACATGAATAATGAGTTTATTTGCTTGCTTTTACCGTAAATGGAACAACATACTGTCCCCATTCCAAGGAGACAGTGCCTTGCGGAGTAGCGTTGATCTTAAATTGTTCCTGTGAGGTACTTGCAGTTGCGTTGCTTACGGAGACGCGGAGCGCATCTTCGTTGGCATCATATTTTGTTCCCCACTGATTCCACACTTTATTGAACATAATCGTTGTTTCGTGTTCTCCAGGGATACTGTAAAGACCATATTTTCCAGCGGCTAATTTCTTGCCTTCAACCAATACATCTTTATTAAATTCGATGGTGGTTGCTTCATTCGCTCCAGTGCGCCATACAATGCCAATAGGAGCGATATCAACACCAAGCTGACGGCCTTTCAATGAAGGGCGGCTATAATTAATGTCAATCGTGACACCGTCGGTGGTGGTTACCTTGGTGTTGTCTGGAGGACTTGGGCGTTTACTTTTGTCGGTCTGAGCAAAGGTAAGTTGACCTATTAAGGTCAGGATTGTTAAAATTAGTACTCTCATTTTGCGTATATTATTGATTAAACAATTAAATATAAGATTTTTAAATTATGGAATTGTTAGTTTTTTTTGAAGACTTTGGATGAGGTATTTTGGTTATATAAACGAGAAAAGCCAGGATATGAATCACTGGCTTTTTTCATTTATACCTATTATTTAAACAAGATATTCAAATAGTGTCTGGTCTTTGTTGATTTCAATGACATCAAACTTATATTCTTTCATGCGTTCAATCAATGTTTCGTAATCCTCAGGCTTGTTGAGCTCAATGCCGACTAGCGCTGGACCTCTTTCGCGTTCTGTTTTTTTGATAAACTCAAAACGGGTAATATCATCCTTAGGTCCCAATACTTCAGAAACGAAGAGTTTTAATGCACCCGGGCGTTGTGGGAAACGAACGATAAAATAATGTTTATATCCTTCGTAAAGCAGAGACAATTCTTTGATTTCACTCATGCGGTCGATATCGTTGTTTCCACCGGATATGATACAGACGACTTTCTTGCCTTTAATTTCATCTTTGTGAAATTCAAGAGCAGCTACCGATAAAGCACCCGCGGGCTCAACGACAATTGCATCCTTATTATACAGCTCTAGGATGCAGGTACAGATCTTTCCTTCAGGAATAGAGCGTGTATCATCCAACAATTGTTTGGCAATTTCAAATGTCGTTGCACCGATTTTTTTAACGGCGGCTCCATCAACAAATTTGTTGATATGCTCGAGCTCGATCGGTGCGCCATGTGTCAAAGCCGCTTGCATAGAAGGAGCTCCTTCGGGTTCAACACCATAACATTTGATTGCTTTGTTTTTACTCTTCAGGTAATAGCTTGCTCCCGCGGCAAGTCCACCGCCACCAATTGGGATAAATATGGCATCCATATCGGGAAGATCTTGTAAAGCTTCAACGGCCACAGTACCCTGTCCTTCCACAACTTTGAGATCATCAAATGGCGGGATGAAAGTCATGCCATGCTCTTCTGTGTAAGCCAACGCCGCTTTTTGACAGTCATCAAAAGTGTCTCCGGTCAAGATAATCTCTACATTACCGTTACCCCACATTTCCGTTTGTGAGATCTTTTGGCGTGGTGTCGGACCCGGCATAAATATCACACCTTTGATGTCGAGTTTATTGCAGGAGAAAGCAACGCCTTGGGCGTGGTTACCTGCACTCGCACATACAACGCCGCGTTGTCGCTCTTCCGCTGTTAAGGAGATAATTTTATTGTAGGCACCGCGTAATTTATAGGAACGTACGACTTGTAAATCTTCCCGTTTGAGATAGACTTCGGCACCGTATTTTTCGGACAGATGCCGATTATATTGAAGCGGTGTTCTGTTGACCACAGACTTGATGCGGTCAAGTGTAGCTTCTGAATTGATGTTTAAGGTTGATAGATTCATTGTTAGATGATTGCCTAGTTAAGGTAGCAAATAAAACGCAGATATTCGCTGTTATATGAGAGATTCTACCTATACAGTGTTTAAATTTAGTTGATTTTGAATGGAAGACCGTCTGAACACATGCTAAAATAATAATCAGCTAGGCGTCATATGGATCCTTTTAAAAAATGTACTTATGATAAAAAAAGGCTGCATCTGCAGCCTTCCTTTGTTTTATATTTTTTCCTGGATGAGGCTTTTTAGGTCATCATCACAAATATTTTTCTTTTCGTCGGCTAAAACCAAGAAACGTTGATAGCAATCTGCTAAATCATCTTTTTCAAGATGGAAGCCTAAACGCTCCAAATGGTGTTTAAGGGCATGTCTTCCTGAACGTGCAGTTAAAATAATATCAGCTTCAATCAAACCAACATCTTCTGGTCTGATGATCTCATAGTTTTCGCGGTGTTTTAGGAAACCATCTTGGTGAATACCCGAGCTATGCGCGAAGGCATTACGGCCAACGATCGCTTTATTCGGTTGGACAGGCATGTTCATCATTTCACTTACCTTGCGCGATAAGTACGTAAACATGCGGCTATCGATGTTGGATGTTAAGCTTCCAAACGACTGGTTGTGCACTTTAAGGATCATGGCTACTTCTTCAAGCGACGTGTTTCCGGCACGTTCACCGATGCCGTTGATCGTACATTCTACCTGGCGGGCTCCATTTTGAATGGCAGCGATAGAATTTGCTGTTGCAAGTCCTAGGTCATTGTGACAATGTGCGGAAATAATTGCCTGATCGATATTGCGTACATTCTCCTTTAGGTAGTTGATTTTTGAACCATATTGGTCAGGTAAACAATAACCGTTTGTATCAGGGATGTTGACCACCGTAGCACCAGCCGCAATCACCGACTCAACCATTTTAGCTAGAAATTCCAAGTCTGCGCGACCAGCATCTTCTGCATAAAACTCGACATCTTCCACATAGGATTTGGCATGTTTTACAGCCGCAACAGCACGTTCTAAAATTTCTTCTCTTGTGCTGTTGAATTTATATTTGATATGCATGTCCGAAGAACCAATACCGGTATGGATACGTGGGCGTTTGGCATATTTTAATGCCTCGGCAGCTACGTCAATATCGTTTTGATTGGCACGGGTTAATGCACATATAATAACATCGTTCACCGCTTTAGATAATTCTACCACCGACTGAAAATCACCAGGGCTAGACACTGGGAAACCGGCTTCGATAATATCTACCCCTAGTTTTTCCAAGTCTTTAGCAATCTCAATTTTCTCTGGAGTAGTTAATTGGCAGCCTGGTACCTGTTCGCCATCACGTAAGGTGGTGTCGAAAATGTAAAGATGATTAGGATCGTGTAACATAATTTCTTAATTCAAAAGATTTACAAATTAAAAAGGGTATACTATTTAATAAACTCCAATACTTTTTCACCCATTTCCTGAGTACCTAAGATTTTTGAAGATTCAGTGCTGCTGTTGGCAATATCACCGGTTCTCCAACCAGCTTTTAATGTTTCAGCAACAGCATTGGTAACAGCTTTAGCTTCGTCCTGTAGACCAAAGCTAATATCAAGCATCAAGGCTGCAGATAAAATTGAAGCAAGTGGATTTGCTTTATTTTGACCAGCGATATCGTGTGCTGAGCCGTGGATAGGTTCGAAGAAGCCTGTGCCATCACCTACGGAAGCAGAAGCCAACATACCCATTGAGCCTGCGATCTGTGATGCTTCGTCTGTCAAGATGTCACCAAAAAGATTGGCTGTCAATACCACATCGAATTTCTTCGGATTTTTAACCAATTGCATGGCTGCATTATCGATAAACATGTGCTCGGTTTCAACATCCGGATATTCTTTTGCGATTTCCTGTACCACTTCTCTCCACAGGCGGGATGTTTCCAATACGTTGGCTTTATCAACAGAGCATAATCTTTTGCTACGTGTGCGTGCTGCATCATAAGCTTTACGTGCGATACGTTCAACCTCGTAACGGTGGTAGTTCATCAAATCTGACGCAAAGGTGTTGTCCTCATTGCGGTTTTTTTCACCAAAATACACATCACCTGTCAATTCACGGAAGAAAAGGATATCTGTACCTTGAAGAATTTCAGGCTTTAAACTCGAAGCATCCAATAACTCGTCGAATAAAAGGATTGGACGAAGATTTGCATAAAGACCTAGTTCTTTACGGATTTTCAACAAGCCTTGTTCAGGTCTTACTTTAGCAGAAGGATCATTATCATACTTGATATGGCCAATGGCGCCAAAAAGGATCGCATCAGAAGCTTTTGCTTTCGCTAATGTTTCATCAGGAAGAGGGTTGCCCGTAGCTTCAATTGCAGTATGGCCCATGATAGCTTCATCAAAGCTGAATTCATGACCATAATTTTCACCGATTTTTTCTAAAACTTTTTTACCCCAAGTTGTTACTTCTTGGCCGATGCCATCTCCAGGTATGATTAAAATATTTTTCTTCATTGTATTTTTAGTATTGAGCTATCAGCGATATGTATATTGAAACTTTGGAAGATAGGCCTAAGCCCTATTGTATTGTCTTTATTTTTGACTTTTGATTTCCAGTGTTTTGTCGATAGCTTGATTCTTTTTTTATTTTTTTGTTCTTGTTTTCGAATTAATTGAAGTTATCCACATTTTTTATGTGGATAAAGCTTCTTTTTTGTGGATAACTTCGGATACAGCCTTTACTTCTCCTTTTTCCAACACGATTTTGTTGTCAATGCAGGTTGGTAGTTGTGTCTGGAAGTGCCCTACATAAATGAGCGTCTGGCCACTTTTACTGAGGTCATCAATGACATCGTTGAAATACTGGGTCTGTTCTTTATCTAAGCCCTGACAAGGTTCGTCCAAAATCAGCAATTCTGGATGCTTCACGATCGTGCGAGCCAATAGGACCAAACGTTGTTGGCCTAATGGTAACGACCCCAAGGTTTTGTGTTTAACCTCTTTAAGGTCAAAAAAATGGAGAATTTGCTCGAGCTTTTGCTGTTGTTCAAATCCTAATCGCTGGTATAGGCTCATGGAATCAAAAAATCCAGAAGCAATAGTCTGCCCAACGTTGGCATTCATATCATAGTACCAATGCAATTCTGGCGATATAATACCCAAATGTTCTTTGATATCCCAAATGCTTTCTCCAGATCCTCTTTTTTTGCCAAAAAGATGGATGTCGTTGGCATAGGCCTGTGGATGATCGCCGTTGATTAAACTGAGCAACGTGGATTTTCCTGAACCATTATGTCCTTGTAACAACCATTTTTCGCCGGCTTTTACTTCCCAGTCAATATTCTTTAAGACTTGTTTTTCGCCATAGGAGATATTGATCTTGTTCATTTTTACCATGATCGGAGAAGTTACTTCAGGGGCTCGTTGCAGAAAATAGGGGAGTGCCTTTCTTGTGCGGGGCAATCCTCTGGATAACGCATTGCTATTTTGGCGAATAACAATCTTACCATGCTGGATCTCCGCAAAACGATTGATACATTCCGGTTGTTCGTCATCATTACTTATCAACAACAAGGTAACTCCTTTATCCGCAAGCTGATCGAAAATCTGATTGAGATCTTCCCGAGACTGTGCATCTAGTCCTGTATAAGGCTGGTCGATAATGAGCACCTGAGGTTGAAGCCATAAGGCCTTGACCAATTGCAGTCTTTTGTGTTCGCCACTCGAAAGTTCAATCAACTGCTGATCTTTGAAATTTTCGAATCCAAAAATGTTCAGGTAAGAACGTACGTTTTCAAAAGAAAGCTGTTCTTCTTGCGCAAAATGTTTCAACTCAGCAAAAACTGTTAATGTATCGTTTTTTGCAAATTTGTTATAGCGCTGTTGGTAATAGAAATTGCGATCGCCTTCCAGATTGGTAAATTGAAACCAATTGGAAACGTAGTGAATTTTTGCTGGCAGTGGGCTCGTTGGATCAAGGTGGAATGTGATCTCGCCTTCATACTTCAATTGCCCGGCAATCGCTTTTGCAAGTGTGGTTTTTCCTGTACCGCTCGGACCGCCTAAGATCCATTGCTCGCCAGGAAAAATTTGCCAATTTAAGTCGTGCAGTACGGTATCTTTACCGTACTGAATGGTTAAATTGGCAATATGGACGACAGGATCTACCATTGTCTGTTTGCTTCAAATGCTTCGATTGAATCTTTCTGGTTAAGGATAAAATCAATGTCATCATATCCATTGATCAAACATGATTTTTTGTATGGATTGATTTCAAACTCAAATTGATCACCTGTCTCTGTCAACATGACTGTTTGTTTTTCAAGATCAACGATAATCGCTGTTGTCGGATTTTGGTGCACCAATTCGAAAATTTTTGCCAAAAACTCTTCGGGTACCTGAATCGGTAATACACCATTGTTAAGGGCATTTCCTTTGAATATATCGGCAAAGAATGAGCTGATGACCACATCAAAACCATAGTCTTGAATAGCCCATGCGGCATGTTCGCGGCTTGAACCACAACCAAAATTCTTACCGGCAACCAATATTTTCCCTGTATAGGTCGGGTTGTTCAATACAAAGTCAGTTTTAGGCTGATTGTCTGTATCAAAACGCCAGTCGCGGAATAAATTATCACCAAAACCTTCACGCGTGGTTGCTTTTAGAAAGCGTGCGGGAATAATTTGATCGGTATCAATATTTTCGATAGGTAGAGGGACTACCTGTGACGTTAAAGTTTCAAATTTTTTCATTTTTTTCTGCTTAGATCAACTCTCTTACATCTGTTACTTTACCTGTTACTGCCGCAGCTGCTGCTGTCAAAGGAGATACCAGCATGGTGCGGGCATTCGGTCCCTGACGCCCTTCGAAATTTCTATTTGAAGTCGAAACACAATATTTACCAGCAGGGATTTTATCTTCGTTCATACCTAAACATGCCGAGCATCCTGGTTCACGTAACTGGAATCCTGCCGCTTCAAATATTTTATCCAAGCCTTCTTCTTTAGCTTGTTTTTCTACTTGTTTTGAGCCCGGTACAATCCATACTTCAACGTCTTGTGCTTTTTGCTTGCCTTTAACGAATGAAGCTACTTCACGTAAATCTTCAATACGGGAATTGGTACAACTTCCGATGAACACATAATCAACACGGTTGCCTAAGACTGTTGAGTCATCTTTGAAGCCCATGTAATCCAATGCTTTTTGGTACGATGGTCTTTCTGATTCCGCTTGTGCGCTAGTTGCTGGAATATGCTCCGCAATACCCATACCCATGCCTGGATTGGTACCATAAGTAATCATTGGCGCAATGTCTGCAGCATCAAAAGTCAACACTTTATCAAAGATGGCATCTTCGTCAGAATACAATGTTTTCCAGTACGCTAGGGCTTTATCCCATTCTTCACCTTTCGGTGCGAATTCACGACCTTCTACATAGTCGAAAGTGATCTGATCCGGAGCAATTAAGCCTCCACGTGCACCCATTTCGATACTCATGTTACAAATGGTCATACGTGCTTCCATGCTTAATGAACGGATTGCTGATCCAGCATATTCAATAAAGTAACCTGTACCGCCCGCAGCAGAGATTTTGGAGATGATATATAGGATGATATCTTTTGCCCCAACTCCTTTTTGAAGGGTACCGTTGACTTCAATTTTCATTGTTTTTGGCTTCGACTGCAATAAACATTGCGTTGCGAAGACCTGTTCAACTTGAGAGGTTCCAATACCAAAAGCAATAGCTCCAAAAGCACCATGTGTTGAGGTATGACTATCGCCACAGACCATCGTTTTACCTGGTAGGGTAATACCCAGCTCCGGACCAATAACGTGTACAATCCCTTGGTATGGATGCCCCAAACCATATAATTCAATACCAAATTCAGCGCAATTTTTGGTGAGCATATCAACTTGATAACGGGATAGCTCTTCTTTGATCGGTAAATGTTGATTGAGTGTCGGTACGTTGTGGTCGGCAGTAGCTACCGTTTGCTTTGGACGAAAAACTGGGATTCCTCTTTTACGCAAGCCATCGAAAGCTTGAGGTGAAGTAACTTCATGAATCAAGTGGGTGTCGATATATATAATATCCGGAAACCCTTCTTCACGCTTGACGACGTGAGCATCCCAAATCTTTTCTACTAATGTTTTTGACATTTTTTAATCTCTCTTATGTTATTTTTATATGAATCAAGGTGATATTGTAAATGTCTCAATATCACCTTGATTTCAATATACTAAATTACGAAATATTCATGATTTTTGGAGCATGTATAATTTCGTATGGACTTTTAAACAGTTTTGATCGCTTTCATTGCAGTCATCGCTTTACGCAATTTGCGACCAACGATTTCTACAGGGTGATCGCGTAGAATTTCATTGATGACAACCAATTGTGCGTTATCAACTGCAGCATCTTTGTTGTCGTTAAAGTTTTTACCGACTAAATCCGTATCAACAGTTTTCATGAAGTCTGCCAACAAAGGTTTACAAGCTTGGTCGAATAGGTAACAACCGTATTCTGCTGTATCAGAGATAACACGGTTCATTTCGAACAACTTCTTACGAGCGATTGTGTTAGCGATCAATGGTGTTTCGTGCAATGATTCGTAGTATGCTGATTCTGGTTTGATACCTGCTTCAACCATTGTTTCGAATGCCAATTCAACACCTGCACGGATGAAAGCAACCATTAGCGTATAGTTGTCGAAGTATTCTTGTTCGTTGATTTTAACATCACCAGCAGGTGTTTTTTCGAATGCAGTTTCACCTGTTTCAGCTCTCCATTTTAATAAATTTGCATCACCATTTGCCCAATCTTCCATCATGGTCTTGCTAAAGTGACCTGACATGATATCATCTTGGTGTTTTTGAAATAAAGGACGCATGATATCCTTCAATTCTTCTGAAATCTCAAATGCTTTTACTTTTGCAGGATTGCTCAAACGGTCCATCATTCCGCTCACACCACCATGTTTCAAGGCTTCCGTAATCACTTCTACACCGTATTGGACCAATTTCGATGCGTAACCAGCTTCGATACCTTTCTCGATCATTTTGTCGAAAGACAAGATCGATCCTGTTTGCAACAATCCACAAAGAATCGTTTGCTCACCCATCAAATCTGATTTTACCTCAGCTACGAATGAAGACTTCAATACACCAGCTTTGTGTCCACCTGTTCCTACACAGTACGCTTTTGCTTCAGCCCAGCCTTTTCCTTGTGGATCATTTTCCGGGTGAACAGCGATTAAAGTAGGAACACCAAAACCACGAAGGTACTCTGCACGAACCTCAGAACCTGGACATTTTGGAGCAACCATGATGACAGTAATATCTTTACGGATCTGCATACCTTCTTCAACGATGTTGAAACCGTGTGAATACGATAACGTAGCGCCTTCTTTCATCAAGGGCATTACAGCGTTGATTACTGAAGTATGTTGTTTATCTGGAGTCAAGTTGATAACTAAATCCGCAGATGGGATTAATTCTTCGTAAGTGCCTACGTTAAAGTTGTTGTCCGTAGCGTTTTTCCAAGAATCTCTTTTTTGTTCAATAGCTTCTTTACGCAAAGCGTAAGAAACGTCCAGTCCGCTATCTCTTAAGTTTAAACCTTGGTTCAAGCCTTGCGCACCACATCCTACGATTACGATTTTTTTACCTTTTAAAGCGTTTACACCATCCGTGAATTCGGTGTTGTCCATGAATTCAGCGTGACTTAATTGTTCTAACTGCTCTCTAAGCGGTAAGGTGTTGAAATAATTTGCCATTGTTTTACTTTCTTTCTGTTATGGGTTGTTGATTATTTATTTTAATTATTGTACTAATCTGCGTTGAGCCATTGCGTAACCGAAATGAACGTTATCGTGTCCTGATGTCAGGGCTATAACTTCTTCAATGGTATCCATTGGATAGCCATAGGTTGCTGTTGAAAAGGAGGTGATTTCTCCGAAAACACCGTTTTCATAGTCAGCAGCAATTTGCTCAATACTGCGGATTGCGATTTCTTTCAATTCATCAACCTCTGCTTGTTCAACAAAGCGGGTTGGCTTGGTGTCTTTTTTATAATCTTCGTTATAGTTCACCCAAGTCGTATCGGCCTTGATTCCTGTACGGACATAAACCAAGGTTTGTGTACTGACGACAATGTGGGCAAAATTCCAGATGATATTGTTGTTAAATCCCGCGGGAATTTTGTTAAGCTGTTCAATGGAAAGACCGTCAATTAATTCAATGAATTTTTGACGTGACTTTAAGATAAATTTAAATGTCTCTTGCATAATACTATTAAAGCTTACATCGTAAATACGTCATCTCTTTTGTCGAGATACTCGTTTTCTACAATTTCTATCGATGGTTCCTTGGCTTCAAACTGAACCAATTTGGAATGGAAACCTGCACTATCTTTAATGATGGCGATACGTGCGCCACGGACAAATTCGATCAAACCATATTTGGTCAATTCTTCTGTTAACTTATCGATCTCTTCGCGGTGACCTGCAGTTTCAAAGACGATGTAGTCGTTGCGGATCACAACAACATTGGCACCATATTGACGTAATAAACGTTCTACATATACTTTTTCATTGACCACATCCGCAGGTACTTTATACAGCGCTTGTTCTTGCCAGATCACTTCATCATTGGTGTTATAATAGGCCTTGAGGATATCAATCTGTTTTTCCAGTTGACGACAAAGCTTACGCAGAACATCTTCAGCCTCCGTGATTACGATGGTAAAACGATGTATTCCTTCTACTTCAGAAGGGGAAGTATTCAAGCTTTCAATATTGATTTTTCTTCTTGAAAAAATTGTTGAGATCCGACCGATAAGACCGATTGAATTCTCTGTATATAGGGTGATGGTATATTCTTGTTTTTCCATGTTAAATTCTACTTTAAACGTATCTCAGATACCGATGTTCCTTGTGCAACCATTGGAAATACATTGTTTTCCTTACCTACCATCACTTCCAATAAATATGCTCCGTCGTGATCAATCATGGTTTTCAGGGCATTACGTAGGTCTTTACGTTCCGAAATCTTCTGACCGTCGATGTAATAGCCTTTCGCTACAGCAACAAAGTCAGGACTCGTGATATTCACGAATGAATAACGTCTGTCGTGGAATAATTGCTGCCACTGACGTACCATGCCCAAGAATTCATTATTGAGGATCATGATTTTGACTTTTGCGCCAAATTGCATAATCGTTCCGAGCTCCTGGATCGTCATTTGTATACCACCATCACCGATGATTGCTACGACAGTTTTCTCTGGCGCGCCGTACCAGGCACCGATTGCTGCCGGAAGACCAAAGCCCATCGTTCCTAAGCCTCCTGAGGTTACATTCGATTTGCTGTTGTTGAATTTAGCATAGCGACAAGTTACCATTTGGTGTTGACCGACGTCCGTTGTAATGATCGCATCACCGCCTGTCAATTCATTCAACACATTGATGACCTCACCCATGGTCATAATATCTGTTTGTGGGTGAAGTTCATTTTGGATGACTTCTTTGATTTCTTCTTTTTCAAGTTCACGGAATTGTGCAAGCCAGGCGGAATGATCTGTAGCGTTTACCAATTCCGTCAGCATTGGAAGTGACTCTTTACAGTCGCCCCATACAGGTACGGTTGTCTGTACGTTTTTGTCAATCTCTGCCGGGTCTATATCCAAATGGATTACTTTTGCCTGTTTGGCATATTTGTCTAAACGACCTGTTACACGGTCATCGAAACGCATACCAATGGCTATTAAAACATCACATTCATTGGTCATGACATTTGGCGCATAGTTACCATGCATACCCAACATCCCTACGTGAAGTTTATGATCCGTTGGAAGTGCACTTAAGCCCATAACAGTCGATGCCGACGGTATGCCAGTTTTCTCAATAAAAGCTTTGAATTCTTCCTCTGCTTTTCCAAGAATGATGCCTTGTCCAAAAAGAACAAATGGTTTTTTTGCATTGTTGATTAACTCGGCTGCCTGCTCAACATATTCTTTACGGACTTGTGGTGCAGGTCTATAGCTACGTACGTGGTTGCATTTTTCGTAACCGAAGTAATCGAACAATTGTAGCTGTGCATTTTTAGTGATATCGATCAATACCGGTCCTGGACGACCTGTGCTGGCAATATAAAATGCTTTTGCGAGTGCAGCTGGAATTTCAGTTGCGTCGGTGACTTGGTAGTTCCATTTGGTGACTGGTGCCGTGATATTGATGACATCTGTTTCCTGAAAAGCATCTGTTCCCAAGAGTGAAGCAAAGACCTGACCTGTGACACAGACGATAGGGTTACTATCGATCATGGCATCAGCCAGTCCAGTAACTAGGTTTGTTGCTCCAGGACCACTTGTCGCAAAGACGACGCCTGTACGACCTGAAGTTCTTGCATAACCTTGCGCCGCGTGGATTCCACCTTGTTCATGGCGCACTAAAATATGCTTCAGACGATCCGTATAATCATAAAGGGCATCATAGATCGGCATAATTGCGCCTCCAGGATAACCAAATACGGTATCAACTCCTTCGCTCAATAAGGCCTCCAATACAGCTTTCGATCCCGAAATTTGTGTCGGAGTTTGCTGCGCTGTAGCGGCCTTATTTTCTGTTATTTCCAGTGTACTCATTACGTTGATTTTTTTTATTGTTGATTATTCAGTCTTTTTAGTATTTAGATATTAGATCTGAGACATTAAGCATCGATTGTTTAGGTCTTTATCTGCTTAATGTCTCTGTTTTTTTATTTTCTACTGATCCGTTACACAGCCTTCTGAGGCATCGGCAACAGTTTTAGCGTATTTGTATAAAACTCCTTTGTTAACTTTTAACGCTGGTTGTACCCAAGCGGCACGACGTTGCGCGATCTCTTCATCGGAAAGTAGCACATTGATGCTGTTATTCACTGCATCGATCTCGATAATGTCATCATCATGTACAAGACCGATTAATCCGCCTTTGTAAGATTCTGGTGTGATATGCCCTACGACAAAACCATGTGTTCCACCTGAGAAACGGCCATCGGTAATTAAAGCAACAGATTTACCAAGACCGGCACCAATAATCAAGGAGGTTGGTTTAAGCATTTCAGGCATGCCTGGTGCTCCAACAGGACCTTCATTTTTGATCACGACAACATCTCCTGGTTTGATTCTACCAGATGCAATACCGGCTACTAAATCATGCTCTCCATCGAATACGCGTGCAGGACCAGTGAATTTCTCACCTTCTTTACCGGAGATCTTGGCAACAGAACCTTTCTCTGCTAAGTTCCCATAAAGAATCTGTAAGTGTCCTGTAGCCTTGATTGGATCGCTCAATGGTTTGATAATCGGTTGGTCATATTCCATGATTGATTTAACATCAGCCAAGTTCTCAGCGACCGTTTTCCCTGTTACCGTAATACAGTCACCATGAAGTAAACCTTCATTTAAAAGATATTTCATGACAGCAGGAGTTCCACCGAATTGCTGAAGATCTTGCATCAAGTATTTACCGGATGGTTTGAAGTCAGCTAATACAGGGGTTTCGTCACTCATGCGTTGGAAGTCATCTTGCGTGATGTCTACGCCTACGGCTTTGCCTATTGCGATAAAGTGAAGTACAGCATTGGTACTACCACCCAAGATAACAATGGTACGTAGCGCGTTCTCAAATGCTTTACGTGTCATGATATCAGAGGGCTTGATATCTTTCTCAAGCAGCGTGCGGATATGTTGACCTGCCTCTAAACATTCATTTTTCTTTTCTTCCGAGATCGCTGGATTGGAAGATGAGTATGGTAAGCTCATTCCCAAGGCTTCAATTGCCGAAGCCATGGTATTTGCTGTATACATTCCGCCACAAGCACCAGCACCAGGGCAGGTATGTTTGATAATGCCTTCATAGTCTTCATCGGAAAGATTTCCGCAGATGCGTTGTCCCAATGCTTCAAATGCAGACACAATGTTTAATTCTTCACCTTTATAGTGGCCTGGAGCGATAGTACCGCCATATACCATTAAAGAAGGACGGTCCAAACGGGCCATTGCCATAATTGCACCAGGCATGTTTTTGTCACAGCCAGGAATAGAGATCAAGCCATCATAATATTGTCCACCACAGATCGTTTCGATACTATCAGCGATCACATCACGACTTACCAACGAATAACGCATCCCATCGGTACCGTTGCTCATACCGTCACTGACGCCAATGGTTCCAAAGGTCAAACCCACTAAATCATTGTTCCAAACGCCCTTCTTGACGATTTGTGCCAAATCATTTAAGTGCATATTACACGTATTACCATCATATCCCATGCTGGCAATACCGACCTGTGCTTTGTCCATGTCGGCATCCGTAAGACCGATACCATAAAGCATTGCTTTTGCAGCAGGTTGCGTTTCGTCTTGTGTAAATGTACGGCTGTATTTGTTCATTGCGTTTTCGCCGTTAGATGATGACTTCATAATTTTCGTTCTCTAATACTAAATTTTTATATCTTCTTTGGATTGATGCACCTATGCTGTGTTCCCAGGCTTCTTTGTAGATGACATCATCGACTTGTTTGATTCCGATAATTTCTGCCGCAGTTCCGCATAAGAAAGCGCTATCAGCAGTGTAAATGTCTTCTATCGTCAATTGCTTTTCAATGACTTCGAAGTTTAATTTTTTACAAATGTTTTTTACAGTCTGGCGTGTAATGCCCGGGAAGATATTCTTCGCTGGCGGCGTATAGATTTTGAAATCCTTTTCGATGAAAATATTTTCACTGGATGCTTGGGCAACGTAGCCTTCGTGGTCGAGCATTAACGCTTCGTCGTAACCCTTCCTGATGGCTTCAGTTGTCGCAAGGATGGAGTTTACATACTGCCCAGAGATCTTCGAGTCAATTTTAAACGATTTTGGATTAGGTCTTTTGATATCAGAGATACATACCTTTAATAGGTTTTGACCAAGATATGGCCCCCATTCCCATGCTGCCATCATGATGGTTGCTTCGGTTGATGAGGTTAGGTGCATATTTGAACCGGTCAATACCAATGGACGTATATAAGCTTCTCTTAGGTTGTTGTTGGCCAAGAGCTCATAACAGATGTCGATCAGCTCTCGGTTGCTCCAACGATAGGGAATATTAACTGCTTCACACGATCTCTTTAAGCGATCGAAATGCATGTCAGCTTTAAAGATACGTGGTCCATTGTGGGTATTATACGCACGTAAACCATCGAACACCGCATACCCATAATGCAGTGACTGTGCAAAGGGATCCAATGCAACTTCGGAAGCTTTTACAAAAGCTCCATCTAAATAGATCAACGTGTTTTTATCGTAATATTTCATAACCCAAAATTTACCTAAGTATAATAGTTCCCTTTGTTGTGGTATTGGTGGTAAATCATGCTATCTCAAGCTTCTATAAAAACTTTCGATTTTCATTTCCTCAAGGTAGCAGGAATTACAATAATTGGCAATAGGCAAAGTGCTAATTTTGTATTTAGAATAAAATTTTATTAAATCTGTTTTTGTAAAATTTTATTTTTCAATAATTCGTTTTATTCGGTTTTATATTTTGTTAGTCGTATACCATATTTAAAATTGGTCTACAGGTGTAAAAAATTATTTTTTGTTACAATGGCCAATTTTCTTCCTAAAATGAAGAAAATGTCAAAAAAACTTTAAAAAAAAAGCTTCCGATATTTCTATCGGAAGCTTTTTAGATTTTATAAAATCGATTTGATTTAATCTCCGATAATTCCTTCAGCAAGCACGGTAATGACATTGTCTTTTGCTTCCACAACACCACCTTTAATGAACACTTCTTGTCCACCTTTACCTTGTTGAATAATTACTTTTCCATCTTCCAAAGTAGAAACAATGGCAGCGTGGTCTTTCAAAATTTGAAAAGAACCCGCAGTGCCCGGTACAGTAACTGAAGTTACTTCGCCTTCGAATGCTAATTTGTCTGGAGTGATAATTGTTAATTTCATTATTCTTAGATATAATCTAGATTAAACTGCTTCTGCTAATAATTTTTTACCTTTTTCGATAGCATCATCGATGTTACCTACTAAGTTGAAGGCAGCTTCAGGGTACTCATCTACTTCACCGTCAATGATCATATTGAAACCTTTGATGGTATCTTTGATGTCTACCAATACACCTTTTAAACCTGTAAATTGTTCTGCAACGTGGAAAGGTTGAGATAAGAAACGTTGTACACGACGTGCGCGGTGTACAGTTTGTTTATCTTCTTCAGATAATTCGTCCATACCTAAGATGGCGATGATATCTTGCAATTCTTTATAACGTTGAAGAATTTCTTTTACACGTTGTGCAGTATTATAGTGTTCGTTACCTAAAACGGCAGGAGAAAGGATACGTGATGTAGAATCCAAAGGATCCACAGCAGGGTAGATACCTAGCTCAGCGATTTTACGAGACAATACTGTAGTTGCGTCCAAGTGAGCGAAAGTTGTCGCTGGAGCAGGGTCAGTTAAGTCATCGGCAGGTACATATACAGCTTGAACCGAAGTGATTGATCCGTTTTTAGTTGAAGTGATACGCTCTTGCATTAAACCCATTTCAGTTGCCAATGTTGGTTGGTAACCTACGGCTGAAGGCATACGACCCAATAGGGCAGATACTTCAGAACCCGCTTGTGTAAAACGGAAGATATTATCGATGAAGAATAATACGTCACGGCCTTGACCTTCGCCATCACCGTCACGGAAGTATTCCGCAACTGTCAAACCTGATAAAGCAACACGCGCACGTGCACCAGGAGGCTCGTTCATTTGACCGAATACGAAAGTACATTTAGAATCTTTCATCAATTCGTGGTCAACAGTATCCAAAGGCCATTCGCCTTTTTCCATGCCTTCCATAAAGTGCTCACCATATTTGATGATACCAGACTCCAACATCTCGCGCAATAAGTCATTACCTTCACGTGTACGTTCACCTACACCGGCGAATACAGAAAGACCACCGTGACCTTTTGCGATATTGTTGATTAATTCTTGGATTAATACAGTTTTACCTACACCGGCACCACCGAATAAACCAATTTTACCACCTTTAGCATATGGCTCTAAAAGGTCAATAACTTTGATACCAGTAAAAAGTACTTCGGATTCAGTTGACAAATCTTCGAATTTAGGAGGTACGTTGTGGATAGGACGACCATTCTCTTTATTCAAATTTTGGATCCCGTCTATGGCATCACCAACTACATTGAATACACGACCTTTGATTTCTTCACCAACAGGCATTTTGATAGGAGCACCAGTATCGACAACTTCCATTCCGCGAACTAAACCTTCAGTTGCGTCCATG
Source organism: uncultured Sphingobacterium sp. (assembly GCF_964277905.1). Taxonomy (NCBI): domain Bacteria; kingdom Pseudomonadati; phylum Bacteroidota; class Sphingobacteriia; order Sphingobacteriales; family Sphingobacteriaceae; genus Sphingobacterium; species uncultured Sphingobacterium sp. The sequence continues at coordinate 90,101 of NZ_CAXYKD010000002.1, forward strand.
GCAATTGTACGTACACGATCCTGACCTAAGTGTTGTTGAACTTCTAATACAACACGTTGTCCATTTTCTTTTTGAATGTACAATGCATCGTAAATTTTAGGTAGATTTTCACTGTCGGCGAAGTTGACGTCAACAACTGGGCCGATAATCTGCGCTATTTTACCAATCTTGGGCATATTATAGGGACTAAATATTTATTAATCAATTTTATATAAGAGACATAAAAGGCCTCTTTTTTGGTCAGCAAAAATAAGGTTATTCGTTTTTAAAAACAAATAGAATTTGCAATTAAATTACAATTTTATTAATGTAGGTCAAAATGTTATCGATTGTAATTCTGTATGTTTCGATTTCTATACCTGCAAATATAGTTTTTCTCTTTTATCCGGCTATGTATTTTTGAAGTTTACAGCTTTACTTCGCTGAATCTTTTATTCGTTTAGGAATGGAACCTGATTAAATAAAATCGACCTGTAACGGAGTGCCTCTAGGATTCGTTACAGGTCGATCGAAATAAATCTGCTATTTTATGAAAAGCAGGACTAGATTTTTTTGTTTAATTCGTCCTGCAACTGGCGCTTGAGCAATTGTTCCTTTTCCATGGATTTTTTGCGGAAAGTAGCGAATTCCTCTTGCGATTGCTCGGCGGTTTTTTGGAATTCCACCGTGTCCACTTTCGCTTTCCGATAAGAAAATAAAAAGATAAATGCTGCTACTGCCAATACCGCAATGATCGTCCAAACAACAGTATTGTAAAAAGTTTTGGATGTATTGATTCCCAAGAAAGAGAAACTTTCTGTTTTTTCCTTCTCCTGTGCCAACTGATCCTTTAAAACCTGAATTGAATCTTGTAAAGTTTTGGTATTGGACGTATAGTTGCTTGAAGATGATTTTAAAGAGCTGATTTCCTTGTGGAGTTTTGCTACGGTATCAATTACATTGCGTTTCACAATATCAAGGTTGGTTTTTCGTACCATCTTGAAATCATAGTTGTTTTTCGAAATATAATTCAGGTGGTCAAATTGATTCGCCAAACTTCCTTTTTTTAATCCATCCGGACTGTACTTGAAGGCATTATCCTGTTGTGCTGCTGTAGCGGCGGGAGCCGCAGCAGGAGTTTGTGCCTTCAATAGCGTATGTGATGAAATAAATAAAATCGTAAAGAATATAAATGCTAATCTCAATTTGCTCATGTTGTTTATTTTATAAAATGCGTTAATCCAGCTTATCCTAATTGTAAAACTAGGATATTACCTTTGATAAATATAAGGAATTATTGAAAAAACGAAAATGATAAGTGAAATATATTCCAATTCCCATTGGTCATTTCCCGTTACTTTATCATGATTCGATAGACCAACTTGGCAAATACCGTAAAAAGGACATGATCTTTTCCTTATAAATTGCCGTATTTAGTTTGAAATAGTATGCTCCTTTTTTTGAGTTTTCCTTATCCTTTTCCTCCAGTTTGATTATAAGGTCTGAGGAAAGCAGTTTTCGGCTGAAATTGCGCTTATCCAATTCGATATTATAAACACCCTCATAGAGTGCTGCAATCTGGGGAATCGTGAATTTCTCAGGCAGCAGTTCAAATAATATCGGATACAAGGCTGCTTTCATGCGTAGGCGGTGCTGTGCCGAAGCGATCATCTGATCATGATCGAAGATCAGTGTTGGATGCTCCTGTAATGGAAACCATTGAGCTTCGTAATCGTCACTGAGGATATGTTTATATTGCTGCGTATCAATCAGCGCAAAATAACAGATACTGACAACCCTGTCGCTAGGTTCACGCTTAGGTTCACCGAATACACTACATTGTTCCATGTATACATTTTCAAGTCCTGTTAACTGTTTGAGCACCCGGCTCGCCGCCTCTTCCGGACTTTCGTCAGATTGAACGAAACCACCCATCAGACTCCATTTATTTCTTTCTGGTTCGAAATCACGTTTAATTAAAAGTACTTCAAGGGATTCGCCGTTAAATCCAAATATGATACAGTCTACTGCCAAAAGGATCCCTGAATCTTTTTTATAATATTCCATCGTCTATCGTTTTATCTTTTTATCTGACACCACCCCATTTATTCCACGAGCAAAACTATGTAAAAAAGTAAATAGCTAAAAATAAGTATAATAATTGTCTGATACATCCCTTTAAAAGGCTTTTATACGCCTATGTAAGGAATTCGGGTTAACCATAATTTGCTGCTATGAAGTTAGCTCTATTTTTTAAATATGAAAATTTTCTTTCATATTTAAAAAAATAAATGTTTATTTGACACTAATTATTTTTTCAAGGCGAACTTCAGAAAGGGGGGGATTGAAGAATAAGGCATTAGAGACAATTATAAGTTATAAACCAAATTCAGCAAAAATGAATAAATCGTATGTCATTGGGGTGGACTATGGAAGTGATTCGGTCCGTTCGGTATTGGTTGATGCTAACAATGGCGAGGAGATAGCTTCTTCTGTATTTTACTACCCGCGTTGGAAAAGAGGGGAGTATTGTGATGCTGCTTTAAGTCAGTTTAGACAGCACCCGTTGGATTATATCGAAGGCTTGGAAGCAACAATAAAAGATTGTTTGCTCAAATCGGAAATCGACAATATTGGCGCAGCTGTAAAAGCAATTTCCGTGGATACAACGGGATCTACTCCAGTTGCCGTAAACGCAGCCGGGGTTCCATTGGCGTTGTTGGACGAGTTTAAAGACAACCCCAATGCCATGTTTGTTTTATGGAAAGATCATACAGCTGTTGGAGAGGCCAAAGAAATTAACCTGCACAATCAAAATAGTTCGGTGGATTATTTGAAGTATGTGGGCGGAGTATACTCTTCGGAATGGTTCTGGGCGAAATTACTTCATGTTTTTAGGGCTGATGAAAAGGTCCGTGCCGCCACATATAGCTGGGTTGAGCATTGTGATTATATTCCTTTTCTATTGACAGGGGGAACACAGGTGTCTGCTATGAAGCGTGGGGTTTGTTCAGCGGGGCATAAATCGCTTTGGGCCGAAGAATTTGATGGCCTACCTCCAAATTCTTTCTTTTCAACACTTGATCCATTGCTGGATGGTTTGGTTGATCGTTTGTTTTCCGAAACATACACTGCTGATCAATCTGCTGGTCAGCTTTCGGAAGAATGGGCGCAACGATTAGGTCTTACAACATCAGTCGTTGTTGGTGTAGGTGCATTTGACTGTCATATGGGTGCAGTCGGAGGGCAAATTGAGCCATATTATCTGAGTAAGGTAATGGGGACATCGACCTGTGATATGCTAGTTGCCCCAAAGGAGGAAGTTCAGCATACGTTGGTCAGGGGAATCTGCGGTCAGGTAGACGGTTCAATTATACCGGGAATGATTGGTATGGAAGCTGGGCAATCTGCATTTGGGGATGCTTACGCTTGGCTGAAACAGGTGTTACTGTGGCCAACGAAAAATTTGATACAAGATATTGAAGAGATCGAAGCGCATACGCGTGAACAGTTGATGGCAACCCTGGAAGATAAACTCTTGTTCAGTCTAAGTGAGCAGGCGGCATTACTTCCCGTAACGGCAACATCTGAATTAGCTTTGGACTGGCTCAATGGTCGTCGAACTCCGGATGCGGATCAATCCTTGAAAGGAGCGATTACAGGTTTGCACCTCGGAACAGATGCACCTCGGATCTTCAGGGCGATTGTCGAAGCGACTTGTTTTGGCGCAAAGGCTATTGTTGACCGTTTCGTGGAGCAGGGTATTCCGGTAAAAGGTTTGATCGGTTTAGGCGGAGTTGCAAAGAAATCACCCTTTATTATGCAAATGATGGCCAATGTGATGAATATGCCTATTCGTATTCATAAAAGTGAACAGACTTGTGCCATTGGCGCAGCAATGTTCGCCGCAACAGCTGCTGGTTTATATGACCGGATTGAGGATGCTATGAAGGCAATGGGGCAAGGTTTTGAACGAACTTACATACCTGAGGAAAAATGGGTAACCATCTATGCCGAACGCTATGAACATTACAAGGCTTTGGGAGCTTTCATCGAAGGAAAGGAATCGCTAGCCATTACTGTTTAATCATTCAAATTTTAATCATGTATAATTCAATTAAAGAAGAAGCCTACCATTGCAATATGCAATTGCCCCAGCTGGGATTGGTGCTTTTTACATTTGGAAATGTGAGCGTTGTCGATCGTCGTCAGGAAGTTTTTGCGATTAAACCAAGTGGGGTTCCATATGAAGAGCTTTCACCGGAACATATGGTGATTGTAGACTTTGATGGTCAGGTGGTTGAGGGGAATCTTCGGCCATCATCAGATACGAAAACTCATGCGCTACTGTATAAACATTGGAAGGAAATCGGTGGGATCACCCACACGCACTCCACCTATGCGACAGCATGGGCACAGGCGCAACGGGATATTCCCATTTTCGGAACGACACATGCAGATCATTTGACGGTCGATATTCCTTGTGCTCCACCAATGCACGATGAGATGATCGCCGGAAACTACGAGCATGAAACGGGGTTTCAGATTATCAATCACTTTGCCGAAAATAAGCTGGATTATAAAGAGGTGGAAATGATTCTGGTTGGTAACCACGCGCCGTTTGCCTGGGGTAAAACTGGAACAAAGTCTGTTTATAACAGTGCAGTATTGGAACAGGTTGCTAAAATGGCTTGGTTGACAGAACAAATCAATCCGAATGCGCCTCGATTAAAGCCTGCACTGATCAAAAAGCATTACGAACGGAAGCATGGGGCCAACGCCTATTATGGTCAATAATTTTTAGTAATAAAAAATCTATAGCAAAAACTACAATTTAACATGAATATCAATTTAAAAGAACTTGAGGTTTGGTTTGTCGTGGGAAGCCAAGACCTATATGGTGAAGAAACCTTGCGACAAGTTGCCCTACATGCTGAGGAAATAGCCAATTATTTAGATACCCAAGCAGCGATTCCAGTAGCGGTAAAATATAAACCGATCGTAAAAAATGCGGACGAGATTTATGCAACATTGGCAGCCGCCAACAATGAAAAAAACTGTATTGGAGTTATTACCTGGATGCATACATTTTCACCTGCAAAGATGTGGATCCGAGGATTAAAAGCTTTGCAAAAGCCATTGTTGCATCTGCATACGCAGTATAACCAGGATATTCCATGGAATAGTATCGATATGGATTTTATGAATCTCAACCAAAGTGCGCATGGGGATCGCGAATTTGGACATATCGTTAGCCGCTTAAAAATAGGTCGTAAAGTCGTTACCGGGCATTGGCAAGATGCGGAAGTGTTGGAACGGATTAATGTTTGGGCACGTGCAGCAGCCGGATGGCACGACTGGCAGGGGGCTAAATTTGCACGATTTGGCGATAACATGCGTTATGTGGCTGTTACGGACGGCGATAAAGTAGAAGCAGAGTCGCAATTTGGTTTCGCTGTAAACACCTATGCCATTGGTGATTTGGTAGCGGTTATCAATGCGAGTACGGAAGCGGAAATCGCGGCATTATTAGCGGAGTACGAAGCGACTTATGAACTTGCCGAAAACGTGAAAGCTGACGGTGAATATCGTGCTAACCTCATCGAAGCTGCTAAAATAGAAATTGGCCTACGGAAATTTTTGGAACAAGGAAACTTTAAAGGTTTTACGGATACTTTTGAGGATCTGCATGGGATGGTACAACTTCCGGGCTTGGCAGTACAGCGTTTAATGGCTGAGGGGTATGGTTTTGCCGGCGAAGGGGATTGGAAGACTCCGGCTTTGGTGCGCGCTTGCAAAGTAATGGGTGCAGGATTAGCTGGAACAACCGCATTTATGGAGGACTACACTTACCATTTTGATCCGCAGAATCCCATGGTACTTGGCTCGCATATGTTAGAAGTGGATCCAGCTTTAGCAACTGGAAAACCGCGTATAGAAGTACATCCGCTAGGAATTGGCGGCAAGGCGGATCCTGCCCGTTTGGTTTTCAATGGCCAGAGCGGAGATGCATTGAATGCCTCTTTGGTCGATATGGGAACGCGTTTTCGTTTGATCGTGAATAAAGTACAAGGTGTTGCTGTGGAAGAAGAGTTACCTAAGCTTCCTGTTGCGCGTGTGTTATGGAAACCGCTGCCAGATATGAAAACAGGCTGTAGTGCCTGGATTGTGGCAGGGGGGGCGCACCATACAGCCTACAGCTTGAGCTTAACACCCGAATACCTGGAAGATTTTGCACGTATTGCCGGACTGGAATATGTATTGATCGACGAGGATACTACGGTAGCGAAACTCGAAGATCAATTGAAATGGAATGAACTATATTATTTACTGAGTAAATAATAGCCTAAGCCATTTATACCTGCTCTTCGGGTATAGATGGCTTATTGATAATAACCAATTTGGGAAATATGGAAAAATTTGCAACGGTAGATTACATCATCTTCGTAATTTACTTCTTTATTGTAGCCGGTTATGGCTACTGGATTTATCGTAAAAAGACGAATAGTTTAAGCAGTAGCAAGGACTACTTTCTGGCAGAAGGATCACTGACCTGGTGGGCCATAGGCTCTTCGTTGATCGCATCGAATATTTCTGCTGAGCAGTTTATTGGTATGAGCGGTAATGGATTTGAGGTCGGTATTGCTGTAGCCGCTTATGAGCTCATTGCTGCGGTAGCGTTAATTATTGTTGCGGTTTGGTTTATTCCGGTCTATCTGAAAAACAAGATTTTCACGATGCCTCAGTTTTTGAACAACCGATACAATGAAACAACAAGTCTTATTATGGCAATCTTCTGGTTGTTTTTGTACGTTTTTGTCAATCTGACTTCCATTTTGTATCTCGGGGCAATCGCCATTTCGAGTATGGCCGGAGGTGGCGACAGTTTCCACACCATTACAGTTGCTTTAGCCGTATTTGCCGTTATCATTACTTTGGGTGGAATGCGTGTTATTGGTTTTACAGATGTGATTCAGGTTGTTGTATTAATTATTGGCGGTATAGCGACGACCTATGTGGCATTGACCTTGGTCAGTGAACATTTTGGTTTGGGACAAGACGCCTTGGCTGGATTCAATAAACTGATGGAAGATTCGCCAGAACATTTTAACCTATTTGTCGATAAACCAGGGCCGGGTGCCAGTCAGGAAGATATCAATAAATATCTGATGCTGCCTGGAATAGGGATGTATCTTGCCGGGATCTGGATTGTCAACCTAAATTACTGGGGCTGTAACCAATACATCACACAACGCGCTTTGGGAGCAGATTTAAAGACTGCACGTACAGGGATTCTTTTTGCGGGATTTCTAAAATTGTTTATGCCGATTATCGTCATGCTTCCAGGAATCGCTGCTTATGTGCTTTATAAAAATGGAGCGTTACAGCACGAAATGGCTCCGGGAGGGGTGTTTCATGCCGATAATGCGTACTCGGCGATATTGGGCTATCTGCCAAATGGAATGAAAGGACTCGCGCTGGCGGCGCTTACAGCAGCTATTGTGGCCGGATTGGCCGGAAAGGCGAATAGTATCGCAACGATCTTCACATTGGATATCTTTAAAAAATACATCAATAAAGATGCGAGCGAAGCAAAAATGGTCTGGGTTGGAAAGATAACAATTGTGATCTCTATTCTACTTTCTGTTTTATTTACCTGGAATGATGCACTGGGCATCGGTGGCGCCGGAGGATTTACTTTTATCCAAAAATATACAGGCTTTATCAGTCCGGGTGTTTTTGCGATGTTTTTGCTCGGTATGTTCTGGAAAAGGACTACGGGTGCAGCCGCCATTACAGGCCTTGTTACGGGATTTGCATTGTCGGTATTTTTCAACGAGTTTGCAACAAAAGTTTTCGGGCCAGAAACATGGATCTATACGGCATATCTTAACAAAGCGGGAGTTTATGAAATTCCATTTCAGATATGTATGGGACTAGCATTTGTGTTTACGATGATCGCTATGATTGCTGTCAGCTTATTTGGACCAAAAGTTAATCCAAAAGCTTTTGTATTGGATCGATCGATGTTTAAAGTGGAACCGTCCGTATTGGCATTAATTGTTGTGACTTTATTGTTGGTGACTGCTATCTATGTGCGTTTTTGGTAGAAATGTTGCCATTTGAATTATTAAATGATTATGAACCATTCCTAATTAAAATTAGGAAGCCTCCATCAGACCGATGGGGTAAAACTTAATTGCAGATGAATAAGAAAATTATTATTGGTTTGTTGACTTGTGCTTCATTGGCTTATGGCTGCCAGTCTTCATCAACTCAAAGTAAACAAGCAGCGACCTTGGCTGACTCTACCTCCAACCAAGCTTTTGATAGCCAGATTGATGGTAAAGAAGTTAAACTATTCCAGCTCAAGAATAACAAACTCGCTATTACATTGACAAATTATGGTGCACGCCTGGTAAGTTTAAAAGTGCCAGATAAAGACGGTAAATTGACTGATGTGATTTTGGGCTATGATTCGGCCAAAGAATACAAGGATAACTATAATAATTTTTACGGCGCAATTGTAGGGCGTTATGGGAATCGGATTGGCAAAGCATCATTTAAACTGAATGGAGAGGTTTATTCTTTAGAAAAGAATGATGGCGAGAATTCACTTCATGGCGGTACCAATGGCGTTTACAATAAAGTGTGGGATGTCGTCAGTAGCACTTCGACATCAATCACATTAGCCTATACCTCACCTGATAAAGAAGCTGGTTATCCGGGAACGGTCAAGATGGAGGTTACCTATACCCTGGAGGACAATGGTGCTTTGGCCATAGCTTATCAGGCGACAACAGATAAAGAGACGGTCTTAAATCTGACCAACCATGCTTATTTTAACCTCAATGGGGCCGGAGATTCTTCTATTTTGGATCATGAACTTCAAATTGATGCAAAGGCAATTACCGAAGTTGACAATACCTTGATTCCAACTGGAAAGAGTCTGCCTGTAGCGGGCACAGCATTCGATTTTACAAAACCTACACGTATTGGCGCTCGTATTGAAGATGAAAATGCACAACTGAAGATCGGAAAAGGCTATGACCATAATTTTGAACTAAACAAGAAGGATGGTTTTCAGAAGGTCGCACAGGTGTATGCCACTAAAACGGGTATTGAAATGGACATCTACACAACCGAACCTGGTTTACAGTTTTACAGTGGTAATTTTATGAAGGATTCTGACCCTAAAGGGAAAGAAGGAAAAGTGTATCCATTCCGTTCTGCGTTCTGTTTGGAGACACAACATTTTCCAGATGCACCAAATCACCCCAATTTTACATCAACGGTGTTAAAACCTGGAGAAAAATATAGTTCAAAAACAACCTACCAATTCAGTGTGAAATAATAAAATCTATATGATGAAGCTAAGATTAAAATTAGGCGTTGTTTTTACGTTGGCCACTGGATTATTGTATGGACAGAGTAGTGTAAGATTAGAAACGCCGCAGCAGGAGCAGATTATAAGTCGACATATCTATGGACATTTTGCCGAGCATTTGGGACGCTGTATTTATGATGGATTTTATGTCGGGGAGAAAAATGACTCAATTCCCCACGCCGATGGCGTCCGGAAAGATGTTATAGAAGCCCTTAAGAATTTGAACATTCCCAATTTACGTTGGCCGGGTGGATGTTTTGCCGATACATATCATTGGAAGGATGGAGTTGGGCCCAAAGCGCAGCGTCCTGCTATCGTAAACAACTGGTGGGGTGGCGTGACAGAGGATAATTCTTTTGGCACACATGATTTTCTCAATATGTGTGAATTGCTTGGTGCGGAACCTTATCTGGCGGGTAATGTGGGTAGCGGTGAGGTACAGGAGCTTGCAGACTGGGTACAGTATGTGAATTTTAAAGGAGAGAGCCCCATGTCGGATTGGCGACGAAAAAATGGTCGGCAGGAACCTTGGAAGGTAAAATTCTGGGGCGTAGGAAATGAAGCCTGGGGCTGTGGGGGAAATATGACCGCCGATTACTATACCGATATTTATCGCAAATACGCCACTTTTATGTCGGATTGGACCAATGGAAGTGGTTTGTATCGGATAGCATCAGGAGCTAATAGTGCAGATTACAATTGGACGGAGACACTCATGAAGAAAATTCCGAGTGGTTTGATGAAAGGTATGGGACTTCATCACTATGCAGTGATCAACTGGGATAATAAAGGCTCAGCAACTCAATATTCGGAAGAGGAATATTTTAGAACCATGAAATCAGCTTGGTTTATGAATGAGCTCGTGGAGAAGAATATCGCCATTATGGACAAATACGACCCGAAAGGACTTGTGGATCTGATCGTAGACGAATGGGGCGGCTGGTATGCGGTAGAGCCTGGTACGAATCCGGGTTTTCTCTACCAACAAAATACCATGCGTGATGCCATGATTGCAGGAATGACACTCAATATCTTTAACAATCATGCTCGTCGGGTGAAGATGGCCAATCTAGCGCAGGCTGTGAATGTATTGCAGGCGGTTATTCTAACAGAAGGAAAGAATATGATTTTGACCCCGACTTATCATGTGATGGAAATGTATAAGGTACATCAGGATGCTAAGTTAATTCCTATTTCCCTGCAATCAACGGATTTTGAATTTAACCAGGAAAAAATTCCGGCCGTTTCGGTTTCAGCATCACAAGACAAGCAGGGCCGTACTCATATCTCCTTGGTAAATATTGACCCGAAAAAGAATAATAAGGTACGTGTGGATCTCGGTTCAGTGAAAGCTGCAAAAATTTCAGGCCGAATCCTTACTGCGGAGAATCTACGCGATTATAATTCCTTCCAAAAACCCACAACAATTAAACCTGTTGTGTACAATAAGGCAAAGGCAGTGAATGGTGCCATTGAAGTGGACATTCCGGCATTTTCAGTTATTGTATTGGAATTAATATAACAGCCAATTTTGATAGGGTTGTCATGTTGTGCTACCCTATTTATGCTGTTATAGCTGGTTTAAAAACCTGAAATGATAAATTATTGTTGAACAAATACATATAGGGATGAAAAGAGTAGTGTCGACACTGTTACTGTTAGCGAGCTTGGGCTCTTCAGCAATGGCACAGTCACCGATAACATTAAATATTGCATTGGATAAACCTACAGGCAAAATATCGCCGCATATGTGGGGCGTCTTTTTTGAAGATATCAATCTTGGTGCTGATGGGGGAATCTATGCGGAATTGGTAAAGAATAGATCATTTGAGTTTGATCAGCCTTGGATGGGCTGGAAAAAGCTTGAAAATGGCCCTGAGGGAACCTACCTGCTGTTAAACGATAGTAAACGTAAAGGCAACAAACGTTATTTAAGGATAAACAATGCGGCTAATCTGAAATTAGGGCTACAAAATGAAGGCTTTAGAGGAATGGGTGTGAAAGCGGGTGCAGCATATGAGTTTTCTGTACAATATCAAAATGCTGCTAAGGGGATGAAAATCCATGTTGAGTTGCTCGATCAACAGAATAAGGTTATTGGTGCAGCTGAACTTCCACTTGAACCCGTCGGATCATGGTCTGAAGCTGCAGTCAAATTTCCTGTCAACCAAACGACAGATAAAGCCAAATTAAATGTTTGGTTTACAGGGGCGGGTACGTTAGACGTGGATATGCTTTCGTTATTTCCAGTAGACACCTGGAAAGGGAGACCGAAGGGGTTGCGTAAAGATATGGTTCAGATGCTTGCCGATATGAAACCCGGCTTTATCCGTTTTCCCGGAGGCTGTATTGTTGAAGGGAAAGATTTGGCTAATCGCTTTCAATGGAAAAAAACTGTTGGACCAATAACGGAAAGGGAATTGATTATCAACCGGTGGAATACCGAATTCAGCCATCGGCTGACACCTGATTATTTTCAGACTTTTGGTTTAGGATTTTATGAATACTTTTTACTCGCAGAAGATATTGGAGCATCTCCAGTTCCCATTCTCAATTGCGGTATGGCCTGCCAATTTAATACCGGAGAACTTGTACCATTGGACGAACTTGATACCTATGTTCAAGACGCTTTGGACCTGATTGAATTTGCCAATGGCCCAACAGATACAAAATGGGGGAAATTACGGGCGGATATGGGGCACCCTGAACCTTTCCACCTCAAAATGCTGGGAGTTGGAAATGAAAATTGGGGTCCGCAATACATCGAGCGGTTGACCGTCTTCAAGAAAGCGTTAAACGAAAAGCATCCTGAGATCAAAATTATCGCCAGTTCGGGCACTGATCCCGAAGGAGATCGTTTTGACTTCTTAAATGATAAGCTGCGGGCGATGAATATCAATATCATTGATGAACATTATTACCGTCCACCATCCTGGTTTCTGTCTAGCGCCAATCGCTATGATAATTACGCTAGAAATGGGGCGAAAATTTTCGCAGGGGAATATGCTTCGCATACGACGCGACCAAACGGCCCAGGGAAAAGTACCTGGGAGGCGGCCCTCTCGGAAGCCGCTTTCATGACGGGCCTGGAACGAAATGGCGACGTGGTAGAGATGGCATCTTATGCGCCATTATTCGGTCATGTCGATGGCTGGCAGTGGTCACCAGATTTAATTTGGGTGGATAACTTGCAGGTATATGGAACACCGAGCTACCAAGTACAAAAATTATATGCTACCAATAAAGGAACAAGCATTGTTCCGATCAAACGGGATGGTGAATTCGTAGCTGGTAAAGATAGCCTGTATGCTTCTGCAGTATATGATGAGACTTTGCAGCAGTTGATTGTGAAGGTCGTCAATTATACCAGTCAGCCAAGGCAGTTAAATTTAGATGTATTGACGAAAAAGAAATTGTCAGCGATAGCGCAAAAGATTACATTGTCTAATGCAGATCTGAGCGTGAGCAACAGTCTAGAAGAACCGTTAAATATTCGTCCAAAAGAAGAATCCATAACTTATAAGGGTAAAAATCTGATGGAAACGTTCGCACCCTATTCCTTGACCTTGATAAAATTGACTGTGAAATAAGATGAATATCCGCATACTCTTTTTTACTACCCTGATTCTATTTGCACATAACGTGTTTGCACAGGTAGAGGAATCGGATCTGGCTGCTTACCTGATGGTTTATTTTAAGGATGAAAGCCATGGTCTTTATGTTGCTGTCAGTCAGGATGGCTATTCTTTCACCGATATCAATAAAGGAAAACCGATCATTGCTGGCGATAGCATTGCACAGCAGAAAGGTATTCGGGATCCCTATATCATGCGCGGAAAAGATGGTTATTTTTATATGGTCATGACGGATTTACATATCTACGCACAAAAGCAGGGTTATAGAAATACGGAATGGGAGCGTGACGGAGTCGCATTTGGATGGGGTAACAACCGGGGTATTGTCTTAATGAAATCGACTGATTTAATTCACTGGAACCATACGGAGCTCTACTTGGAGAAAGCCTTTCAAGGTTGGGAAAATGTAGGCTCCTTCTGGGCTCCCGAACTCATCTATGATGATTGTACCGGGAAGATGATGATCTATTTTACGATGCGGTTTGGCAATGGACTGAATCAGCTCTATTACGCCTATTTAAATAAGGAATTTACAGCATTTGAATCAGAACCAGAGCTTTTGTTTCAATACCCCAAAGCAAATAAAAATTACATCGATGGCGATATTACGAAAGTGGGCAATAAATACCATCTTTTTTATGTTGCCCACGATGGTATTCCGGGCATTAAGCAAGCTGTTTCAGATTATCCAAATGGCCCTTATCAGTACGATGATCGCTTCTATGATCCTGAGCCGGAAGCATGCGAAGCGCCAAATGTGTGGAAAAGGATAGGGGAAGATAAATGGGTTTTGATGTATGATATCTATGGGATATCGCCCCATAATTTTGGCTTCAGTGAAACAACAGATTTTAAAAATTTTGTTGATCTAGGACACTTTAATGCAGGTAAAATGAAATCCACTAATTTCACTTCGCCTAAACATGGCGCTGTCATCCCAATAACAAAGCAAGAGTTGGAGCGCTTAGCGAAGCATTGGCAGTTTGATTTGTCGATGCAAAAAAAATAGTAATGTGCTATTTACAAATGAAATAACTTTTTTATGAATAAAAGAGAGTTGATAGCCCTCATGGGAGTTGTTGGTTTGATAATGGCTGCCTTGTGTTCCGTATCGGCACAGGAATATAAAGCGGGACCATCGGAAAAAGATTTCGCGGGTTATCTATTTACCTATTTTAAAGGTAATGCAATTGCGGATGAGGCCGTATGTTTTGCGATTAGTACTGACGGTTATACATTCAGGGCACTGAACAATAATCAGCCCATATTGGATTCTAAACGCATCAGCAGTACAGGTGGCGTAAGGGATCCACATATTTTACGGGCCGAGGACGGAAAATCATTTTATATGGTGCTAACGGATATGACGGCATCCAAAGGATGGGATTCTAACCGAGCCATGGTTTTGTTAAAATCTACAGATTTGATCCACTGGGAGCATCATGTGATTAACATCCAACAACGTTATCAAGGGCAGAAAGACTTAAAAAGGGTTTGGGCGCCCCAGACTATATTTGATCCAAGTGTAGGTAAATATATGGTTTACTGGTCCATGAAATATGGAGATCAACCCGATGTGATTTATTATGCCTATGCTAATCGCGATTTTACGGATCTAGAGGGTGAACCTAAGGTGTTGTTCTTGCCTAAAAACGGTCAATCTTGTATAGATGGGGATATTATTGTTAAAAACGGCTTATTCCATTTGTTTTATAAAACTGAGGGGAACGGGAAAGGGATAAAACAGGCGATCACAGATTCATTGACTTCGGGGAAATGGGTTGAACAACCTGGTTATAAACAGGCAACAGCAGACGATGTGGAAGGATCTGGGATTTTTAAACGCAATCAATCAGACACCTATATCTTGATGTATGATGTTTATAAAAAGGGGAAATACCAGTTTTGTGAATCTCAGGATCTAGATCATTTTAAAGCAATAGATCAACAGATTGATATGGATTTTCATCCTAGACATGGCACTATTTTACCGCTTTCAAGAAATGAGTTGAATAAATTGATACAACATTGGGGAAAACCAGCTGATATCACATTGAACAATGTGAAAAATCCTATATTGGAGGGATTTTACGCGGATCCAGATGTATTGTACTCTAATAAGACAAAGAAATATTATATCTATCCAACGAGTGATGGCTTTGACGGTTGGGGTGGATATTACTTCAAAACCTTTTCTTCTACTGATTTGATAGCATGGAAAGATGAGGGAGTGGTATTAGATTTAAAAAAAGATGTACTATGGGGCAACCACCATGCCTGGGCGCCGACGATCGCAGAGAAGAAAGTCAAGGGTGTGTATAAATATTATTATTATTTTACAGCAGCTCAGAAAATCGGTGTTGCAGTAGCAGACTCGCCAATCGGGCCTTTTAAGGATTCCGGTAAACCGCTGATAGACTTCAAACCAAATGGCGTAAAGGGAGGTCAAGAGATCGATCCGGCTGTTTTCACTGATCCCAAAACCAATAAGAGTTATCTTTATTGGGGAAATGGTCATCTTGCTGTAGCCGAACTTAATAAGGACATGGTGACAATCAAGGAAAATACGATCAAATTATTGACCCCCGATAGAACATTCCGTGAAGGAACTTATGTCTTTTTCCGGAAAGGGATTTATTATTTCCTATGGTCGGAAAATGATACACGTAGCGAAAATTATCGGGTTCGTTATGGAACTTCGACTTCTCCTTTGGGACCCATTCAAATCCCCGAAGATAATCTTATTTTGCAGAAAGATGTTGCTCTTGGAATTTATGGCACGGGGCACAATTCGGTATTGCAGCTGTCAGGAAAAGACGAATGGTACATTGTTTATCATCGATTTAACTATCCCAAGGGAATTACGATGGGCGAAGCTGCTGGGTATAACCGCGAAGTGTGTATGGACAAATTGCTGTTTGGTACAGATGGGAAAATTCTTCCAGTCGTACCGAGTCATTAAAATGGGCCATTACCCAAAGAGGTTACTGGTGAATTTTACTTTAATTCCAAGCTGAAAGTTATTGATCGTTTTAAATATTTCCTTAATGGTTGCCTTTTCAATATTTGTCAAGCTGTCCATCGGTACATAATTGTTTGGGCTAAGTTTGGCTATCCGAATCTGATTCGCTTGATTTTTTAGGCGAATCGACATCAGATAGTAGTAAGATTGATGTAATTCTTCATATTGTTCCTGCGTGAAAATCCCCAATTCGAGTAACTGCTTGAGTCTTCCACCTGTATTTTCTTCATAAATTCGGTTTTTCAGGGCATATACACGAACCAAATCGACAATAGGTGTCATAGCTTTTTTGATGTTGAAGACTTCAGAGGATCCGATGGTTTGCGTTTTGATCGCCTTAAAAAATGTCAAGGGAGGTTCATATTGTAGGGCATTTTTTGCGATAAATGTAAAAAAGCGCTCATTAGGTTTTTGTAATTCGACATTTAGAAACTCTTTAAGTTGATCTATAATCTCTTGGTCGCCATATAATCGTCGGCAGTCAAAGAATGTGGAGAACTTAATTGCATTTTCGGGGATGCTTTCCTCGATCCATTTTTTGTAGTTGTTTTTCCAATGTGATAGTGAATGTGTCCATTCAGGATTGCTGGCCATATATCCTCCTGTACAATAACTGAAACCTATTGTATTTAAATGATCAGATACACGACTTGCAAAATTCAAAAAATACGCTCGGACGAGCTCGCGCTGTTCATTGGCTTTATCTTCATAAATAATCGCATTATCCTGATCTGTCATCAGCGTTTGTTCTTTTCTTCCTTCACTACCAGTCACCATGAAGACAAACTTTGCCGGCGGTTCGCCCATCTCTTCGATTACTTTTTCGATTACTTTTAGTGCAATACTGTCCGCTACAGTTGTAATCACCTGATTGGCAATTTCGGCATTTACTCCTCTGCCGAGCAGTTGATGGATAATTTCTGGAACGTTGTTCCACTTTTCGCGCAATTCGTCTAAAGTTTCTGCTAGTTTGACAGATTGAATAAATACGAGTGGCGATTGCCCTTGCTCACTCAATAATCTGTTACGGCTTAGGAATCCAACGTAGTTCCCTTCTTTTTCAACGAGCAGGTATCTTGATTTCGTTCGGAACATTTTTAGTACAGCCTCATACAGGTAAGCTTGATCAGAGATACTAACAATTGGGTTGTCCATCACTTCGATAATCGCGCGGTCGACAGCGATTTGTTGCGCAACGACATTATCCCGCAAGGTCATATCAGTAGCATAGCCGATGATACCATTTTTGTTTTGGATAAACACACAACTTACCTTTTGTTTGGCCATCATCTTTGCAACCTCAAAAATGGGGGTTTCAGCGGTACAGGCAACAATATCTTTGTAAGTGATATGTTCTATCTTTCGCGAGTACAATTGATCCGCAGCAAAGTAGCTCTCCTCAAAAGAAGCTGGGGATTTTACAAAGTGTGAAAACTCCTCATCTAACATCCTTTTTCCAAAAGAATTGGTGAAAAAATGAAAGAACTCTTCATTGGCATTACAAAGCTCAATGAAATTTTTCCGCGGTAATCGATAGATGATTGTACCTTTTTTAGCGATGACAGATTTTAACGCTTTTGTTCGATTCAATAAGACTGAAATACCGCCAAAGCAATAAGGCATATGATGGATTTCGACTAATCGTTTATTATCTGAAGCATCTAAGAAAAATGTTTCGTATTCTCCTTCGAAGATTAAGTCTACTCCATCCATATCGGTAATATTCTGTCGATACACCAAGGTGTCTTTGGAGAAGCGATGTTCATAGAGTATATCGACAATACTTAGCTGAAGGGTTTCGGGCAATACCTGAAATGGTTGGGTCGATTTCAGCAAGGATAGGAGGGATTCGTTTTTTTCCATGAATACGGCATTAAAAAAGATTATCGAACTCAGTTTGTTGGTTTAGAATTTCTTGATCGGAGAGATCTTTTCGTTGGATCATTTCAAAATAACATTTCGCTGTGATCTCAGCATCTTTCTCCGCATCATGTATATTTTCGGGAAGAGCCAGGAAAAGCGATTCATGTAATAATGAAAGCGGAAGATGGACCATATGTGGGTTTCTAACATACCTTTTGCTATGCAGCAAGGTGCAAAAGTATTTTAAGTCGCAAAATGGGAGCGGAAGATTGGAACGATAGAATTCAGCAGATAATACCTGCAAATCAAATGAAAGAAAATGTCCAACGATTTGCGGTTTATATTTTTTGATGTCATGACTCAGTTTACGCAACACCTCTTTTTTCTTTTCGCCGTGCTTCATTAAAAAAGGGGGAGTCAATCCGTGTATTTGCTCTGAAGCGGGACTGATTGGTATTAGCGGTTCATAAATATATTTATTCGTACGTTTAACTTCATTGCGTTCTTCGTCAAAAATAATCCAAGCCAATTGCAATATATGCGGCCAGTTGTCGCTGTCGGTGTACTTTTTATTCCATTTTTTCGGCAGCCCGGATGTTTCGGTATCTATGAATAACAAATATTTTTTCAAGGAAGTATTTATAATAAGTAACTAAAAGTAATCAAAATTTACTGTAAGCTGTAGATGCCGTTTAAATAAATTATCTTGTATAGGGCAACTGTCTGGGTTATGTGGCATAACAGTGCATAACAGTTCCTCCCATCAAATCATTTAATTTAGTTTTTGTAATACCTAAAAAGATACACAATGAATGCTGTTTTCGGAGTTATATTCCATTTTATAGGCGGTTTCGCGTCTGGTAGTTTTTATGTGCCGTATAAGAAAGTGAAAGGCTGGTCCTGGGAATCCATGTGGATATTAGGTGGACTTTTTTCATGGGTGATCGTTCCGCCGATAGCGGCAATGTTGACGATCCCAAATTTTGTAGAAATTATCCAAGATACGAATAGTTCCATTGTAGGCTACACTTTTTTATTTGGATTACTCTGGGGGATTGGGGGACTGACCTATGGACTTGGTGTACGTTACCTCGGTGTATCTTTGGGAAGTAGTATCATTTTGGGACTTAGCATGGTTTTTGGATCCTTGATGCCAAGTATTTATTATTTTTTCAATAAGACTGCAGGCAAACATGGTATAGACTATTTTTTTACAACACATTCCGGTATTTGTATTCTCATAGGACTTTTAGTGTGCGTGCTTGGTGTGTTTTTATGTGGGAAGGCTGGAGTGTCAAAGGAGAAGCATTTATCTGCATTATCATCTGAAAGCAAGTCTGATTACAATTTTGGATTGGGTATCGTTGTGGCTATTATATCGGGGATATTAAGTGCTTGTTTCAATTTTGGAATAGAGGCTGGAAAGCCGATGGCTGATGTGGCTAACAACTTATGGAAGGCTACTAATCCAAATCAAGGAGAATTTCTCTATCAAAATAACGTCACCTATATTGTAATCCTTTGGGGTGGCTTTGTGACGAACTTTCTTTGGTGCCTTTACTTATTGTTTAAGAATAGAACTTTTGGGGATTATACAAAGTCCGATGTGCCAAAAGGCAAAAATTTCCTTTTATGTGCGATAGCGGGAACGACTTGGTATCTGCAGTTTTTCTTTTATGGTATGGGCGAAAGCCGTTTAGGAAATGGAGCCAGCTCCTGGATCTTGCATATGGCATTTATCATTCTCATTTCAAATGCTTGGGGGGTTGCACTCAAGGAATGGAAAGGTGTGGATCGTGCGACTTATCGTTCTATAATCGGAGGAATTGTAACCATTATCATCTCTATTTGCATTGTAGGGTTTGCAAAGACATTAGAAAATTAATATTTAAATAAATATAGAAGAAGTGAAAACGTACAAACATGTCAATTACTTATGGGACGATGAGAAAGCTCAGGCACTAAGCGGTGATGAAGTAGCTTTACTGTTATATCGTTCGAATATTTTAGGTGCAGATTTAAGGATCACAAATTATGGCGGGGGAAATACCTCGTGCAAAGTTTCTGAAAAAGATCCTTTGACAGGTGAAGAAGTGGAGGTGATGTGGATCAAAGGCTCAGGAGGTGATATCGGAACTTTGAAAAAATCCGGTTTGGCGGCTTTGTATCTCCAACGTCTACGTAATTTGGAAAATGTCTATCGTGGATTAGATCACGAAGATGAAATGGTTGAATTATTTAACCACTGTATCTATGATCTATCATCTAAAGCTCCATCTATTGATACACCATTGCATGGATTCCTGCCATTCAAACATATCGACCACTTACATCCCGATGCGGCAATTGCCATTGCCGCGGCCAAAGATGGAAAGACAATCACGCAAGAGCTTTTTAATGGGACCATCGGCTGGGTAGACTGGCAACGACCGGGATTTGATTTAGGCCTGCAGTTAAGAGCTTGTTTGGAGGAGAATCCAGGAATCCGAGGTATTATGTTAGGCTCTCATGGTTTGTTTACCTGGGGCGATACAGCATACGAATGTTATGTTAATTCGTTGGATGTCATTGAAGCCTGTGCAGAATATCTTGAGCAGAATTATGGTAAAAAAGCACCTGTCTTTGGTGGACAAAAAGTGATTAGCTTGGGCAAGGAAGAAAGAACTGCACAAGCGGCTAAACTGGCGCCGGTTTTAAGAGGTTTCTGTTCCAGTGAGCGCCATATGATAGGGCATTTCACCGACGATGAACGCGTATTGGAATTTATCAATTCCAATGATTTAGCACGTTTAGCTCCACTTGGTACCAGTTGCCCGGACCACTTCTTAAGGACTAAAATCCAACCATTGGTGTTGAATTTGTCTAAATCAGAAGATTTAGACAACGTTGAGGAGCTCAAAGCGAAATTGGCGCCATTATTCGAAGATTACCGTGACATGTATGCGCAATATTATGAAAACTGCAAACATGAAAACAGTCCAGCTGTACGTGATAAAAACCCGGTAATTGTACTGTACCCAGGTGTAGGTATGTTCGCATTTGCGAAAGACAAACAAACTGCACGGGTGGCCGCGGAATTCTATACCAATGCAATCAATGTAATGAAAGGCGCTGAGGCTGTAAGCGAATATACCGCATTACCTCGTCAAGAGGCATTTGATATTGAGTATTGGTTGCTAGAAGAAGCAAAATTGCAGCGCATGCCAAAACCCAAGGCACTTTCTGGAAAAATTGCTTTGGTTACTGGCAGTGGTGGTGGTATAGGGAAAGCAATCGCTAAAAAGATGGCTCAAGAAGGCGCTGTGATTGTCTTAAATGATATTAACACAGAACGGTTGGAATCGAGTAAGGCCGAATTTGTAGGCGAATTTGGAACAGACTCGGTCATCGCTACACTTCTTGATGTAACCAATGCAGATTCTATCAAAGGTGCTTTGAAAGATGCAGCTTTAGCATTCGGTGGTATTGATATCGTCGTTAATAATGCTGGATTATCGATTTCAAAAACAATCGAAGACCACACGGAGAAAGATTGGGATTTATTGTACGATGTATTGGTAAAGGGCCAGTTCTTAGTTACGCAAGGAGTGACTTCATTATTAAAAGGGCAGGCAATCGGTGGCGATATCATCAATATTGTCAGTAAAAATGCTTTGGTTAGCGGACCAAACAATACGGGGTATGGAAGCGCAAAAGGTGCCCAGTTGCATTTGAGTCGTTTATGTGCAGCAGAATTGGGTCCTGTAGGAGTGCGTGTAAATGTTGTCAATCCCGATGCGGTTATTTCAGATAGCAATATCTGGGCTGGGGGTTGGGCAGAAGGTCGTGCTAAAGCCTATGGCATTACTGTTGCGGAACTTCCTGCATACTATGCAAAGAGAACCTTGTTAAATGAGATTATCCTTCCACAAGATATTGCGAATGCATGTTTTGCTTTTGTGGGTGGATTGCTGAGCAAGTCCACTGGGAATGTGTTAAACGTTGACGGAGGCGTTGCAATGGCGTTTGTACGCTAATTTTTATATCTTTAGGTGTCGTGTTCAGAAAGGGAAAAATAAAGACGACACCTAAAGAATTTTTAGACGATAACCAATAATATTATGATTCTTGATAAACAAATTATAGATCAGCACAATAACCAATTAGCGGAGAAACATACACGAGCTTTTGACTATGTATCGGCAGATATTTCAGACACAGAGGAAATCTTGGACAAACTCCAGAAATTTCAAATTGCTATCCCAAGCTGGGCATTAGGAACAGGTGGTACTCGATTTGGGCGGTTTTCCGGAGCGGGTGAGCCCGGAACTTTGGAACAAAAGTTAGCGGATGTAGGCTTATTACACGCGCTCAACAAATCAAGCGGTGCTATTTCCTTACATATACCTTGGGATATTCCTTCGGATGCAGAAAAAATCAAATCATTGGCGTCTAAACTCGGTATTGCATTTGACGCAGTGAATTCCAATACATTTCAAGATCAGACTGGACAAGAATACAGCTATAAATTTGGTTCGCTTCACCATGTCAATCCTAAAGTACGTGAACAGGCCATTGCCCACAATATTGAAGTTATCAATTATGGAAAAGCTTTGGGATCTAAATCTCTTACAGTTTGGCTCGCTGATGGTTCATCTTTTCCAGGACAGTTGAGTTTTAGAGAGGCATTTCAAAATACATTGTCTAGCTTAAGTGAAATTTATAAGCACCTACCAGACGATTGGAAATTGTTTGTAGAATACAAAGCTTTTGAACCATATTTCTATTCTACAACTATTGGAGATTGGGGGCAATCCTTACTATTGGCCAATAAATTAGGCCCTAAAGCTTATACTTTGGTTGATTTGGGACACCATTTACCCAATGCTAACATTGAACAGATTGTTTCTCTATTGCTTATGGAGGGCAAGCTTGGTGGTTTTCATTTTAACGATAGTAAGTACGCTGACGACGATCTAACAGCGGGCAGCATTAAGCCATATCAGTTATTTTTGATATTCAACGAATTGGTTGATGGAATGGATTTGAATGGGATAGACCATGCGACAGGGTTGGGTTGGATGATTGACGCTTCTCATAACCTGAAAGATCCTTTGGTCGATTTGTTACAATCAGTTGAAGCGATTAAGATCGCCTATGCACAGGCTTTGTTAGTTGATCGCAAAGCATTGAAACAGGCACAGCAGACAAATGATATCGTGAAAGCTCAGGAAATCTTGCAAGATGCGTTTCGAACTGATGTCAGACCGCTTGTTGCAGAAGCAAGGTTAAGAAGTGGTGCTGCACTAAATCCAGTTCGATTATTCAACGAAGAAAATTTACGAAGTAAACTTATCGAAGAACGCGGAATAAATTCTGTAGCTACTGGTTTGTAACAAGGGAAAAGAATGAAGGGGAAACCAATACCAGTAGTTGCAATATTCGACGTCGGGAAGACGAATAAGAAATTATTTCTCTTTAATGAGCATTACCAGATTGTTTTTGAGAGGTCGGCTCGTTTTTTAGAAACTACCGATGAAGATGGTGATAGCTGTGAAAATCTAGAAAGTTTACGTTTGTCTGTTTTTGACTCATTACATGAAGTCTTTCGGAAAGGTGAGTTTGAGATTAAGGCGATTAATTTTACTTCATATGGTGCGAGTTTTGTCTACATTGATAAAGATGGGCGGCCTTTAACACCATTATATAACTATTTAAAGGAATATCCCAAAAAGCTGCTGGAGTCATTCTATGCACAATATGGTGGAAAAGATAGATTCGCATTGGAAACTTCGTCTCCGAGTTTGGGAAGTCTTAATTCTGGGCTACAGATCTATCGTTTGTTTAAATTAAAGCCAGCGCTGTTTAAGGAAGTCAAATGGGCATTACATCTTCCACAATATTTGAGTTATTTAATTTCAGGACAACCCTATGCCGATATGACAAGTATAGGTTGCCATACAGCATTGTGGGATTTTAAGAAAAATAATTACCATCAGTGGGTTTTTGATACAGGCATTTTACAAAAAATGGCACCTATCGTTCAAGGAGATCAGCTCTTCAGGGCAACTTTTCCAGGAAGTGGTTATCTAGTTGGAAGTGGGCTACACGATAGTTCTTCGGCTTTGATTCCTTACCTGCTCAATTTCCATGAACCTTTTGTGTTGATTTCAACGGGGACTTGGTGCATTTCATTCAATCCATTTAATACAGAATCTTTGACAAAAGATGAATTGAATCAAGATTGTTTGATGTATATGACCTATACAGGTCGGTCTGTAAAAGCATCGCGGTTATTTGCCGGTTATGAGCATGAAGAGCAAGTCAAACGTATTGCTCAATTTTTTCAAGTGTCAACTGGAAAATTCAAACAGATTGGCCTCGATTGGGAAATTATTGAAAAATATCAAGTGATGGAGGTATCGGACCAATTGGATGCATTTGCTTCGATAGATTTGACACATTTCAATAATCATATTGAGGCGTATCATGTCTTGATGATGCATCTCGTAAAGGCTCAGATAAAAGCGACATCTTTGATTCTTCAAAAGAATGGTGTACAACGGATATTTGTAGATGGTGGATTTAGCCGTAATGTAATTTATATGACGTTATTAGCGCAAGCTTTTCCAAATAGTGAAGTTTTTGGTGCATCAATGGCACAAGCTACGGCACTTGGAGCAGCTCTGGTTATTCACGATCATTGGAATAAGCAGCCTATTCCAAATGACATTATTGAACTCCGTTATTTTAGGGCAGGCAGAAAAATACATTAATTTCAATAACAGGGATAAGAATTTAGTTTTTTTATTAGTTATCGTGAGAGGTCAGGCGATTTTTGCCTGGCCTATTTTTTTTGAAAGTGTCTGATATTATTGGTTAGAAAGAACCTTCTGTTCGCTTTCATTGCTGTTGGTATCTGTGGAGTCATTTTCTAATATATTGGTAGGAGTGTATTTATATGGTTACGACCTGTGTTAAAAAATAAAAAGTTTCCAAACGGGCGTGAGGAAACCTTTTATTAAAAACCTAAAATTAAGAATAATTATACCAATTATTATATGATGATTAAAGGTGCGGAAAATTGGGCGATTAGCTGTCCTGAACTGTTGGCAAAAGGGAGGCACAGGTAAGCGCAGGGTGGTCTGACCAATTGGAAAAATTATATTTGAGTCTCCTAAATTAATAAAACTTAGAGATGAAGAGACTAATCTTAACGATCACATTTTTTATACAGGTCTGTTGCCATGTTTTATTTGCCGAACAGATTGTCAGGGAATTTCGCTTTGGTGGTACTAAGAAAAACCAGACTGTAATTTCTTTAAGGGAAGCACAAGCCTATAAGGATAAGCAAGGGTATGGTTTTGAATTTTCAACAGAACAAGATGTCAGGATTGATTCAAAGAATAAAAGCCTTTTCAGCGAAAAGCCATTTTATTTTTCGGTAAGGGTTCCTGAAGGCAATTATAAAATTACGATTACCTATCAGGGTTTGAACGATAAGCCTTACCGCAGTACTGTAAGGTCTGAATCCCGGAGGCTGCAGATTGAAGACCAAGAGGTATTACCTAATAAATCTTTCGATAGGACCTTTATTGTACATATCAAAGATCCAAAGATTGCTTCTGGCGAAACTGTAGCATTGAAGAAGCCAAGGGAGCTGCAAAAACTCGACTGGGATAATAAGTTGACTTTGGAGTTCCAGCAAACAAATTGTATTTCGACCATTCGAATCGAGTCAGTAAGCAATGTCCCGACTGTATTTTTAGCGGGGAACTCGACGGTAGTTAATCAAGAGGATGAGCCCTGGGCGTCTTGGGGACAAATGATTCCTCGATTTTTTGATGCAGGTGTGGCCATTGCTAATCATGCGGAATCTGGACTAGCACTAAGTTCGTTTTTGTCCTCAAAAAGATTGGAAAAAATTCTCTCTGTCGCCAAGCCCGGAGATTATTTATTTATTGAATTTGGGCATAATGATCAAAAGGAAAAAGGAGAAAATGCAGGTGCTTATAAGGGATATAGTGATCGTTTACGTTATTTTGTACGTGAATTTCGTGCAAAAGGTGGCCTGCCAGTTATTTTAACCTCTACAGCACGGCGAGCATTTGATGAACAAGGAAAACTGTTGCAGACATTAGGTGATTTTCCCGATGCGGCTCGGAAGGTCGCAGCAGAACTTCAAGTGCCTTTAATAGATCTTAATCAGAAAACGAGTTTGTTTTACGAGGCATTAGGAGTTGAGCAGTCTAAACGAGCATTTGTTCACTATCCCGCGCATACTTTTCCAAATCAAAAAAATGATTTGGCCGATAATACACATTTCAATCCCTATGGTGCCTATGAGATCGCTAAAATGGTGCTCACAGGAATTAAAGAAAACAACTTGAAGATAGCAGACCATATCGTCGATTTTCAGGGATTTGATCCGCAGCAACCAGATGATTTTAAAACTTGGTATTGGCCACCAAGTTTGATCAATAGTGTTATCAAACCAGATGGCAATTAATTTGTATTGATGTAACGTTAAGGTCGGGCAGTATTTGTCCGACCTTTTTTATGTTCTATTTGCTCATTTAGACAGGATAGTGCAGGTTGGTACAAATGTCTTTTAGACATATATTTGTTACACCAATTATGAACCGCAAAAGAACAAACTTTCGCTTCATAAAACGTATTATTTGAAGTATCTCAACAAGCACTTGCCGTAATTTATTATTAATCAAATTATTGACCTAATACATTTACTATGTTATCATCCAAATTTAACCTATTTTGGATTGCACTATTGATTACGGTAGTGTCATGTAGGAAGGAAGCCTTTGACGCCTACTATGGTAGACCCGATTGGCTGGCAAGCCCAATTTACCAGCAGCTCGATTCAATGGGCGACTTTAAGAAGTACCTGAGCTGCATTGAATTGTCTGGCTATAAAAATACACTCGGGACTGCCGGTTCTTGGACGGTATTTGCTCCCACTGATCAGGCCTTTGATCAATTTATGAAGGAAAATGGTATTAGTGATGTAGCAAAGATCGATGCGAAACTGGCCGAGAAGATTGTGCGTTCTTCGATGATTTATGACGGTGAGCGACTTGAAAAGCTGAACGATTATTTTTCAGCAAAAGGTTGGCAGCAAGGTTTTGCATTTCGACGTCGATCTGTATACTATGACTTTGTTGAAAGTGAGACGATGATGAATGGGAAAGTTCGAAAATTTGTATCAACAAATCGCGGAGCGGACAAGACCTATATCTCCACTGAAAATAATAATAAGCATATCACTTATTTTTTTGAAGGATTTATGTCTCAGCGAGGTTTGGGAAAGGAAGACTATTATGCATTTTATCCAAGTTCTACGTATAGCGGATTGAATGTTGGCCCCGCAAACATTGTTAACGACCGAAGTAATATGGTTGCCGAAAACGGATATATCCATGTGGTGGATAAAGTTTTGTTTCCAGAAAAGAGTATTGATCAATATTTGACTGGTAATGCTAATTATTCGACATTTAAATCTATTCTAGATTTCTTCGCAACCTACAATTATTCTGCAGATATCACCCGAAAAAATGAAGTCCTGACCGGAGAAAGGGATTCTGTCTTTATTAAAGGTTATACGGGGATTGGTTTGGCCCTTAATAATGAGAATTATGCTAAAGAAGATCCCAATGACGCTCAGACGAATAATTTTTCGATCACAGCGCCTAACAATCAAGCGATAAATGATTATGCCAAACGTGTTTTGCTTAAATATTATCCATCGGGGACAACATTAAAAGATTTATTTTATACCAACCCCACGGTGTTGACCGAGTTTATTAATTCCCATCTGTATAATGCACAGGTTTGGCCTTCGCAATTTTCGCAAGCACAGAACTTTGTTGGTGAATTGCCTAAAATTACAACAGCGAATGTCAAAGAAACAAAATTGTTGAGCAATGGTGCATTTTATGGAACCGACGCTTGCCAACAGGCCAATGTTTTTCATTCTGTCTATGGAAACGTTCTGCTAGATCCGAAGTATAGCTTTATGCGCCGTGCATTGGAACGTATGAGCATGAATTTGACGTTAAAGATTCCAACCATTCGTTATATGCTGATCCTTGTATCGGATCAAAAGTTGTACGAAATGGGATTTGACTATGATGCTTATAATACCTCAGATCCGATCCGTTTTAATGGTGGAAACGGTACACCAGAAATGCGAGAGGTGCTGATGGCTCATATTATCCCATTAGGAAATGACCCTCTGCCTGATTTATCGGGAAAGGGAATATTGGAAAGCTATGCCGGTGAGTATGTAAAGTTTAACCAGATGAAAATGTCTTCTAGCGGAACTTTAAATGGCCCTACGGAAACACAGCAAATCCGCATTGATTCTATCAGTATTGGGAATAACCTTTCGGGGCCGTTAAATGGAGTGGCGGTTTATCTTAATGGGGGATTGAGTTCATCGAATACCAATATTGGATTTTTTCTCAAAAATATTGGCGCGGACCAGGCCTCCTCTCCATTCAATTCATTTTATAAATATCTAATTGCAAGTACACTCTATTCAGTTACAGATGGTGTTGTCAAAGGAATAGAACTTGGATTGAATTATACAATGTTGATTCCTAATAATGAGGCGATAGCGAGTGCGGTTGCAAACAACGATTTGCCAACTGCCACAGCTCCTACGGCGCAAGCGGATATTGATAAGGTAACACGATTTATCCAATACCATATTGCACGCAATTCATTTGCAATTGATGGAAAGAAAACTGGGTATTTTCAGTCGCTTTGTAAGGATATTGATGGGAACGCACAGTCTCTACAAGTTGTGTTAAATCAGGTAAATAGACTCCAACTAAAGGACAATAAGAACCGTGTCATCGAAACGGATGTCCCGCAAAGTAACCAATTAGGGCAACGTGTGATGGTTCATTTGATTAATGGATACCTTAATCATGGCCTATAACCAGACTTTAAATTATGACGAAACAAATTAAATTTCTAGTCCTGCTCTTTATTTTTTTTGCAGGATTATATGATAGCATATCCTATGGCCAGTCTACTTTATCCCTATTGACCGGAAAAGTGACCGAGCGTAGCTCCAAACAACCTGTCGTCGGTGCGACGGTTGTACTTAAAGACAATGAGAATCGTACAATTGTCGGTACGATGACGGATGTCGAAGGGAATTATAGCTTAAGAGCTAATAATTTGAAAGGATTAAGGTTAATGGTGAGTAGTACGGGATATAAATCTTCGGGGGCTATTACGATTGGAGAGAAGAAAACAATCAATGTACAAATAGAATCAACTCAAAATGTCATTGATGAGGTTGTTATATCAAAATCAAAACCAGTCAACGATGGTACTGGAATGGGGATTTCTAAGGCTCGTAATACAGCTGCCATTTCGACTATAAGTATGGAAGAGATGTCTGAAATGCAATCTGCTTCGGTGGATCAAGCTCTACAAGGGCGTTTACCCGGCGTTGATATCACGACGGTATCAGGTGATCCCGGCGCAGGTATGCAAATTCGGATTCGTGGCACGTCCTCTTTAAATGGAGCTACTGACCCGCTTATTGTCGTCGACGGTATGCCTTACGATATTACGATACCCGATGATTTCAATTTTGCCACTTCCGACGATAATGCGTATGGGCAATTATTAAACATTGCACCGTCTGATATCCAGGATATTTCAGTCTTAAAAGATGCGGCAGCAACCGCTGTTTGGGGGTCACGTGGAGCAAATGGTGTATTGGTAATTAATACGAAACGTGGTACAGTCAGTGCGCCAACATTGGGTTATACATTTAAAGGTTCGTTTTCTAAACAGCCCGATGCAATTCCTCTTTTGAACGGTGATCAATATACAACCTTGTTATCTGAGGCCTTTTACAATGCTGGACGGGTTTTTTCTACGACTGAAAACGCACAGCAATTTCAGTATGATCCCAATAACACCTACATCTATCACAATTTTAGCAATAATTCTAACTGGATTGATGCGATTACACAAGTAGGCTATTTTCAAGATCATAATCTCCAGGTACGTGGTGGCGGTGAAAAAGCACGCTATTTGGCCTCGGTAGGTTATTTCAATCAAAAAGGTACGACAATTGGTACGGGGTTAAATCGGCTTTCGTCACGTATCAACTTGGATTATATCGTCTCTGAACGGATCAGTTTTCAGTCTGATGTATCTTATACACATGTGTCAAATGACAATCTATACCATAAAAATGTACGCGATGTAGCCTATCAAAAAATGCCCAATCAGGCGATTTGGGAATATGATGAGTATGGAAATTTGACGGGTAATTTATTTAATCCGATCTCGACGGCACAAGGATATTATATCTCTACTGCTGCGGACAAAGATTCTAGGGGAACATATAATCCTTTGTCGATGGTAACTAATTCATTTAATAGACAATTAGGAGATATCTTAAATACGCGCTTTAATATCGATTATAAGTTAATACCCAATATTTTGCGCTTTACCAGTAATTTAACACTGAATATCCGAAATAATAAAACTAAAAACTTTTTACCACAACTAGCAACTGGGCGTCCATTTACAGAGAGTGCTGTCAATCAGGCTTCTGATTCAGATTTGGATGAATTCTCCCTAAACACAAAAACTAATTTATTGTATACACCTGATTTCGGAAAAAATCATCTGTTTACAGCCAACCTATCATTTTTGACCTCAGATTACCGCTATACGATTCAAGGACTTAGCTCAACAAATACAGCGTCTTCTTATTTACAAGATCCCAGTGTACCCTCACGTGTATTAACCGGAGATGCAAAATCTGTGACCACACAGTCAAGATCTATTGGCGCATTGATTCAAGCAAATTATATGCTTAATGAAAAGTATGTTTTTGCAGCAAGCTTAAGGGGTGACGGAAATTCGAAGTTCGGTCCAGATAATCGTTATGGACTATTTCCATCCTTTTCAGCAGCATGGCAAGTTGGTAGAGAGTATTTTCTGAAAGACATCGACGCAATTAAAGATATTAAGATTCGTGCGAGCTGGGGTAAAAGTGGAAATGCACCGCGTAAAGATTACACGTATATCAATGTTTATAATACATATGATTATGCTTACTTAGGGGAGAATGGTGTGTACTCCAATAATATCGAGCTGTCGAATCTCAAATGGGAAACTGTAACTCAAAAGAATTTAGGTCTCGATGTAGATTTGTTCGATTATAGGCTGACTTTTGGTGCCGAATTGTATAAAAACAGAACGACAGATTTGATGATGGACAATATTCAGATCGCTACCTATAATGGCTTTAGCGGATTGAGTATGAATGTGGGAACCATGGATAATGATGGATGGGAAGCTTCTTTTAATGTAGTTCCAATTCGTAATAAAAAATGGGATTTGAGCTTCAACTTTAATATTGCCCATAATCAGAACGTGATTCGGGAAATTTCTCCGCTATATCCTAGAGAAAATGCGAAGTCTTCATTAAAGAACAAGTCCTTTTTTACCTATTTGCAAGAGGATAATCCATTTGGTTCATTTTATGGATTTCGTTATGAAGGTGTATATCAAGATAAAGAATCAACAGTAGCACGTGACGCACAAGGTAATCCAATTATAAGCCCAGACGGTGAAATCATTTACATGCGTTTCAATTATCCGACAGTGGACTATGTATTCCAGCCTGGAGATGCTAAATATGAAGACATTAATCATGATGGAGTCATAGATCAGAAAGATATTGTCTATCTGGGCAATTCCAATCCAAAATTGACCGGAGGTTTCGGTTTCTCATTGGGGTATAATAAAAGCCTAAAATTGAGTGCTTTCTTTAACTATCGACAAGGGGCGGATATGATTAACGGAACGAAAATGAATACCACTGATATGCTGAGTTATAATAACCAAAGTACAGCAGTGCTGCGTAGATGGAGAAAGGAAGGTGACGTAACCGATATTCCGAGGGCGTTATACGGTTCAGGTTATAATTCATTGGGATCCAGTAGATATGTGGAAGATGCCTCATTTTTACGACTGCGTACTGTAACGTTGAAATATGATTTTAGTAAGATGTTGTTGGATCGGTTAAGGATCAATGGGTTAAGTGCTTATGTGACCGTCGAAAATTTGTTGACGTTCACCAGGTATACTGGCCAAGATCCCGATGTTGCGGTTAAACTAAAAGACGCATTTACCGTTTTGATCGACAATTCTATGACACCACCTTTAAAGACAGTTACGCTTGGGATTACAGCACGGTTTTAATAAACGAAAGATTGAAACCAACAGGAATTTTACTAAAAAATATTCTAATGAAAAAAATACTTTTAATAAGCATAGTTGCATTGAGTTCAATTGCCTTCAGTTCCTGTAGTAAATGGCTTGATCTACAGCCACAGGATGGTATTACACGTGCGGAATTTTGGAAAACAAAAGAAGATGTACGAGCCGCTGTATTCGGAATTTATTCTTCCTTGAATGCAGGGGCTGTTGAGGAACGTTTATTTTCATGGGGTGAATTACGAGGAGATTTGATTGGATTAACGACCTATGCAAGTGATGATAATCGTTTGGTTAAAAATTACAATATATTAAGTACGAATGTTATATCAGACTGGTCCGCTGTATATACCGCAATAAACGACTGTAACTTATTGTTAGATTTTGCTCCCTTGGCGAAAACAGCTGATCCTACATTTGGTGATGCAGAATACAATAGCTATCGTGGGGAGGCTCTTGCGGTACGTAGTTTCCTTTATTTTTATCTGGTTCGTACATTCCGGGATATTCCCTTAAAGTTAAAAGGGACGTCAACAGACACGGATATTGTTTCCGTGGGGCAATCATCAGAATCGCAGGTGTTAAAACAGATTGAAGCCGATCTTATTCAGGCACAGACCTGGGTACCAGAATATCATGAACAGGCCATAGGATATAACGCAAGTAATACGGGGCGTATTACTAAACCTGCAGTAACAGCAATGCTGGCTGATGTTTATCTCTGGATGGAAGAATATAGTAAAGCTGAGATTGAAACCAATAAAATTTTGAACAATAATCGATACGCACTTGTAAGTAATGCTTGGACGTCAATTTTTGATGGCGGGACGACAGAGACCATTTTCGAAATTAGCCACAAAGCTTCTCGGGAGAATCCGATGTTCCCGCTGGTTATTAATCCACGTAGACCTTATATGGCGAATGTAGAAATTTTAAATGCGGAAATATTTCCATCAAATACAGAAACTGATGTGGACTTACGCGATAACCGTAGTGAGGGATACCTGTATACCTCAGATGGCATTGTTCTTAAATATGGGCTTGAAACACCAGATTATTTTAATTTCCAGATTTATCGTATTGCTGATGTTATGTTGATGAAAGCGGAGGCACTTGCTGAATTGGGGAAAGGCGCTGAAGCATTGCAGATTATAAAGGAATTACGAGCAAAAAGGAAGGCTTTGCAAGCGACAGATGCAGCTGTTGATGAGGGTGATTTAGATGGTATTATTGAATATATTTTCCAGGAAAGAGCGCGGGAATTAACTTTTGAAGGCAAAAGATGGTTTGATTTATTGCGGTTGGCTAAGAAAGATAATTACTCGAACTTAAATATTTTGGTTGATTTGATAACCAAAACTGTAGATGCGAATGTGCAACAATCGGCCATCAGTAAAGTGAGAAATACCGATAGCCATTATCTTCCAATAGCAGAAACAGAGCTTTTTAAGGATCCTCAATTGAAGCAAAACCCATTTTACCTAAAATAAATCGTTATGAAAAGAAAATTAGAAAAACAGGTTTGGATTGTAGGCGTGTTATTAAGCCTGATTATCGTAATGATTCAGGCTTGCCAAAAAGAAAAATATCGTATTTCCACAACTGATGAAGTTAATATTACCGGTTATTTGGAAGAACACCCTGATACGTATTCGCTGTTGACAGATATTCTATATCGTTCCAAAACCGCTGGATACCTAGGTGCATACGGTACATATACCTTGTTTGCTCCAAACAATGAGAGTATTACAGCTTGGATTAAAGAAAAGGGAAAATCGTCCTTGACTGATTTTACTGATGCAGAATTATTGGACTTTGTCAAGTACCATGTGGTACGAGATACTGTTGGCAGTATTCGTTTTACGGATGGCAAGATCAAAACGCCAAGTCTTTTCGGGGAATATCTGTACACAGATGTTCAAAATGGTGTCTATCGCGTGAATAAATCAGCCCTGGTTACCAAAAGTAATATTTCCTGTGGTAACGGAATTATTCATGCTATTGATAAAGTTCTTGTTCCTCCAGTACAGAGTATTGCCGAATTTATTGCCGGAAATGCACGATATTCCATCTTTTCGGCAGCACTGAAAGAGACAGGATTTTACGACACATTGTATTATCAACGTGGTAGCGAGGTTCCTGCTGAAAAACGCTTCCAAACTGCGATTGTCGAATCTGACTCTGTATTAAATGCACAGGGAATTTATAATTTCAACGATTTAAAAAATAAATATTCACAAACAGGAACGCCTACCAATCCCAAAGATAGTCTTTGGCTGTATGTCGCTTATCATTTAAGTAACGATGCAAAGTTTTTGGAAGATGTGGTCGCCGCTTCCAGTATTTATACTTTGGCTCCAAAGGAAATCATAACCACCAAATTGGTGGGCTCGAAAGTATTGTTGAATGAGGATACCTTTAATGGTGTGTTTGAGGCGGGCGCGGAATTGAATCGTAACTATAGTGATGTAATGGCTTCGAATGGCGTTATTCATGAGAGCAAACAAAGCTTCAAAATCAAGGTAAGGCAACAGGTTCCGGTTTATTTTGATATCGCAACATCTCCAGAGATGGTAAATGCATTGGGAAGTGCATTCCAAAATTCCAACAAAGCACTTGTCGCTAACGGAGCAACGATAGCCAATTCGTTTTCTTTCAATGATTTGGGTGTTATTACCATAGGTACTAATGCATATACTGTCTACAAGACATTGGAAACAAAACGTCCTTATGCAAATGGTGATCTGTTGAGTCTTTCGATTTGTGCGAATAATGCAAATCGAGCAAAATGGATCGAGTTCAAAACACCCTATCTCGTCAAGGGACGCTATAAAGTTTGGGTTTGCTATGCCCAGCATGGAGATGCTCCTGAGATTCAGGCAACATTCAATCCAGGGAAAGCCGATGCGCAGGTTTTACCCAATGTGATTATACTGAATCAGTCGTTAACGGCTTCGGGCGTAAGCGATCTTGCAGATCCCAATGCGGATAATTTGATGTTAGCGCAGGGATATAAACGTTATATGGCTACGGTAGGTGATTACAATGCGAATAATATCACAGGTGGTCTCAAAGCGAAATCAGGTAGTGAAGCTCCGTTGAATGTCGGCCGCTTGGCTGGTACGATCAATGTAGAGACCACAGATCGCCATACGATACGATTTGAAGCTGTGAAAGATAAAAAATGTGGAAGCAATACCGTGTATCTAGATATGATTCAATTTATTCCAGCAGATGATCTCGAACAGAATTATCCGAGGTTTCACCAGATTACAGGCGAACTTTTTTATAGACCAAAATAACAGGATACGCAATTATGAAATCTATTATATATAAAATAAATTTAGCTTTATTGAGTTTGTGTTTGCTGTTTTCTTGTTCAAAAAAATGGGAAGACCATTTTGGCGGCGGGGATGGTAACGCACAAAAAAACTTATATGAAGTTGTATCCGAGCATGCCGAGTTTTCGACTTTTATGGACTTGCTCAATAAATCAGGTTACGGTGAATCATTGAAAGCGTCAAAAAATTATACGCTGATTGTGCCCACAAACGATGCCATTGCAGCCGTGCAAGATCAATATAATTTTTCCGATACCGCCGTGATAAAAAGTTTTGTTGGCTATCATATTATTAATTCGGTATACAATGTAAATCCCGGTGTCGATACTGTCAAGGCCCTAAACTTTCGAAATAAATATGTCGAGTTTACCCATGGAACATTTGACGGCATTCAGCCGCTTCAAAGCAATCTTGTAGCGAGTAATGGCCTTTATCATGTCGTTGGACAACCGTTGAAGCCATTACAAAATATATTTAATCTCGTGCGGACGCTTTTTGAAGATACAAAACAAGCCGAGGCTGTAAACTCTTTTGATACAGCCTATACGGAAGGAGATGTTTTATATTACAAATATAGTCCGGTTTGGTATTCAGAGGTGCGTCGAAATATGACAACCGAAAATCGCAAGTATACTTATTTCGTGGTCGACGACGATTATTTCGAAACAGCATATGCAAAATTGCGGCCATTTTATATGACCTCTTATGAAGAGGGTAATACCCATCGTCCCGATAGTACAACCACTTTTTTTGCGAAAAAAGCTTTGCTCCGTGATTTTATTGTTGAAGGGGAGTTGAATGCGGAGCAATTGGAGCAAGAACTGATTTCGGTTTCCGGAACTGCTTTTCATCTTGATCCAACCAATATTATTTCGCGAACGAAAGCCAGTAATGGTGTTGTCTATCGCGTCAAGAGACTGGATTATCAGCTGAGCAGTCAGATCAAAGAAATAAAGGTGTTAGGAACGAACCCAATAGGTTTTAAACAAGCGGATAAGCGGGCAAATACATTTTATAGGGAAAAGCGCGACAACAACGGGAATATTTATAATGATATTGAGATCTACGGACACGGGGTGACATCATTTTATGCAAAATATAGAGCTGTCGGCATGAACGTCACTAAATACAAAGTGTACGGACGGGCAATTATGGGTTTGGCAGGAGATCCTCAAATAGCAACATTTACACAATATGTTCAATTTTTTGATCCTGCTTTAGCAACGGTTGCTAATGAGCCGGATCAATATAAGCGAGCGGTGGTTAATAAACTTGGTAGCAATGATACACGAATGGCATTTGAAGTATTGCCATTGAACCATGACGAAGTTTATTTAGGAGAGGTAACGCAAGATCAATATGGTAATATGCCACTTTTGGTGATGTGTAATGCCACCGGACCAATTATTTTGGAATATTTACGATTTGTACCCATTATCCAATAACTATGACAACAAAGATAATTTTTAATAAAGTGAATAGTAGACTCGGGTTGATCTTGTTGCTTTCTAGTTTTGGAGGGCACATAGCGGTAGCGCAGCAAAGCATTGATTCGGCACGTACTCATCTGGCTGAGACACATAAACAATTATATCAAGTAAAAGGTACAGTATATGATAGCAGGACCAATCAGGCAGTCGCAGGAGCTCGGGTAACCTACGGCGATAAGATTGCAAAATTGACAAATCCCAAAGGGGAATTTAGTTTAGAAGTTTCTTCCGGAGACGCGGTGATTGAGGTATCCATGGATGGATATATTGCCAAGCAAATCCCTATTCTTAAAAATAGCAAATTGCATGTTAAGCTGTATCCGAGTGATTATCACTCACTCTATAAATCAACTGAAACAGTTTTTGGAGAAAATGGACTGTTAAATACGGCTGGTGCGATAGATAAATTGGAACTTGATGCTTGGGAACAAAACTCTGAAACGATCGATAGTTATCTGCAGGGAAGGATGGCAGGACTGAACGTTGTACGTCGCTCGGGAACGCCATCAATGGGTGGTAATGTGAACATAAGAGGGGTCCAGTCGCTATACACAAACAATCAACCCTTATACATTGTTGACGGGATCGTTTATAATGTGGAACATTTGTCCCCATCTATTACAACAGCGCATTTAAATAATGCATTGCAACATATTGATCTGCGTGACATTCAGGATGTAACCGTATTAAAAGACGCAGTTTCCGCCTCGATATACGGTGCTAGGGCAGCAAATGGAATTGTCGTTATTAACACCAATCACTCGCGGGAGGTTGCTACGCAGATTGACCTTCAGGCAACTACTGGGTATAATTTCAAATCAAAGAACTTGCCGGTTATGACCTCCTATGCCTATCGTAGTTATCTCAATGATATATTGGCGACTAGCCATTATACAGGTAGTGAAATAGCAAATATGCCTTTCAATGATGATAATCCGACCTCTTCAACATACCCGGCGTATCATAACGAAACGAATTGGCAGAATGAGGTGATGAAGAATTCTGTCGATCAAAATTATTTTTTACGCGTAACAGGAGGTGACAATATTGCGAAATATGCATTATCTGTTGGTTATAACAAAGAAAAAGGTATTATCGATCAAACAAGTCAGGATCGTTATACTGCACGCTTCAATGGCGATATGTTTTTGACGAAGAAATTTACGGCACAAACCAATATTTCCATGGGCTATGGGCAACAGCAACTTAAAGACCAAGGTCTTTCACCAAAGACCAATCCGTTATTTTTATCATTGATTAAGGCACCGTTTTTAAATACCAATGAGATGGCAGCCGACGGTACAATATCACCCAACTATGCGGATGCCGACTATTTTGGCTACTCCAACCCCATGCAAATCATTCAAAACGGGATCAATAATAAAAAAGCATACCGTTTTCTAGGTTCAATGGTTTTCAACTATGACTTTAGTAATAAATTCAGATTGAGTAACCTAACAACCGTAACCTATGATAAAGCGCAGGAAAACTTCTTTATACCCAAGAAGGGGGTTGCAAAAGATACAGTAAACAATATTGAAGTGTATAGTAGACTAGGGACGCAGGTCGCTCGATATTATTCGATCTCCAATGATCTGAGGTTGCAGTATAAACAGAATTTTGGAACGGAGAGTCATTTGCAAGCTATTGGAGGCATACGTTACCATAAACACGATTCTGAGCAGGACTATGCGTTAGGTTACAATTCGGCAACAGATCAATTGGTTAGTATAGGTAATTCCACTGCAGAATCGAGGGTCTACGGAGGGCATATTGGTAAATGGGCAAATATGACAGGATATGGTTTGGCCAATCTTACTGTTAAAAACAAGTATATTTTTAATGGTTCGATTGCTATGGACGGTTCATCACGTTTTGGTAATAAGGTTGATGCGGGAATTAAAATTGCAGATAAAGTATATGCTGTGTTTCCTGCAGCTGGAATTGCATGGGTTCTTTCCAACGAGGACTTCTTAAAAGAAATTACAGCTGTTAATGTTGCCAAATTGAGATTAAGTTATGGCTTGGTAGGGAATGATGACATCGGTAATTATGATGCAAGACAAAACTATATTTCACAAAATTTCTTGGGCGTACAAGGGCTTGTGCGTGATGGCGTTGCGAATCCATATTTAAAATGGGAAAAAGTTGAAAAGGTCAATGCGGGAATTGACTTATCATTCTTTAATGAACGTCTTAATATGACGATGGACCTCTATCAAAATACAAGCCGTGATCTATTGGTTTATAATCCCGGTAATTCGGTATCTGGAATTAGTTATTATTTATACAACAACGGCTCTATGCGTACAAGAGGTGTTGATATTAGTCTTTTTGGACGTATTATCGATGGTGCCGTAAAATGGGATGCTGGTATAAATTTAGGACATTATAAAAGCCACATGCTCGATTTGCCTGAAACAACCTATAGTCGGTATGCAGGGGCGACTTATATAACGGAGGCCGGATCGTCGCCCAATGCATTTTATGGCTATCGTTTCGATGGTGTATACAGTACGTCGGAGGAGGCGTCGAACGCTGGATTATCTATTTTGAATGCCTCGAATAAGAAGATCTCCTTTGAAGCCGGAGATGCAAAGTTTTTCGACAAGAATGGAGATAAAATCATTGATCAGAATGACAGGATCGTAATCGGGGATCCCAATCCAGATTTGGTGGGCGGATTTAGTAATGCCATCACTTACAAAAACTGGAAATTTGATGCCTTATTCACCTTTAGTATTGGGAATGACGTCTATAATTATACCCGAGCTCAACTGGAATCAGGGAGCACTTTTTATAATCAGACGGAATTGTTGCAAAATAGATGGCGTGTAGAGGGCCAAGTAACTGAAGTGCCGAAAGCGAGTTATGGAGATCCAATGGGGAATAGCCGGTTCTCCAATCGCTGGATTGAAGATGGTTCTTATGTACGTTTGCGTCAGATCGCTGTTGAATATGGTATTCCGGTCAATAAGAAGATTATCAAATATATTCGCCTATATGGTACGGCCAATAACCTATTTACAATCAGCAAGTATTTGGGATATGACCCCGAATTTGCACAGTCGGCCGATAGCTTTCACCAGGGGGTGGACGTGACCATGGAACCAATTGTTAGATCTGTCCAGTTCGGACTTCGTTTAGGTTTATAATATTCAATATATGTTAAGAATAGATCAAAAATATATGATATGGGCGATTATAGCCTGTATTTTAGCGCTCTCTTCGTGCAAAAAGGCTTTAGATTTTTTGCCGGAAGATAAGGTAGATAGCTCCAAAATGTACAATACTTTAGCTGACGCGGATGCTGTGGTATTGGGAATTTACGGGCAAGTTGCCACTTTGGGAGATCGTTATATCGTGCTAAATGAGCTGCGAGCTGATCTGATGGATGTCACAGCAAATGCAAATCCTTATTTGCAACAAATATCTAATCACGAAGTCGCATCGGACAATCCTTACGCAGACCCAACAGCTTTTTATAAGATTATTTTTAATTGCAACGATGCATTGAAAAATTTTAAAATTATGGAAAGCCAAGGTAAGTTGAGCAATACCGAATTCAATCAGCGTTATTCGGATATTGCCGTTTTGCGTGCATGGCTATATTTGCAATTGGGAATACATTTTGGCAATGTGCCTTATTTGAAAACACCAATTGAGACAGTAGATCAGATTGCCGGATTGACAGATTATCCTAAAACAAACTTTGATAATCTGATTGACTCCTTGATTCAGGATGTAAAAGATCTGCCCTATCTAGAGAATTATGCCTATCCAAATGGCTCAACCCTGGTTTTTACAACTGATGGAGCGAATACACAAAAGGTATTTATCAACAAACCGCAGGTACTAGGCGAAATTTATCTTTGGAAAGGTAATTATTATCAGGCGGCTTATTGGTATAAGAAGTTAATGTCGGCCGAAGATAACAACACAGAGATTGATTATTTATTTAATTTTAATCGGATTGGCTGGTCCTATAATGTTGTCAGTTTTACAAGAGGGCAAGAGGGGTCGTCTTTGATCAACTCATTGACCGAGGGGTGGCGAAGTATGTTTGCAGTAGCAAATACTGGGAAGCCGTGGAACTCGGAGTGGAATTGGTCTATTCCTTATAGCAATTCTTTTGCTCCGGGAAATCCTTTTATAGAACTGTTTTCAAAATCAGGGAATTATGAATTGCGACCATCACAAAAGATCATGGATAGCTGGAATGCACAAACAAACAATAACGGTATTCCTTGGGATCCAAGAGGTAAAATGTCATACGAAGTTGCTGCTGATGGCGA
The DNA here is from genome assembly GCF_964277905.1 of uncultured Sphingobacterium sp. Taxonomy (NCBI): domain Bacteria; kingdom Pseudomonadati; phylum Bacteroidota; class Sphingobacteriia; order Sphingobacteriales; family Sphingobacteriaceae; genus Sphingobacterium; species uncultured Sphingobacterium sp. The sequence continues at coordinate 131,373 of NZ_CAXYKD010000002.1, forward strand.
ACCAGTCATTACAAAGTTCACTGACAACGCTACAGGTCTGTTAAATTTATTAAATAAAGGCGGTCGTTGGAATATCAATCGAGCGGCAGGGGCACACTTGCGCTTTGCTGAGGCCGCCAATCGGGATGGTCAGGGACGCTTGGCCTATGCATTAGCGAACTGGGGACTGATCAGTACCTTTTATTATGGTGCGTTTACCAGTGCAGGAACAATTGCCCCAGGTAATTTTTTCGAATTGGAATCCGAAATAACTTATGACGGATTTGGGACGAATCGGACCACTTATGCTGAGTCTTCGCCCTATTATTTTGACGCACGCGATAATGCGAGTATCGTACGTGGGGTTTGGTATCGAAATTCGGGAATTCGTGGACGGGCTACTATGCCACGTTGGCAATTCCCCGGAATTGAATATGGTCCGGGTACAGTAAGTGGTTACGGAAGCATGATGACCGCCTTTGACGTACCGAAAGCAGACTTGGAGGATAAGATCATCGAAGAATCAGCTTATGAATTAGCGTTTGAGGGCGAACGCTGGTCTGACCTGATGCGCATAGCAAAACGCCGTAACGATCCAGCTTTCCTAGCCGATAAAGTTTACGAAAAATTGCTGAAAGCAAATAATCCAAAAGCTGGCGCAGTACGTAGCAAGTTGATGGATATGAACAATTGGTATTTACCTTTTAAATTGCGGTAAACCTGATATACGTTTGGATTATTAATTTAATGATTAAAGGTCTGCTCTGTGCAGGCCTTTTTCTTTGATGTTGACCATGAGACAGCAGGATAGTGAATTCGAAACTCTTTAATATCATTGTGTAGAGATACCATACCACTTGTTAGCGGTAATCGATACTTCTAGGCTCTATCAACAGCTCATTCAAATCGAGTGTTTATTGTGAGAATAGAATATAATCGTAACATGTCAATTACAGTGCAATCTTTTGATAATGCCATTTGTGTTTTATAAATGTAATTTTTACATTTATAAGTATTTCTGATTAATTATAACCAATGGAACGAGTTTCTTTAAGATTTAGAATCTACTATTTTTTGCTGGCAAAAGCGATCTGCTTTTTTTGTCTATTTTGGATTTTCACTACGCCTTTATATGCTTATAATAGCAAGAGTTCAGAACCGGATTCGGCTTATTTCTTTGCTTATGCGAAAGAAAAGAATGCTGGCAGAGAAGGGCTATTATATGCCTGGAGTTTGGATGGTAAGCAATGGAACTCCATCGGGACAGAACTTGCCTTTGTAAAGTCAGATTATGGACGCTGGGGATCAGAAAAGCGGATGATAAATCCTGTATTGTTTCCTCGAACTGGAGGCGGCTGGTCCTGTGCGTGGCAATTAAGTCCTGAAAGTGACGGTCCTTATGCATATACTTTTACATCCGATTTTTTCAATTGGGGCAGACAAGATTATTTTATTGCATTAAATGATTTGGATAAATCAGTGGTCTCTTTTGTGAAAAACAGTTTATTGACTCGTGATAATATCTCCATGAATGGCGAAAGTTTACGTGGAACCAAGTTGAAAGTTTCATGGTCTGTTATTAAAGAATTAATCAAGCATTATGATCTCGCGCTGCTTAAGCAAAAACAATGGTCCGAACGAAGCGTTGACGATGACGCCCGCTTCCCTGGCCTAAAGCCATTGGATGTCAAATTAACGCCGAAGGTAGGGCAAACCAAGTCCATCAGTGATATGTTGGTGGGTGTTTTTTTTGAAGATATTAATTATGCCGCAGACGGAGGTCTCTATGCGGAATTGATTCAAAATAGAGACTTTGAATATAAATTGAGTGATAAACAAGGCCGTGATAAAAATTGGAACGCGAAAACTGCTTGGCGTATGGATGGCTCGGGACAATTTCATATTGACAGCATCAATCCAATTCATCCTAATAATAAACATTATGCGAGATTGCAGGGTGAAGGCATCCTCAGAAATATAGGCTACGATGGCATTGCCTTGAATAAGAACGAACGCTATGATCTTTCGTTTTTCGGAAGGGGCACTGTTGGTAAAGTACCTAAACTAAAGATACGGATAAGTACAAAAGACGGAAAAATCCTCGATGAGAAATCTGTAATTGTTGACAGTAAAAACTGGAAAAAATATCAATTGGTATTGACATCCAATGAAACCTGTAAGGATGCCGTAGTGGAATTTGTATTTACAGACCGACAACAATTGGATCTGGATCTGATTTCTTTATTCCCTCAGCATACATTTAAAGGGAGAAAAAATGGATTACGGAAGGATCTGGCTGAGGCTATAGCTGCATTGAATCCCCGTTTTGTCCGTTTTCCGGGTGGCTGTTTAGCACATGGGGATGGAATTGAAAATATCTACCATTGGTCTAATACTGTAGGGCCGCTGGAAAGCCGTATGCCACAGCGTAACATGTGGGGATATCATCAAACCGTGGGCTTGGGGTATTACGAGTATTTTCAATTCTGTGAAGACATCGGTGCCTATGCTGTTCCTGTAGTGGCGGCTGGTGTACCCTGCCAAAATTCGGGTGCTCATGGTCACCCATTGGGTGGACAACAATGTGGTATCCCAATGGAAGATATGGATGACTACATCCAGGAAGTACTGAATCTGATTGAATGGGCCAATGGGGATAAAAATAGTACCTGGGGAAAGGTACGAGCTGCCGCGGGGCACCCCGAGCCATTTCATCTAAAATACATTGGTGTTGGTAACGAAGATTTAATATCGAATGTTTTTGAAGAGCGTTTTACCATGATTTATAACGCTATCCGTGCAAAATATCCCGAAATACAGGTTATTGGGACGGCAGGGCCATTTTTTGAGGGAACAGACTATGTAGAAGGTTGGAAAATTGCCGATAAATTGAATGTACCCATTATGGACGAACACTATTATCAGACACCGGGCTGGTTTATTCATAATCAAGACTTCTATGATAAATATGATCGAAGCAAATCGCAGGTATATTTGGGCGAATATGCTGCCCATATTCATGGGCGAGCAAGTACCTTAGAAGTTGCATTGGCTGAAGCAGCATATCTCACGGCATTGGAAAGAAATGGTGACGTTGTTAAGATGGCCTCTTATGCGCCATTGTTGGCCAAAGAAGGCTATACGCAATGGCGCCCCGATCTTATTTATTTCTCCAATACTGATGTAAATTTAACTCCATCCTATTATGTACAGCAATTATTTGGGCGTAATAATGGAACCGAATATATTCCAGTAGAAACAGTTTATGCTAATGCTGACGTTGAGGTACAGAAGCGTGTGGCATTTTCTATTGTTAAAGATCCGAAAGATCAATCACTCATTGTAAAGCTGGTTAATATTTTGCCTGTTGCGGTCAATATACAATTGGAATTGGATCAACTCAATTTGAAGGGTGATACAGCTCTTGTCGCTCAGTTGGCGGGGAAATTGGACAGTAAAACGGCAAAACCCGAAGAAAAGACCGTGTCCGTTGACAAGCTTAAAAACCAACAATTACCGCCTTATTCGTTAACTGTCATCCGAATTCAGTCGGGTGCGAAATAGCCTCATTCAATTCATATGATATATCCAGCTTTACAGAAGAAGTCTATTTTAGTTTTTATATACCTCTGTTTGACAATTGTGCCCTTGTTTGCCAGCTCAGGCTTCAATCTGATCAAAAATAATCGGGCTGCGGATGTTTATTATGGTGGAAGAAATCCGATCATTGAAACCGCATTGGAAATTTTGGATGCAGATGCACAGCAAGTTGGTCAATCTGCTTTTAAACGAATCAACAAGGCTGATCCCGGAGGGATTATCGTTGGAGAATTACATGATCCAATAATTGACAAATTGATAAAAGATTATCATATCCGCCTTCCTGAAATGGAAGGTCAATGGGAAATGTTTTGTTTGAAGGTGATTCCGATAGAAAAAGTGCCGACACTTTTAGTGATAGGATCTGATGCCAGAGGTACGGCATATGGAGTGATGGAAATTTCTAGAAAATTGGGCGTTTCTCCATGGAGTTGGTGGGCAGATGTGGTTCCCCTTAAAAAATCAACAATTTCTCTGCCCGTCGATTTTGAAGACAAGCAATTTCCTAAAGTGCAATTCCGGGGAATTTTTATAAATGACGAGGACTGGGGATTGACACCTTGGAGCAGTAAAACCTATGAAGCCGAAGCAAAGTTGGAGGCAGGAATTGATCCAGCCAAAACAAAAAAAATGGCGACGATAGGGCCTAAGACCTATGCACGTATTTTTGAGCTGTTATTAAGGCTGCGGGCTAATTCAATTTGGCCAGCAATGCATGAAGTAACTGTTCCTTTCTATTTTGTCCAGGGAAATCGCGAAATGGCCGAAAGATATGGAATATATATCGGCTCATCTCATTGTGAACCCCTCGCTCGAAACAGTGCGACGGAATGGGATATCGTAGGTCGGGGGCCCTATAATTATTTGACAAATAAAAATGAGATTGTTGATTATTGGTCCAATCGACTCAAAACACTGGGGCAATCCCATAACATATTTACACTGGGTATGCGTGGGAAACACGATGGAGCAATGGAAGGCGTCAAAACAACTGCAGCTTATAAAGATGCGATCAATAAGGTCATTAAAGATCAAACGGATCTGTTGAAAAAATATGTTAATGCAGACCCCGCGCAGATTCCTCAGGTTGTTATACCTTATAAAGAGGTGTTGGACGTGTATAGGGCCGGTATGGATCTTCCTGACTATACAACACTGATGTGGTGTGACGATAATTATGGTTATATCACCCACTTCCCAAATCCGATAGAAAGAAAAAGATCGGGTGGTAATGGACTGTATTATCATGTTTCCTATTGGGGACGACCACATGATTATCTTTGGTTGTCGACCATGAGTCCGGCGCTGATTTACCAGCAGCTTAATACAGCTTATCAACATGATGTTAAAAAAATGTGGATTGTCAATGTTGGGGATATTAAGCCTGCTGAATATCAGATTGAACTCCTGATGGACATGGCCTGGGATATGGACCAGGTACAGAAAATAGGCATCTACCAGCATCTGAATCAATTTTTGCAACGGGAATTTGGACATCGTTTGGCGAAGAAGATCGCGCCGATTATGCAGGAACACTATCGGTTGGCTCATATTCGAAAACCTGAGTTTATGGGAAATACACGTACGGAAGAAAAAGATCCAGCCTATAAAATTGTGAAAGACCTACCTTGGTCCGAACAGCAGATTAAAAAGCGATTGGTGCAGTATAAACATATTCAAGATGCAGCCACCGCAATTGAGGCTTCAGTCCCGTTGGATCGCAAGGATGCCTATTTTGAATTAGTGCTGTATCCGGTTGTTGCAGCGGCAAAGATGAATGAAAAGCACCTTTATGCGCAGTTGGCACGTCATGGCAAAGCTGAATGGCAAAAAAGCCACGATGCGTATGATAAAATCGTTTCCTTAACTGCGCAATACAATGCCTTGAATAAAGGAAAGTGGAAGGGGATAATGGATTATAAACCCAGAAACCTTGCCGTTTTCGATAAGATTATAGAAGAGAAAGCAGTTGCTCCACTGGCCAATAATGATCAGCCCGTCAAGCGGATTCCTGGTAGAGATCTAAAAGGCTCAATTGGATATGAAGGTTTGGGGTATGAAGGGCAGGCCGGAGCTATCCCATTGGATGTAGAAGCCAGTTATCCGCTCAAAGGGCTCAAGGGCGATTCTGTTACCGTTGTCATCCACTTACTGCCTACACACCCGGTCTCTTCAGATGATTTGCGTTTTGAAGTTTCCTTGGGGCAACAGCGTTCGCCTGCCATTTCTTATAAAACAATTGGACGAAGTGAGGAGTGGAAAGAGAATGTCTTGCGCAACCAGGCCATTCGAACGATTAAATTTAAGATAGCTTCATTGCAACAGGACATATTGCGTATCAAAGCGCTTGATGAGGGCGTAGTGGTCGATGAAGTAACACTATATTTGGATTAAAGTATTCGTTTCCTGCTCTATAATGGAAACTCGTTATAGACTTATTCATAAGATTATAAAAATGAAAAAACAATTTCTAGTCACGCTCCTCGTTATTTTAACTTGCCTCGTTAAGGCACAATCTTCTGTCTACCTTTTCTCTTATTTTATAGGTAATGGTGCTGACGGACTGCATCTTGCTTATAGTTTGGATGGTATGAAATGGGAACCCTTGAATCAGGGAAAACCTTTCTTAATACCAACGGTAGGAAAAGATAGGCTGATGCGTGATCCCAGTATTTGCCAAGGCCCTGATGGCACCTTTCACCTGGTATGGACAACGGGTTGGTGGGATAAAATTATCGGATATTCTTCTTCCAAAGATCTTGTACATTGGACCGAACAAAAAGCAATACCAGTCATGGTAGATGAAGCTGATGCGAAAAATGCATGGGCTCCGGAGCTTTTTTACGACAAGGCGACGAAGGAATATTATATCATTTGGGCCACGACGATTCCGGGCCGACATAAAGAGGTACAGACCAGCGACAGTGAGAAAGGCTTGAACCATCGGATGTATAACGTCACGACAAAGGATTTTAAACGTTTTTCAAAAACCAAGTTATATTTTGATCCCGAATTTAGTGTCATCGATGCGGCCATTATGCAACAGGCCAATGGGGAATACATGATGGTGTTGAAAAATGAAAATTCTAACCCACCTGAGAAAAATATTCGGATCACAACAACAAAGCGTTTAGCGAAAGGATTTCCGACGACTGTCTCTAAGCCGATTACAGGAAATTATTGGGCGGAGGGGCCTGCTCCGCTGCAGGTTGGGGAGTATATATATGTATATTTTGATAAATACCGCGATCACAAATATGGGGCTGTACGAAGCAAAGACGGCATCAACTGGGAGGATGTCTCCGATCGGGTGAGCTTTCCGAAGGGAGTACGTCATGGAACTGCTTTTACGATAAATCAAACGGTTTTATCAAATCTGTTAAAAGCAAACTGATAGCCTTGTTAATTATTGACAGGCTATCGTTTTATGCTATATATGAAAGCTTTGGTTGGCATGAAACAGCGCGTCCCAATTTTTTTAATAAGGAAGGATTGCCTACTTTACCTTTTAGAACGGAGTAGTGTATTTCTGAGATCTTTCTTTCGAAATATTCACGCTTTTATAATGATCAAATTGTAATGCTGTTGCCATCTTAATAAAAGTGATTGTTATAAAAAAAGGTTTTCAAACGGGGAGAATGAAAACCTTTAAAATAACCAATTAATCCTAAATTTATGATAAAAAATATGATACTATTTTACTGGCTTTCCTTTGCTATAATAGCTTTTTTTATCTAAATCATACCAAAAGTAGGCACCGTCTAAATTGGGAAATAACCAATTTAATACAGCAAGTTTAGGTATACCGAATGAATTTGTCATCCTGTGCTGTTCTGTCTCAACAGTATCGCAGGGGGTGAATGCCAATATTGGCAACATAACCATACAGGTAAGTTCAGGATACTTAAGTGTCCTGAACTTTTTATTTTAGAGGTTTGCTAATTCAATGAATAAACCTATGCTTAAAATTCGAATTGTCTTCTTTGCTTTGATATACGTTATGATGGCACATAGTGCCTCAGCACAAACGATGAAGCAAATACACTATCTCTCAGGAACAGACAACGTTCATACGGTCAATTGGGACTTCTGGGTAACTGGGGGACGTAAGGCTGGAAAATGGGATAAGATTGCGGTTCCCAGTCATTGGGAACAACAGGGATTTGGGGCTTATAACTATGGTCGGGACTATG